>DATKZS010000165.1:0-12101 GCA_035527835.1 bacterium
GGCCGCAAGAAAACCGCCAAGACGCCAAGAGCGCCAAGGATCGCCAAGTAAATCATGATGTTTCTTCGCGGCCCGGCAAAGAACAGCTCCGGAACGTCGGCCCCAACCGGCTTGGCGAACCGGCCGACGGGAGCGCCAAGCCAGAAACATTCGCACCCAAGCTCTCTTAAAATCGTGTTTAAAAATAATCCTTGGCGCTCTTGGCGTCTTGGCGGTTCTCCGGTCCGTTTATTTTGGACAGCACTGAGACAAAATGAATTAAATGGCGCTCTTTTCTTTGCGATCTTTGCGTCTTTGCGCTTAAAAAATATTGCGGCCGTCTTGTCCAGGCCAAAAAAATCCCTGCCCGTGAAGCAACAGGATCACGGACCGGGGCTTAGCTATTCAATTTCAGATTGCGCAGGCCGGCGAGCCGGGGGTCGGCCTCCTTTTGCCCGCAGCCGCACTTTCCGTTGTTCAGGTTGGTTCCGCAGACGGAGCACAGCCCCGCGCAATCGGGCCGGCACAGGGGCTGCAAGGGGACCTGGATGGCTATTTCCTCCCGGAAAAAGGGCGCCAGGTCGGCCTCCACCCCGTCGTAATACGTGGCGGCGGCCTCGTCCGGCGTGAGCTCGTGCTCGTCCCCCCGCGCCGGCTCCTGCCCCTTGATCAGGATGACATCCACCTTGCCGGAGAGCACGTAATTGATGGTCTCGCCGCAGCGGGTGCAAAACGTCACCAGGTCCGCCGCGACCTCGCCCTTGAGCCGCAGGTTCTCGCCTTCCCTCATCACCCGGCCGCGGACGCGGATCGGCCCCTCCATATGCGTGTCCTCGTCATTCGAGAACTCCGGGATATTGGTGAGCCACTCCCGCGGCAGGTCCTCGCTAAGCTCCTTGCCTTCCTCCGGAATCTGCGCCGCCAGCACGCGGAGCCGGTCTTTCAGGCCCTTTTCCATCGAGCTTTATAGTTTAACCCGGAGGGCTGGATTGTCAAGCAAAGAGAGGCTTGAGGCGTGGGGCTTGAGGCTTGAGTTCGGAAGGCATTCGCCTCAAGCCTCAAGCCCCAAGCCCCAAGCCTCAAACCTTTACGACCTTGCCCTCCACGATCACCGCCCGGGCCTTGCCTTTGACCTTCCAGCCGTTAAATGGCGTGTTGCGGCCCTTGCTAAGGAACCTGGTCTTGTCCACCGTCCATTCCTCGTCGGGCGCGATCACGCTGATGTCCGCGGCGGCGCCGACTTTAAGGCTCCCGCCGGGCACGGCCAGGATGCGGGCGGGGTTCATGGAGACCATCTCGACCCAGCGCGATGGAGTGATGATACCGTCATGGACGAGGCGGAGCGAGAGGGGGAGCAGGGTTTCGAGGCCCACGATTCCATTTTGGGCCTCGCTGAACTCGAGGTCTTTTTCCACCAGGCTGTGGGGGGCGTGGTCGGAGGCGATGGCGTCAATGGCGCCGTCCTTGATGCCCTCGATCACGGCGAGGAGGTCGGCGCGGGAGCGGAGCGGCGGGTTCATCTTGAAGCTGGTGTCGTAGCCGCGCACGGCCTCGTGGGTGAGCGTGAAGTAATGGGGGCAGGTCTCGGCGGTGACCTTGACCCCCCGGGCCTTGGCCTCGCGGATGATGCGGACGGATCCGGCGGCGGAAACGTGCTGGACGTGGAGCCTGGCGCCGGTGAGCTCGGCCAGGATGACGTCGCGCGCGACCATGGTCTCCTCGGCGGCGGCGGGGATGCCGGTGAGTCCGAGCTCGGTGCTGATGATGCCCTCGTTCATGCATCCGCCGGAGGAGAGGTCGAGGTTTTCGGCGTGGTCGAGGACGGGGATGTCGAGGGCGAGGCAATATTCGAGGGCGCGGCGGAAGAGCTCGGCGTTCATCACGGGCCGGCCGTCGTCGGAGGCGGCCACGCATCCGTGGTCCTTGAGCTCGCCGAGCTCGGCCAGTCCCTCGCCTTTCAGGTGCGCGGTGACGGCGCCGACCGGGTACACCCGGGCCTTGCCGGCCTCCCCGGCCTTTTCCAGGATGTAGTCGGTGACGGAGGCGTTGTCGTTCACGGGATTGGTGTTGGCCATGCAGGCCACGGCGGTGATTCCGCCGGCGATGGCCGCGGCGGCGCCGGTGGCGATGGTTTCCTTGTACTCCTGTCCCGGCTCGCGGAGGTGCACGTGCATGTCAATGAGTCCGGGCACGACCCAGCATCCCCTGGCGTCCACGACCTTGGCGTCGCCGGCTTTTTTCCCGGGGGGGAGCAGGTCCGCGACCCGGCCCTTTTCCACGAGCACGTCGCGGGGCTCGGCGAGGCCCTGGGATGGATCAATCACGCGGCCGCCTTTAATTAGCAGTTTCATCTGTCCCTCCGCACAAGAGATAAAGCAGGGCCATGCGCACGGCCACTCCGTTCTCGACCTGGTCGAGGATGATGGAGCGCGGCCCGTCGGCGACCTCGGGGCTGATCTCGACGCCGCGGTTGATGGGTCCCGGGTGCATGATAAGGGCGTCGGGCCGGGCGCGTTCGAGGCGGCGCAGGTTGAGGCCGTAGCGGATGGAGTACTCGCGCAGGGTGGGGAAGCGGGTGCCGGAGCCGCGCTCGAGCTGGATGCGGAGCATCATGATCACGTCGGCGTCGGCGATGACGCGATCGAGGTCATAGGAGACCTTGGCGCCCATCTCCTCGATTCCGGGCGGGATGAGGGTCGGCGGTCCGCACACCCAGACGGTGGAGCCCATTATGGTGAAGCCCTGGATGTTGGAGCGGGCCACGCGGGAGTTTTGGATGTCGCCCACGATCACGATCTTGAGCTTATCGAGGCGGCCGAGCTTCTCGCGGACGGTGAACATGTCGAGCAGCGCCTGGGAGGGGTGGGCGTGCGCGCCGTCGCCGGCGTTGATCACGGGGGTGGGCACCATTTTGGCGATCATGTGGGGGGCGCCGGAGGCCTGGTGGCGGATCACCAGGATGTCCGGCTTCATGGCCTGGATGTTTTTCACGGTGTCCATCAGCGTCTCGCCCTTGGTGGTGGACGAGGAGCTGCTGGTGAAGTTGACGGTGTCGGCGGAGAGCCGCTTGCCGGCGATCTCGAAGCTCATGCGGGTGCGGGTGGACGGCTCGAAGAAGAGGTTGACCTGGGTGCGGCCGCGGAGCGTGGGCACCTTCTTGATCGGCCTTAAATTGATCTGCTTCAAGGACTGGGCCGTGTCCAGGATCAGGTTGATGTCGTCGCGGCCCACCCCGGACAGGTCGAGCAGGCTCGTGATCTTGAGTCCCATGGTTCCTCCTTATTTCTGATGGACCTTCTCTGATATCCGCTTGGGGGAAGAAAGAAAATTTTTCAACAGGGATGCACGGGATGTTAAGGATAATTAATTCATTTTTTCTTATCCTGATTATCCTGAATATCCTTGTTGCTTTTTTCTTATTCTTCCTCCTTGTCCTCTCCCTCGACCAGCACCACCTTGTCGCCGCCCTTTTTCTGGCCCACGGTGACGTTCACGAGGTCGCCCCTGGCGGTGGGGATGTTGCGTCCGACGAAGTCGGGCCGGATGGGCAGCTCGCGGTGGCCGCGGTCTATGAGCACGGCGAGCTGGATGCGGCGGGGCCGGCCCATGTCCATGAGGGCGTCCATGGAGGCCCTGACGGAGCGGCCGGTGAAGAGCACGTCGTCCACCAGCACCACCACCTTGCCCTCGATCGGGAAGTCCACCATGGTGGCGTGGACCTCCGGGTGCGTCCGGGTGTGGAAGATGTCGTCGCGGTACATGGTGATGTCCATGTAACCGCAGGGCACGGTCCCGCCCTCGATCTCCTCCAGGAGCGCCTTCAGGCGCTGCGCGATCCCCTCCCCGCCGGTGCGGATGCCGATCAGGGCCAGGTCCTTGACGCCCCGGTTCTTCTCCACGATCTCGTGCGCGATCCGCTTCAGCGCGCGGTCCACGCCGGCGTGGTCCAGTATCTCCCTTTGCCGCTTCACCATCTTTGTCTCCCCGCCCCGTTAAAAGTCAGCGCCACGGGATGAAAACCTCTTCGATTGATGCGTCCGTCCGCCGGACAAAAAAAAGCCTTCTCCTTGCGAAGAAGGCATGTGTTCCCGATGTCGGTCCTGGTCACTTATTTTCCTTCCTTTCTTATCTCGCCGGATAAAGTTAAAGGAAGCGCATCAAAATTTCTCGAATTACGCTTTCAGAACCTTAGCACTATTGAATGAAGGTGTCAAATTGAAGCGGGTCGGTGTGGTCAGGCCTTTATCTATAGCCGTCGAGGCTGAACCTCCCCTGTTCGGTCTCGATGGGGACGTCGGGCAGGTCCTCGGTGGGGCCGGGGTCCATGCCCAGGTCCACGAGGATGAGCTTCTTCGAACCGCCGGGCCGGTCGAGGGCGTACTGGCGGCGGGCGAGGCCAAGGCCCACGGCGGCGGCGGCGGCGGCGAGGCGGTCTTGCTGGTCGGCGGGGAAGACGATCATGAGATGGCCGGCGGGGGCCAGGAGTTTTTTGGCCTCGTGGAGCCAGCGCTTGAGGCTCATGGCGAGCTCGTGGCGGGCAAAGGCCTTTTCCATGTTGGGGCTGATCATTCCCGAGTCGCTCCGGTGGAAGGGCGGGTTGGACACGATAACGCCGAACGAGCCGGGCCCGCATTCCAGGCGGAGCAGACAGGCGTCGCCGCGGATGACCTCGACCCGCGGCGTGGTGGGGTTGAGGGCGGCGTTTCTCTTGGCGAGCGCGGCCAGGGGCTTCTGGAGCTCCACTCCGACCACGCTCCGCGGCCGGCCGCGCTGGGCCAGGATCAGCGCCACCACGCCGGCGCCCGTGCCCATGTCGAGCACGTCGGCGCCGCCCACGAAGGGGAGCGCGAAGGATGAGAGCAGGAGCGCGTCCACGGAGTAGCGGTAGCCGTCCTTGTTCTGGATCAGCTTGAGCTCGCCGTGCAGGAGGTCGTCCAGGGTTTCGTCAGGTTGCAAATCACGGTTCATGGGCGTTTCAGGTCTGGTTCCGGAGTTGGAGGCGGTTGGCGGCTTCCTTGGCTTTGGCGCCCAGCGGGGAGTCGTCTTTGGCCACGGCTTCGAGCAATTTGGCCGAGCCGGGCCCGCCGAGCCTGCCGAGCGCCTCGACCACGGCCAGGAGCACGACGGGGGCGTCCTCCTCCTCAAGGGTCCGGCGCAGCTTCTTCAGAATCCCGCCTTTCTTTTTCCAGCGCTTCTCGCCCACCTCGATCAAGGTGGACTCGATCTCGGCCAGCAGGGGGGGATCGGGCATGGTGCCGATGCTGCGGATCAGGAGAGCGATCTTGTCTTCATGGTCCTTGGGGGTCTCGCGGGTCTTGCCCGGCTCGCTTGTAATGCGCGTCAGCATTCCCTTGATGGCGGCTTCCGACAGCGGCTGGATCAGGCTCAAGCCGGCGAGGGCCCGGCGCACGGTGCGGCGGTCGGAGTCATCCAGGGCCGCAATCAGGGCCGACTCCGCGGCCTTACCCTCGAAGCGGACCAGCGAGTTCAAGGCCTCCTCCCGCAGCTGCGGCTTCGAATGGCGCAGGAACCGCCGCGCCCGCTTGATGTCGTCCTCCCCGCCGCCGATCATGCTGATGATGAGCAGGGCGTTGCGCTGCAGGAACCAGGCCTGGACCGGGTCGTCGAGGATTTTACGCACGCGCTCGAGCGCCGGCGCCCCGATCTTGACCAGGGTGTCCACCGCGTTCTTTCGCGCCGAGCGCACTTCGCTGACGGACAGCACCTTGGCCAGCAACTCGACCCCGAGGTCTCCCAGCAACACCGCGATTTCATCCGCGGCCGCCAGGTCTCCGGCCTCGATTTTGTCAAAGGCCTTGACCAGGTCCTCGATCAGGCCGCTGAAGACCTGGCCGATCGGGTTGCGCAGGTCGCCGGGCCCGTCCCGGAACACCGCATTGTCGGTCCCGGCCCGATGCAGGGACCGGGTGATGGCCAAGAGCGGCGCCCAGTCGTGTTTCTCGATCATGATCGGGGCCACGCGCTGGAAGCATTGGATGAGCGTGCGCGCGTCCTCGACACGGGCGGCCTGCTCCACCTCCCGGACATAGCCCTCGAGGTTGTCCTTGACGTCATTGGTCAATTTCACGGTGTTGACCCGGTACTGGACTTGGGGCGGCAGCTCGTGGAAGGCCAGGATCTCCTTGAAATATAGCCCCTCCAGAAATTCGCGGGCCCCCGGAGCGTTCTCTTCAATCACGCGCAGGGCGATCAGGCGCACGATCCGGATGGCGCCGCGCAGCCGGCGGGCGATGACGGCGCTGTCCGGGTCCTCCTTCTGTCTCTCGCGGAGATGATCGAGGTCCGCGAAGATCAATTTGGAGGTGGCCATGAGCATGGAGAAGGGAAAGGAAGCAATGACGCTGCTCTCCAGGTCTTCCTCGTCCAGGTCCTTGGAGTGCTTGGCAATGACGTAACAATTGAGAATAATCTCCTTGAGCAGCGCCGGAACGCGCAGGGGCCGGATGATGTCCTGCACGATGCGGACCTTCATCCGCCGCATCTCGCGTTCGTTCATGTTCTTGAACATCGGCATCACGCGCAGGTCCTTGGCCAGCCGGTTGATGGCCATCTGCACCCGCCAGGACACCTTGTCCTCCAGCTCGATCACGTCGTCAATAAACACCGCGGACACCTCGGACACGCCGCATTCCGCCAGCATCTTGGTTAGAATCGCGCCCGCCTGTTCCCCGGCCTGGCCCCGGTCGGCCCGGGGATCGCTCATGATGGTGATGAAGGCGCCGAACGCTTCTTCGGCCAGGTCCTTTTTCAGCGCGATGCTGAGCAGGCCCTTGCGCTCGAAATATTCCTTGAGCTTGGGGATGAAGGTCTCGGCCATACCGGCGCCGACCACGGTGCGCACGCTGATCTGGCCCTCGAGCACGCCGGAAATCAACAGGTCAGTCCTCTCCTTGGTGATCATGTGCGTGATCATGATTTCCGGGGAATCTTTCAGGGCCTCCTTGAATTGGGCGTACAAGCCTTCGCGGGCCGCCATGGCGGAGGGGTGGTTCGGTTCGTAGTACGCGGACTTGGCCATGGCTTTGACCAGGTCCATAATGAAGAGACCGACCGGTTCGAGGCGCTCGCGCTCCTTGGGAGTCAGGTCCGACCGCTCCTGGATGCCCGGCTTTTCCGGCGGCAGCTCCACCTCTTCCTGCGGCACTTCCCCCTGATCAAGCACCTCTCGGACCCAACCGACTTCCACCGCGTCGGGATCGGTCTTCGTCGGCGAGCCCTGCTCGACTTTGGCCGCCGGCCTCGCCGCCGCCGAACTCCCGGAGGCGTCGGCCTCCGGCTCCTCCGGCGTGGGCGGCCCTGATTTCTCCGGCGCGCCAGCGGCCGTCTCCTCCAAGGGAGCGGCCTTTGCCTCCTCAGGCTTCTGGTCCGCGGCCGCGTCGTCGAACGCGACTGACGGCCCTTCTTTCGGCCCTGGTTGCACGAGCTCGTCTTCGAGCTCGGGGCCCTCATCGGCCGGACTCGGCGCGATGGCATTCTCCGGATGGTTGGGCGAGGGCGCTGCTCCGTGCGCTTCGGCTTGAGGCGCTTTGGCCGGTGCTTCCTCATTCAAAATGAATTCTTCCCCCGCTGCTTCATTCCCGGCCAGCGGCGGCGAGGGCGTCTTGCCGGTCTCGGTGGCCGAGGGTTGGGATGGGTGCGACGCGGCCGGCCGGATCCGTTCCGAAGGGATGGGCTTGGCCCGGGTCTTGGTCTCCGGCGCGAGTTTTTCCCTGGTCCCGCGCCGCGACGGGGGCGGGGCCGGCGGCCGGAAGCTCTCCGAGAAGATCGGCTGGCTGGACGGTGCGGAGCCGGCCGCGGGTTTTTCGTCGGCCGCGGATTTGCGGTCCGGCGCGGGAGCGGGCGCTTCGGGCTTGATGCGCTCGAGTTTGACTTCCGGGGCCTGGCCCGGCCGCTCGGACAGATTCAGCTTCCGGCGGTACTCGTCATTGGACCGGAGCGCGGCTTCCAGGTCGTTGAGCGCCTTGGCGGAGTTCTCCATGAAATCAATCCACATCCCCGCCGGCCGGTTTCCCTGCTTGGCCGTCTCCGGGCTGATGGACATGGCCACCCTGCCGGAGATGCTGAAAACCTCCTCCAGTCCCGGCACCTGCAGGTCCAGGATGATCGCCGCGCCCACGTGCTCGACCTTGGCCACCGGAAGGAACAGCCTCCCCTCCCGCAGCAGCGGATAGTCCTTTGCGAACTGATCCGCGTTCGGATACTTAAGACGTAGATGTTTCACCGGCGTCGTCATGGATCAAGTTCCAGGGTAGAAACAGTTTACCATCCCCTGATCCATGATGATACAGAATTTGTCATGCGCGGGCAATGGCCCCGCTCGCGGCCGGGCCTCGGAGCTAAAGCAACGGCGACAACAACCGGGCCACGCCGTTAATATGCCATTAAAGGCCAGAACCCGGGTCGTCAGGTTATTTGGGCACGACCAGGAAGAGGTTGCCTCCACCCCGGCGGACGTGGAGCAGGACGGGTCCGCCTCCGGCCGCGCGGGCTCGTTCCGGCGGCGTCCGGGTTTGACAATCGCCCTGGTTTCAGGTAGGTTGAGAACGGAAAATTTCAAGAAGTTCCATCCGTCATTAGCCATGAGAATCTACCGGGGAAAAATCAAGCCCATCGCGGAAGACATTGTCAACAGCCTCGTCCGGGAAGAGGACATCGAGGTCCCGCCCGAGGAGGTCCCCGAGGTGATCCTGGACGTGGAGGCCATCATCAAGGAGCACCTGCGCATGGAGGAGGAGATCGCGAGCCAGGCCCGGGAGATGATCCAGAAGCGCGGGATCAGCTACACCGAGTTCGGCAAGCTGAAAAGGATGATCGCGGAGGAGAAGGGGTTCGAGTCTGGAGACAAGGCCATCATCTGGATCACCAATCAGATCATCGAGAGCTTCATGTACAACAACCGGGTGGAGGAGGTCTACACCGAGGACCACGGGCTGCGCCAGAAGATCGCCAAGGTCTTTGACACCCACCTGGGCATCGCCCTGGAAGTGGACCGCGAGGTCCGCGACAAGATCAAGCACCTGGAGGAAGGCACGCCCGAGTGGGACATCGAATACCAGAAACTCTACCGCACTATCGCCCGCCGCAAGGGGCTGCTCTAGTTGGATGTTTAGAAAATACTTTTGACAGGATTAACAGGATTTACCGGATGTTCAGAATCCGCCTCCTGTTTTTTCATCCGGTAAATCCTGTTAATCCTGTCAAAAATCTTTTCATTCTTTCAGGGCGCGGCCTCGCGGCATGAGGAGCTGTTAATAATATCCGTATTTTTTCACCGCCCCGACCATTGCCCTTACGTTCTCGACCTTGGCGTTAAATGGGACCTCGCACCCGGCGCCCAGGGTGAACGCGCCGTCCCTTCCCACTTCCTCGATCAGCCGCTTGCAATAGGCCTCGACCGTTGCCGGCTCGGCCTGATAGAGCATGAGGGGCGGCACGTCGCCCAGGATGCTGACGTGATTGCCGAGCACCTTGCGGGCGCGGAAGATGTCGGAGGCGCCGTCGAGCTGGACCGTGCAGGAGGCGGGCGGCAGCTCTTTTAAAAGCTCCAGGTTGCGGTCCCAGTTGCCGTCCATGTGCAGCGCGGTCAGGATGCCGTGGCGGGCCAGGCGCCCGCAGATTTTGGTGAGGCTTGGCAGCGCCAGGTCCCGGAACATGCGGGGCGAGATGAAGTCGTTGCTGGAGCGGTGGCACAGCACCATGAAGCGCTTGACCCCGGTCACGCGGCGGGAGGCCCGGGCCGCGAGCACAAAGCTCGGGACCGCGGCCATGGCGGCCTCCGCCACCAGCTCCGGGACCTCCATCAAGTCGTCAATGAACGGCTCGAAGCTCCGGGTGCAGGAGAAGGTGTCAAACGGCGCTTCCAGGCCGCCTCCATAGTACATGGCCACGCCCAGCCTCCTCCAGATGCGCGTGTTCTGGCGGTAGTAATGGGCCTGGAGCGCGCCGTCGCGGATGAGCCGGAGGATGCCGCGGGCGCCCTGGAGGCGCGGATGGTTGGCGCGCCGCACCAGCTTGGTGAGCAGGGACAGGAAGGCGAGCCGGTCTCCGCCCTTATAGCGCTTGACCAACCACTCGTAGTCGCTCCGCTTCATGATCTCCATTTCCAGGAACTGGGCGGGGCTGTCGGCGGGCAGCTCGCGGCCGGGGACTTTCATCTTCATGGGCACGAGCCAGGTATAGGCCTCGGGGCTCGCGGCGTCGAGCAGGTAAGCGGCGTCCCAGGGGCCGGCCAGGTCATAACACGCGCGCATGGCCTGGTGATATTTCTTCCGGCTCCACCACAGGTCGGCGCAGGTCATGCCGGCGCAGGCCGCGGCAAAGTAATGGATGAGCGGGGCCACCGGCACCCGGTCAGGCACGCCGCAGCGCATGGCCGTGTCGAGCCGCTCTTCGCTGGTCATCCGGTCGCTGGTCATGGCGCTGGCTCCGTCCGGGGGACTGGCCAGGCCGGGTGAATGACGCCGGACAATGGCAGCGCAATCTTCATGGTCCTGGATCATAACATTGCCCTATGCTCAGGCCAAGCCCGCGATGCGGGGTCGTTCGGGTCATGGTGAATGCGGGCGAGGATTGCGTGTTAAGTCGCTCCCGCATGGTGGCGGATGATGTTAGAACGAGGCGTAGGCGTGGTATCCGGGTCCGATGACGTTGACGCCGAGGTAGGTGAAGACGACGGAGGCGAAGCCGAGGATGGAGATGGCGGCGACGCGGCGGGGCGGCCAGTTGAGGGAGGTCCGGGAGTGGAGGTAGATGGTGTAGATGAGCCAGGTGATGAGCGACGCGGTCTCCTTGGGGTCCCACTGCCAGTATTGGCCGAAGGCGTGCTTGGCCCAGACCGCGCCGGTGACGATGACCATGGTCATCAAGGGGAAGGCGATGGTGATGATGACGTAGTTCATGTTGTCGAGCTTGTTGGCGTCGGGCAGGAACTCGCGGATGCGGGGGAGCGTGAGGTCCAGGGCCACGGTGGCCCCGCCCACGAAGATGACGAGGCAGAGGATGATGATCTTGAAGGGATTGCCGAAGAGCGCCAGCGCGGGGTCGGTGAGCGTGGCGCGGCTGAGGACGATGAGGCCCACGGCGGCCGAGAGCGTGCCCAACAGCGTCACGAAGGGCGCGTAGGGAATGCCCAGGATGGCCGCGCTTTTTAACTCGTCGTCCTTGCGGAATAAATACAGGCCGGCGGCGATGACGAAGTAGATGGCGGCGATGAGCAGGAGCTTTCCGGGGCCGCGGAGGGTGGCGAGGTCCGCGGTGACCTGGCCGTCGGGGGTCACGGTATTGAGGGTGAAGTATCCGTGGAGCAGGATGTTGAAGCGGTCGGATACCAGGGTCATGAAGGCCATGAAGAGGTTCGCCGCGAGGCCGAGCCATTTCCTGGGGACCCCGTCCTTGACCATGAACATGAGGGACGCGCCGAAGGACGCCACGAAGGCGCCGTAGGCCAGCGCGGCGATGGCGACGTGGGCGTGGAGCCAGTGCGACTGGAGCGCGGGCATCAGGTCCTGGATTTCCTTCCCGCTCGACGGGTTGAGCACCGCCGCGCCCATGGCCCCGAGCGCCACCGGCAGGATGAACGCGCCGCCCGCCTTGAACTTGTACTTGGACTCGATGACCAGGTAAAACACGGCAATGCCCCACGAGAAGAAGAGCAGCGACTCATAGAGGTTGGTGAAGGGCGGGTGGGCGATCCCGGCCTGGATCCAGCGGAAGGCGAGGCCCAGGGTATGGAGCGTCACGGCGGCCACGGCCGCGGCGGTGGCGGCCCGGCCCGGACCCGCGCTCTTCCTCGCCAGGTACAACAGGTACAGCCCGATGGCCAGGACATAAAAAATTACCGCGGCCTTGAACGCGGTCTCACTCAGATAAAACCAGCTCATTGGCCGAATAAGATATAGGAGAACGGGGGCGGTTACAAATCGGTCGGCGGCCCCGCCTAGCGGCCAGGCGCCTTGGAGTGCGCCGGCACGACGGCGCTTTCATTGGCCTCTCCATCATTAAAACCGCATGAGCTCATTCAATAGAAAATGACACTCTTGTCCAAAATAGGCCGTAAGAAAACCGCCAAGACGCCAAGAGCGCCAAGGACCGCCAAGTAAATC
>DATKZS010000166.1:0-13615 GCA_035527835.1 bacterium
GTTGATGACGATGTCGTTGATCCGGGCCATGAGGGCGGAACGGCTTCCGACGCCGGTTTTGTCGAAGATGTTTTTGAGGTGGAACTTGACGGTGTTGACGCTGATGTTGAGGAGAGTGGCGATTTCGAGGTTGGAATGGCCTCGGGCCAGGAGACAGGCGGCTTCCTTTTCCCTTGGGCTCAAAGAGTGCAGTTGGTTGACGGCCTTTTCGATCCTGGGCATTTGCTCTCCTCTGTGGCGGCCCCGGACGCGGATAGCTCATGTTATTCTATAGATAATATATTTTATGCGTCCTAGAAGCATACCTCTTTCATTATGGCCTGTCAACTATACTTTCGGGTAGGTCGGGAGTGGGGAAGTTCCTGATTTTTATTGGTTTATTTTGGGGGAGGTTAAAGCCCGGATTGGGAGTGCGGCGGCTTGACGCCGCCCGAGGCGGATAATCCGCTTTGGATCGGCAAGCTTGCCGTCCGGCCCCGGAACAAGTTCTTCAAGCCATCAAGACCAAGCTTGAGGCACTCCGAGGCCTATGGTTCGCGGGAGAGTCCGCCGGGAGCAAGCTCCCGGCTCGTCAAAGCGGCGGCAAGCCGCGCGCACTCCAAAGCGCGGGTCCGCGCAGTTCTGTACCGCGCCTTCAGCGCTCAATCGGTTGAGAGACCCGGGGTCCCGGGGTTTACACCCCAGGCTGTAGAATGACGCGCCGTTGGCGCTGAAATCGCCGGCGCGGAGGAGTTCGCCAAGCTGGTTCCGGGTCATGCCGGGGGGGGCGGGCTTGAGGATGCGGAGTTTCAAGGCCTTATTCGATTTCAGGGTCTAATCTTCATTCGACTCTCAAGCCTTCGGCAGGCACACCGTCGTTATAGAGGGTTTCCGGGCAGAGGTCGGCGCCGTTTTGCCATTCCACGGTATCGAAACTGACCCGGACCGTACTGAACAAACTCACCTCTCTCAGTTCCCGGAACACGCCCTTGTCCAGATAGGGCGTTACATCAAAGATTCTCCGCTCTCCATTTTCGAACGTGATCAAGAGCCGGAAGTCCGGCAATGGCTTGACGACTTTTGCTCCGATATACACGATTGCCTTTCCGGGTTTAAAGGGTCCGATGAATTATCCTGAGCATCCTGTTAATCCTTGTTTTTATTTTTCCCCGACCGTTTTTTGATTTTTTCTTCCCTTTTGCTCATGGCGAGGATTCGGTCGAAGAGGTGGTCGGCGACTTCGAGCTTGGGCATGCGGGGCCATTCGGCTTTGCGGCCGTGCTTGTCGATGATGAGGACGATGTTGGTGTCGGAGTCGAATCCGGCTCCGGGCCGGGTGACGTCGTTGGCCACGATGAGGTCGAGGTTTTTCTCGTGGAGTTTTTTATCGGCGTGCTGGACCAGGGAGGAGGTTTCGGCGGCGAAGCCGACCAGGATCTGGTCCTTTTTGCGCCTTCCCATCTGGGCCAGGATGTCGGGGTTTTCGGTGAGCTCGAGGGAGAGCTTGTCAGAGCCCTTCTTGATTTTCTGGCTGACCTCGGTGATGGGCCGGTAGTCGGCGACGGCGGAGGCCTTGATGATGATGTCGGCCTTGTCGGCCTCCTTGAGCGAGACGTCGTACATCTGGCGGGCGGACATGACGTTGATGACGCGCACTCCCGGGGGCGGTCGGAGGGCGGTGGGCCCGGAGATGAGGCAGACCTCGGCGCCGCGGCGGCGTCCGACTCTGGCCACGGCGTATCCCATTTTTCCGGAGGAGCGGTTGGAGATGTAGCGGACCGGGTCAATGAACTCGCGGGTGGGCCCGGCGGTGACCAGGACCTTTTTACCGGCGAAGTCCTTGGGCGAGAGCACCAGGGCGGCCTCCTCGACCACGTCGTCGAGCTCGGCGAGGCGGCCCTTGCCCTCCCATCCGCAGGCCAGCTCGCCGGCGGCCGGGCCCACGAAGTAGATGCCGCGCTCCTTCAAGGTCTTCACGTTGGCCTGCGTTGCCGGGTGGTTCCACATGTTGACGTTCATGGCGGGCGCGATGAGCACGGGGGCGCGGCAGGCCAGCGCCAGGGTGGAGAGCGCGTCGTCGGCGATGCCGTGGGCGAGCTTGGCGATGATGTTGGCGGTGGCGGGCGCGATGAGCAGGAGCGCCGCGCGGTCGGCGGTCTCGACGTGGCTGATCTGTCCGGGCCGCTCGACCTCGAACAGATCGGTGATGACGGCGCGGTTGGTAAGCACCTGGAGCGAGAGCGGGCTCACGAAGCGCTCCGCGTTCCTGGTCATGACGATGGTGACGCGCGCTTTTTGCTTGAGCAGCATTCGGGTGAGCTCGGGGACCTTGTAGGCCGCGATTCCGCCGGTGATGCCGAGTACTATTTCCTTGTCGGTCAGCATTTTCAATCCATTAATTAACAGGGATACACAGGATGCACAGGATAAAATGCCAATAAAAGAAAGAAGCTCTTGGTGTCATGGCTGACATTTTAGACCGTCGCGCTTTCGGAGTCCAGCGCCCCGGGTCTTTCTCCTTAATTATCCTGTTAATCCTGTTCATCCCTGTTCTAATTCTTCTTTTCTCAGGGCGGGATGATGAGTCCCGAACCCCCGCCCGCCTGCTGGTCCTCGTTCAAGAAGGGGTTGTATTTTTTCTCGCGGCCGACGATGGTGGGCGGTCCGTGTCCCGGGTAGACCTCGCAGTCGTCGCCGAGGGGGAGGATTTTTTCCTTGATCGAGCTGATGAGCTGGGCGTGGGAGGCCCCGGGGAAATCGGTTCGCCCGATGGAGAACTGGAAGAGGCAGTCGCCGACGATGACCATGGGCATGTCCCGGACCTTGAGCGAGATTCCTCCGGGCGAGTGTCCCGGGGTATGGAGCACGTCGAGCCTTAAGCCTCCGACCTCGACCACGTCGCCCTCCTCGAGGGTGCCGTCGGCGGGGGGCGAGGGCTCGAAGGGGATTCCCCACTGCGAGGCCATGGAGTTCATTCCGGTGAGCATGTCCTTTTCCGCGGGGTGGATCAGGATGGGGGCGTTGGTGGCGCGCTTGAGCCCGGCGTTTCCGCCGATGTGGTCGAAGTGGGAGTGGGTGTTGATGATGGCCTTGAGTTTGAGGTCGTCCTCCTTGAGGAGGTAGAGGATGGTGTCGGCGTCGCCTCCGGGGTCCACCACCACGGCCTCTCGTGTCTTCTCGTCGCCGACGACGTAGCAGTTGACGAGGAGGGCCCCGGTTTCCCGGTACTTGAAGATCATTACTTGCTCCTTTGCGTCACGAGCAGGAGCTCGTCGTAAATCTGTCGCGCCGACTGGTAACGCTGGTTCTGGTCCTTGGCCATGCACTTGAGCACGATCTGCTCGAGCTCGGGCGTGATCTGGGGATTGCGCTTGCTGGGCGGGTCGGGCGGCGTATGGATGTGGGCGTAGCCGATGTCTCCGTCCTTGAACGGGACCGTTCCGGTGAGGAGCTCGTACATGGTGACGCCGGCGGAATAGATGTCGGAGCGGTGGTCCACGTTCTTGCCCAGGGTCTGCTCGGGGGACATGTAGTAGGGGGTCCCGGCGATCACGGTCCTGCGCTCGCGCATCTTGTCCATGACCCGAGCCAGTCCGAAGTCCATGACCTTGATGATGTTGTGGTTCTGGATCCACATGATGTTGGCGGGCTTGATGTCGCGGTGGATGATCTGCATGCCGTGGGCGTATTCGAGGGCCTGGCAGAGCTGGGTGAAGACCAGCGTGGCGGCGGCCAGGGGCAGCCGCTTGTTCGAGCCGGTGATCTCCTTGAAATTCTTGCCCTCGACGTACTCCATGATGATGTAGTACATTCCGCCTTCCTCGCCGGCGTCAATCAGGGAGACGATGTAGGGGTGGGAGAGCTTGGCCAGGCTGAGCGCCTCGCGGTTAAAGCTCTCCACCATCTCGCGGTTGGCCTTGAGCTCCTCGGGCAGGAACTTCATGGCCACCTTGCGTCCGAGCTTGGTGTCCTCCGCCAAATACACGATGCCCATGCCGCCGCGGCCCAGCTCCTTGAGCTGCCGGTAGCGGTGGGCCACGCCGGAGCCGGACTGGGCGCCGGGCATGGTCGCCGCCTGCTGCTGCTGGGACTTCCGCACCAGTGAGTTGAAGCGCATGGCCACGTCCTTGTAATTCTGGTTCAGCGCCGCGATCTGGTAATAGACGTTGATGGCGTAATTGGGATGGTTGGCGAGCTCGAGGGCCTGGCCGAGCATGTAGTATTGGTCCAGGGTCGAGGGCGAGATGGGGATGCGGCTGGCCATGGCCTGTAATTTTTCCAGGGCCTGGTCGTACATCTGCCGGCCCATGAAGATCATGCCCGCCCGGTAGGACGCGTCTCCGAAGGAGGGATGGTCGGGCCCGATCTTCTGCAAGAGCGGCAGGGCCAGCTCGGGATGGCCGTTATCATAATAGATGGCCGCGGCCTCGTAGTACTTGCGCTGGCGCTCGTACATGGAGGCCAGGGCCATGGGATCGCCGGCCTCCTCGACAATCCGCGCCGCGGACTCCACGTCGCCGACGCCCTCCAGCACCTTGATGGCGCGGTCCATCTTGCCCGCGGCCTGGTACATCTCCGCGGCCGTGCGCGAGTCGCCGCCCTTCAGATACAGCTCCGCGGCCCTCTCGAACTCGGACTGCCCGGCCCAGATGTCGGCGGCGGCCAGATAGTTCTCGCTGAGCTCCAGGAACTTGGCGGCCTCCTGCGGCCGGCCCTCGTTCTGATGGTACGCGGCCAGCAGCTCGGCGGCACGCTTCTTGTCCCCCGCCTTGTGAAAAAGCTCGGCGGCCCTTTTCAGCTCCTTCTGCTCCGCCATCAGCTCGGCGGCCTGGAGCAGGTCTCCGTTCATGACCATGATCTCGGCGGCCAGCAGCGGGAGCCGGGCGTCGAGCAGGATCTCGGACGCCGTCTTGAGCTGGCCGGACTGCTTGAGGAAATAGGCGGCCTTTTTGGCCATGTCCTGGAGCTTGGCCAACTCCTTGTCTCCAAGCCTGGTACCCACCGCCTCCCTGAATTGCTTGTACATGGCCACGTGCATCTCGCCGGCCGGGCCCCACGACTTGGCCTGGTTATAGCAACGGGCGGCCTCGGCAAAGCGCTGCTGCTTGCGGTAAAGGTCTCCGGCGGTGACGAACTCGCCGGCCTTTTCAAAGCTCTCGGCGGCCATCTGCTCCCTGCCCGACTTCTGGTAATGGCGGGCGGCCTCGCCGTGGCGGCCGAGAGAGGTCAGCAGCCGGCCGGCCGGCTCCCACAGCTTGTTGTCAACCAGGGTCTTAAGGGCCAGGTCCGGCTGGTCCAGCTTCCTGGCCTGCACCTGGGCCGCCCGGGTGTAGGCGTTGCCCCGCAGGTAACTCTCCACCGCCTTGTTGAACTTTTCCGCCTGCTCGTAATGCTCGCCCGCCCGGACCCAGTTGCCCGACTTGGCCGCCCGCTTGGCGGACTTCACGAAGTCCCGCTCCGTCATCGGCTTGCCCGCGACCCCGGACGAGCCCCGCCTTTTTACAAGGACCACCGCGAGCACGATCAGGGCCAGGATAAGGATAATGAGGCCGGCCACCACCAGGTCGGAGTGGGCGATGGCCCAGTAGGAATCCGTGACCTTGACGATCACGTTGGAAACGAACCAGTTGACCAAGTCGCGCCAGGCGTCGCTGATCCGTTCAAGCACGCCGGGCTCGGCGTCCATTACGTTATGGTAAGATTCCGCGTATAGTGCCGCCAATTGCATTTGTTTTCCCGGCCCGATAAGGCGCCGTTGTTATTAAATTTAGGTTAAAGCCCCCGCAAAGTCAATTCAATCCCGCGTGGTATCATGGTCAGCGCCATAAATAAAAAAGGGGGAATCTCCCCGGGATTTCCCCTGATCCTCTCATGGCGGAAGAAAGAAAACTCTAATCGAACCAACGGGAGATTGGATCATTCTTGCATGGCGCCTTTGTTACGCCTTTCTCTCCCGGCCCCGGACAATATCCTGGACATCATCAGCGGCAAGGAACCATCGGGCCTGTCCCTGGCGAAGCCGCATCGGGGAATCCTCCTGCTGGGGGAAGGGCAGCGAAGGAGATTCACCTTCCAGGAAAAAGAAACCCCCTCGCCGCGTTCAGCCCTAAGGCCTACTGGCCGCGAGGGGGTTTGCCATCTTCGGCCCGGCGGATGCCGGCCCGGGAAGGGGGCCAGGACTGATGAGGCTCGCTCCACGGGAAATGCTCCCGACGACTCCGGCCATGCCTTCACGTCGCCGTGAAGGAACTCGGTCCGCGGTTTGTCGCTTATCTTGTGAAGTCGGCAATGTTCAGTTCGGCTTGTTTGATGATGGACTTCAGGGTTTTGGGCTTGAGGATTTCATTGCCATGCACGGGGACGGTTACATATCCCTCGAGTCCGGGTCTGGCGTAAATGTGGTGGCTTCCCTTGACTCTTTTCAGGACAAACCCGCTTTGCTCCAGAATCGAGCACATCTCCTTGCCGGTGAGGCGGGCGAGTTTCGGACTCATGCGGCGATGATGACCTTGAACCGGCCTTCAGGTTCTTCCTCGACGGGGATTTCCTTGCCTTCCTCTTTAAGGCATTCCATATACCCCTCGATGGCCTCCCGGGCGCGTTCCAGGGTCTGATCCAGAGTGTCTCCCTGGGTGACGCAGCCGGGCAAGGAAGGCACAATCGCGGTATAGCCTCCTTCCTCTTTGTCCGGGTACAGTTCCACCGTAAAGCGATATGGTCCCATAATACCAGCCTTTCAATTAAAGATTACCGGAGAACACGGGCGGCGTCAAGATGGATAAGGTGAAACCACCGATATCATGCCTCGTTAAGCCTTCTGAACCGCGGGAAGTTCCTGCTTCATTTTTCAAAAAAAATTCGTATGGGGGGCAAAGCCCCCCATGCCCCCCAAAGGGTAAAAGTGTAAAAGAACTAAAGTGTAATCAGTCCCCAACGCAACGGAAGCCTATGAGGTAGAACTGGAGCGTCGGGTCGTTGTGGTTCCGGTTTGCCACGCGCAGGCCGTACGCAGAGCTGCCCCAATCAGGGCCGCGCAAAACGCGAAACGAGCCAGTAATAGGGCCGGGAGGATCATTGGTCGGGCTGGTGCTATAGTAGTCTGATAAATACCAATCGTTAACCCACTCCCAGACATTGCCCGCCATGTCGTAGAGGCCATAACCGTTGGCAGCGTAATACTCAACCTGCGAAGTATCATTGTCCCAGGGATCGCCGGAATTCCAGTAATTGGCGTCAGTCCCGCTGATTGTGTCGCCCCACGGATACCGCTTCCCTGATAACCCGCCCCTCGCCGCATACTCCCACTCCGCCTCGGTGGGCAGTCTTTTGCCCGCGCCCGCCCAGGTGCAATAGGCCGTGGCCTGGTTCCAGTCGACCCAGATCACCGGGAAGTTGTCGTAGGTCGGGTTGCCGTAATAGGAACCTCGGGAATAGCTGTCTGAATAAGCCGGCGCGGTGCAGCCGCCGCCGCTCACGCACGCCGCGTACTCCGCGTTGGTCACCTCGTGAACGTCCATGTAGAAGCTGGAGGTGATGCAAACGTTGTGCACCGGAAGCTCATCGCGGTATCCCTCGCTGAAGGCGTCTCCCATGTTGAAGCAGCCGGAGGGGATCATAACCATGCCGCTATAACATACATCTTCGTCAATGATGCCGAATCCGAAATCTCCATCACACTGGTTGTCAATTCCGTCGCAAATCTCGGGCGCGTTGGGATACACCTCCGGGTTTAAGTCGTCGCAGTCCTCGAACACGTCGCAGCCGGTCCCCCGGAAGGAGTCCAGGTCTGAGTCTACGCAGGTGCCGCACGAGACCCAGTTATTAGCGTCCGAGTCGTCGCAGTCGGGGCCGTTAATACTCGTGTAGGCGTCACAGCCTGAGTACCAGGAGTCGAGGTCTGAGTCCACGCAGGTGGCGCAAGAGACCCATTTATTAACGTCCGAGTCGTCGCAGTCAACCGTGGTGCCGCAACTGAGTAGTGTAAAATAGCCGAGTTGTACAAAATAGCCGTCGGCGTCGGCGTCCTTGCAGACAGCACTTCCGCCTCCTCCGTCCGAGCCGCTGCACGCGGCTATTAAAAAAGTTGCGAGACACAAAGAAGTTGCCAGTATAAAAGTTCTCGTGTAATTCCTCATGACTCGACCCTCCCTCTAAAGAGAGACAAGGAAACAATTCATTCCAATATGTGCCATAATACCCCCCCCTTTTTGATGTCAACCGGCAATTTATTTTCCACGGAATTGGGGCGGGTCAGAGCTTCAGTTTTCAGTTAATCAAGAGATGTTGCCAGTCCTGAGCGCCCCGGGATTAACTGAAAAGTGAGGCTCTGACCCGGAAGGTATCACATCGAATTTTCATGATTTCAGGGCGCCGCCTCGCGGCATGAGGAACCGCCCTGAAAAAACTCAAGACAGGATTAACAGGATAGGCGAAAGACGCCAGTGGTTTTCTCTTTTTCATCCTGTAAATCCTGTTAATCCTGTCTTATAACATTTTCATCATTTCAGGGTGTCGCATCACAACATGAAGAACCGTGCGCTTGATCCGCGACCCACCGAGGCGATATGATCTTTTCAGGAAAAGCGGCGCCGGAAAGGCCAGGCGGCGCAAAAGGGGGACAGGGCATGTATGAACTGAAATACGACCCGGCGGTCTGCGAAAGATGCGAGACCGTGGACTGCCTGATGAGGTGCCGATACATTGACGTCTCGCTGGCCGAGGCCAGACAGGAGAGGGACAAGATCATTGCCGGCAAGGACTCGCGGGTCCTTGAGGAGTGCGCCACCTGTTATGCCTGCGAGGAGTACTGCCCCTATCACAACCATCCCTTTTACCAGATCGTGGAGCGGCAAGAGCAACTCGAGAAATGGCCTGCGCCCACGCCCATCACCAGGCAACAGCTCGGGATGATGGCCATGAAAGGACAGATGGTCCCAGAGAAGGTCCAGGCCCCGGTCATCAACATGTGCTTCTTTCCCATGCTCTCCGGCTCGATCCGGGGCAAGCTGTTCGAGGGCGCGAGCACCTTCGGCGGCAGCGACGTGTTCTGTAACATCATGTGGCTTCATTTCGCCAAGAACTCCGTGATCCGCGAGCGTCTGCCCCGGGCGATTGAGAACATCATGAATAATGCGCTCCGGGACTCGGGCGTCAATGAATTCGTCTGTTTTCACGACGAATGCTACGGCGCCTACACCCATCTGGCGCCGGCCTTCGGCATCGAGGTCCCGTTCAAGCCGGTCCATCTCTTCGAGTACCTCGCCAAAAGGCTCACCGAGCTGAAAAGCGAGATCAAGCCGCTTAACAAGGTCGTGGCTTACCAGCGGCCCTGCTCCAACCGGCTGGTCCCGGAGACCCAGCACTGGGTGGACGAGATTTTCAAGCTGATCGGAGTGACGCGGCCCGACCGCCGATACGACCGCGAGAATGCGCTCTGCTGCGCCATGACCATCAAGGCCGCGCAGCGCGACGACCTGGCCGACGACCTGCAGCAGCGGAACCTGGACGACATGCAGGCCGTGGGCGCCGACTACTGCGTATTCAACTGCCCGGCCTGCTTCATGGAGTTAAACGGGATGGTCAAGGAGAGGGGCATCACCCCCATCCTCATGACCGACCTCTGCCATCTGGCGCTGGGCGATGGAATGGGATGGTGACGTCATGCAAGGAATAAAACAGGAGCTGGAGAAGATCGTGGGTCCGGAGTGGGTGTCGGACCACGAAGAGGAGCGGTTCATCTACTCGCGCGACCCCGGCACCATGGAGCCGCGGTATCCGGACCTGGTGGTGATGCCCAACTCCACCGCGGAAGTCCAAAAGATCATGGCGCTGGCCAACGAGAAAGGGGTCCCGGTGACGCCGATGGGCGGCGGCCTGGTATTGTCCGGCATTACCCGGCCGCTCCAGGGCGGGATGGTGCTGGACATGAAGCGCATGAACCGCATCATCGAGGTGAACGAGCAGAGCCGGTACGCGGTCGTGGAGGCCGGGGTGTCGCAGGGAATGCTCCAGGCATACTTGAAAAAACACCATCCGCGCCTCAAGCACTCGGTCCCGGACGCCCCGCCCATCGCCACCATCGGCGGCAACGTGCTGATCCACGGGTCCGGGCACCTCTCGGCGGCGGGCGGCTTTCACTCGGAGATGCTGAACGGCCTGGAGGCGGTCCTGCCCACGGGCGAGGTGGTGAGGGCCGGCTCGTGCGCCACGTCGCCCTACTGGTTCTCGCGCGCGCCGCTGCCGGACCTGGCGGGCCTGTTCGTGGGCTGGCACGGGACCACCGGTGTCGCCACCAAGCTCGCCATCAAGCTCTATCCGGCGCGGCCGCTTAACGACGTGGGCATTTTCGTGACGGAAGACGCGGAGCTTTGCCCGGACGTGATCCATCGCATCACCGGCGTGGCCGTGGCCGAGGACATTCTTTGCGCCATGGCGCCCAAGCCCGAATGGATGAAGGGATTGCAGATGATGATCGTAAATTACGGGGCCGAAACCAAGGAGGAGCTCCGGCTGAAGAAAAAGTTGATCCGCGAGTCGGTCGTGAAATACATCCGGCAAAAGTCCGGCGGGTTCATGCCCCTGCCGCAGGACATGAAGGCCCGCTTCATGCAAGCGCCCCAGTCGTCGCTGGCCGTGTTCGCGGACGTGAACAAGGGCGGCGGCTTCGAGTACGTGGGCGCGATCATGCCCATCGGGCTTTTCCCCGAGGCCTACAGAAAGGGCGTCGAGATCGCGGAAAAAAACCGCGTGACCTACTCCCTGGGCGCGCGCGTCATCGGCCTCGGCCACTGCATGATGTTCTTCTTCGCCTATGCCTTTAACCGGGCCGACCGGGACGACGTGAGGCGGGCCCAGCAGGCGCTGGAAGCGACCAACACGGCGGCGCTGGAGATGGGCGGCATCCCCTGGAAGGCGGAGGAGCCGGCGCAGAAGCAGATCATCCGCAAAATGGACCCCAACACCTTTGCCCTGATGGGCCGCGTCCGCAAGGCGCTCGATCCCAACGGGATCATGAACCCGGGAAACTGGGAGGCGTGAAATGGAACACGAGGAAATATTGCACCGCTGCTTCCGGTGCGGATACTGCAAGCTGCCGGCAAGCTACCAGGACATCAACTGCCCTTCATATCTCAAGTACCGCTTCGAGACCTTCTCCCCCGGAGGAAGGATGTGGCTCTTGAGGGCATGGCTGGAAGAGGAGATCAACACCACCCCGCGCCTCTCCCGCATCATGTACGCCTGCACCGCCTGCGGCAACTGCGTCGAGCACTGCGTGTTCCCCAAGTTCAAGGCCGACCTGCTTAATGCCTTTACCGCCGGCCGCGAGCGGCTGGTGGACCAGGGAGCGGTGCCGGGAATGGTCTCCGAATTCTTCAAGTCCGTCAACCTCTACGGCAATCCCTATAAGCTCCCCGAACAGGAGCGGGGCAAGTGGGCCCATGGCCTCGGCCTCGAAAAATACTCGGGCCAGGAGTACCTGTTTTACGCGGGATGCGCCGGCTCTTTTGACGAGCGCGGCCGGAAGATGGCCCGCGCCGCGGCCAGCGTGCTCAAGGACCTGGGCGTGTCGTTCGGGATCCTCGCGGAAAAGGAGTCCTGCGACGGCAACGAGGTCAACTCCATGGGCGAAAAGGGCCTGTTCGAGCTGATCGCCAAGCGCAACATCGAGCAGTTTCAGGAGCTGGGGGTCAAGAAGATCATCACGCTTTCGCCCCACGCTTTTCACGCCATGAAGAACGAGTATCCCAAACTTGGCGGTGCCTTCCAGGTCATGCATTACAGCCAGGTATTGGCGGGACTCATGGGCAAGGCAAAATTCGCCGCGTCCACGCCCCTCAAGGTGACCTTCCACGACCCCTGTTTTCTGGGCCGGCACAACCAGGACTACTTCACGCCGCGCGCGGTCCTGGGCCTGATCCCCGGCGTCGAGCTCGTGGAGATGGACCGGGCCATGGCCGACGCCCTGTGCTGCGGCGGCGGCAACGGCAACTTCTTCACCGACGTCCTGGGGGGAGGGCCGGACAGCGCGTCCCGCGTTCGCGTTCGCGAGGCCGCGGCCACCGGCGCCGAAGTTCTGGCCGTGGCCTGTCCCAAGTGCGCCAAGATGCTCGAAGACGCCATCAAGGCCGAGGACCTGGAAGCCAGGCTCCGGGTCATGGACCTGGCCGAGATCATGGAGGACCGTGGCCGGGAATCATGAGAAGAGCGGCCGGACAGACATTCTTGTATGTCCGGCCGCGGGGACAGGCAGGAATGCCTGTCCTGCCACTTATTTTCCGAGCGGATTTTTATTGGTGGGCAAAGCCCCCCATCCCCCAAAGAGTAAAAGAGAAAGCGTACCCCAAGAGCAACTTGTCCGCCGCAGCGCATGGCGCGGAGGAGAATCAGTCCCGGGCGCAACGGAAACCAGCGCTGAAGTACTGGAGCGCCGGGTCGTCGGCGGCCCGGTCGGCCACGCGCAGATAGATCGAGGTGAAGTACCAAGAGCCGCCGCGCGCACCGCGATACGTACCTGACACGGGTCCGGGAGGATCATTGGTGGGGCTTACGCTGTAGTAAGTACTGGACCACCAGTCATTGACCCATTCATAGACGTTCCCGGCCATATCATAGAGTCCATAGCCGTTGGCGGCGAAATTCTCCACGGGAGACGTGTCGTTGTCCCAGGCGTCTCCGGAATTCGCATAATTGGCGTCACTGCCGCTGACTAAATCGCCCCAGGGAAAGCGATTGCCCGAGAGACCGCCCCGGGCCGCGTACTCCCACTCCGCCTCCGTGGGCAATCTCTTGCCCGCCCAGGCGCAATAGGCCGTGGCCTGGTTCCAATCCACGTAGATCACCGGGAAGTCATCGTAGGCCGGGTTGCCGTAATAAGATGCGCGGGTATTGCTGGATGAATCGCCCGGCGCGGTGCAGCCGCCGCCGCTGACGCACGCCGCGTACTGCGCGTTGGTCACCTCGTGCACGTCCATGTAAAAGGAGGTTAGGCACACGTTATGGACGGGAAGCTCATCGCCTTGGCCCTCGCTGAACGCATCGCCCATGTTGAAGCAGCTGGCCGGGATCAGGGCCATGCCCGGAAGGCCGCCTCCCCCGCCCCCGCCGCCGCTTCCTCCACCGCCGCAGCCCGTTGAGATAATGATGGCCGCGAAAAACCACAGTGTGATCAAGCTTAAGTTCATTCTCCTCATGGCTTTACCTCCCTGGCTTTGTTGGTGCCCGCTTGCGCCGCAGGCAAGCAAGGCGGTTTATACCATTATGAACAAGCGTCCTAATTCTACTCCCGCCCCTGCATTTGTCAAGTAAAATTTCAAGGCTCTTCACCTTCCAGAGTGGATCCGAAAAATAACATTGAGGGGGAACCGGAAACGAATAGAACCAAGGGCGCAGGGCGTAGGGCGTGAAAGACGGATATTTCGGGATGGGTCATGGACCTGGCCGAGATCATGGAGGACCGCGCCGCTCCGCTTCAGGCAAAATGAACCGGTCACCGGAGAAATCGGGTAGGAGGGGGCCTCACGGCCCCCGTCCTCCCACACCACCGGACGTACTCACCGTATCCGGCGGTTTCTTCTATCGGTTCAACTCCTGATGCCTGACGAAAAGGCTGACCAATCCGATCACCTCAAACCAATCG
>DATKZS010000167.1:0-8825 GCA_035527835.1 bacterium
ACCGTTATGGAGCTCACGTTCCCGGTCCGGTCCAGGGCGCCAATCACGTGCTCGATGATCGGCCGGTCCTTGACCGGCAGGAACGCCTTGTTCCCGCCCATCACCGGGATCGAGCCCTCTTTTCCCCCGGCCAGAACTATCGCGTCAATCGTGGTCATGGCTTGCGTTGGAAGCGCGTTACGGAACCAAGGCCATTGTACCTGATCTTGCAAGCGCGCTTCAACCGGAAGTGCGGGCTTGAGGCTTTTTTGGGCTTGAGGCTTGGGGCTTGGGGCTTGAGGTCAGAGGCGGCGCGAGGCTCAAGCCTCACGCCTCAAGCCCCAAGTTTTCTTCAGAACTGCTTTTCCGCCCGCTTGGGGTCGGTGGGTTTTCTGGGGGTCCAATAGGAGGGCGCGGAGGGGTCAAGGTTTTGATGGAGGATGTCCTTGCCCATGATGCGCAGGATGATGCCGATGGGAGAGAAGACGAGGTAGAAGACGGCGACGAGCAGGAGGTACATGGTGGTCTTGGTGACGGTCTTGAAAGCGGTCTCTAGGAGCCAGGCCGCCGGGTAGAGGGCGCGGGGCAGGATGAGCGCCAGGCAAAGGAGGGCGGCACCGATCAGCGCCGTGGTTTCCATGCGCTCCATCAGGCCGCGGTACAATGCGAGGGCCGACATGACGGCCATCGCCAGGGCCACGCCCAGCCCGAAGCGCTCGCCCTGTTTTCGCCATTGTTCGGATGGCCATCCGGCTTTGATCTTTTCCCGGTTGCGTCCGAGAAGACCTGTTTTTTTCCGTGTTGCCGCCATTTTTTCTCCGCTCAGAAAATAATTTTTGACAGGATTAACAGGATGAACCGGATGAAATAAAATAAGCATCTACTCGCTCCGGGAAATCCTGTTAATTCTGTCAAAAATCTTTTCATTATTTCAGGGCGCCGCCTCGCGGCACGAGGAGCCGTTTTCGCTAGCCGATCTTGGCCAGGGCCTGTTGCGCGCTTTCCTTTACTTCCTTGACCTTGTCCTTGGCGAGAGCTGCCAGGGCCTTCTTGGCTTTTGCCGACCCGGCGTTGGCCAGGGCGGCGATTATCGCCACCCGCATCGCGGTCGTCCGCAATGACGGCTTGCTTCCGGTCAATCTTCCCAGGAGCCCCTTGCCGGCATCCGCTTCCAGGGCCTCGATCAGCACGTCCTCGACGCCCTTCCCATTCGGCAGCTTGCGGGCGGCCAGCTTGCCCAGGAGCTCCGCGGCCTCCGCCACCGCCTGCTCTTCCTCCAGGGACGGCCCCTTCTTCGGCTTGGCCTCCACCAGGGCGCACAGCCCGGAAAGGGCGGCCTTGCCGATCTCCGGGAAGCGGCAGAGAATTCGCACGGCGCGCCGGCGCACTACGGCATCGGGGTCGGTGAGCGCGGAGACGATGCGCGGCTCGGAGCTCACGCCCGCGGTCTTGGTCTCGTAAACCAGCCATTCCTCCCGGACCCGCGGATGCGAGTGGGCCCAAAGCGCCGGAGCGTCCTCCAGCAGCAGCGGGCTCTTGGCGTCTCCCAGGATCATGATGAGGTTGCGGACCAGGTACCAGGGCGATTCCGGGTCCTTGATTTTTCCCGCCAGAAAGGGCGCGACCTTTTCGCCCTGCCGGGTCAGGACCTCGCACACCAGGCGGCGCAGGCTCCGGTCCTCCTCCTGCGTAAGCATCTTGACCAGCGGCTCAGCCGCCGCCGGGCCCGCCGCGAAGATCATGGCCGCCAGCTTGTCGCGCTTGTCCTTGGCCACGCTCTTCAATGACCACACCAACACGGAGAGCGACTCCGGAGCGGCCAAGATGGCGAAGGCCTGACGGGCCGCCCGCGGCCGCTCGGCGAACGGCTGCTCCTTGCCCCCGATGTGCGCGACCAGCGTCTTGAAAATCTTGTCCGCGACGTCCACGTTCCCGCGCCGCATCAGCTCCACCACCATGCGGGAGTAGCGGTTGGCCGCGATGCGGTACGATTTCAGCTCCGCCATCGCGCTGAAGTCGGCGATCCTCTTGTCCGCGTCCTCCAGGAAAAAAGTGATGAACTGCTCGAGCATCACCTGCTCGCGCAGCTCGGCCGGCAACTCCTCCAGGGTGAACGCGCCTTTCTTGTAAAGGCCGTACATGATGCGCATGCCCACTTCGGGAAGCTCGACGGTGAGGCGGGCGGTGACGTGCCGGAGCGCGCGCTGGATGCGTTCCAGGCCGGCCTCGACTTTGGGGCCGACCAGGCCCGATTCTTTCTTCTGAAACAGCTCTTCATAGAGTCCCGCCAGGTATTCGCCGGCCTGGGCCAGCATCTCCACCGGGCTCGCGAACACGACCTCCTGGAGCAGGTCCGACTCGGTGATGTCTTCCTGTCCCCGCACCACCATGTCCGCGTGCAGCATCAGCTCGGCCCGGAGCCTGCCGTCCGGCAGCGCCTTGACCGCGTCCTCCACCCGGAGCGTCCACACCGGCGCCAGGTCCTCCTCCATCATCGCCTCCGCCAACAGCTTCAGCCTTTTGATGTCGCCGCGCATCCGCGAGAGCGTCATGTCCACGCGGAAGTCCAGGGCCCCGGCCTCCTTGATCCGGTCCGACTCGAACACCGGAGAGATATGGTACACCCCGTCCCGGATCAGGCCCGCCGTCAATTCCTCCGGGTTCGACCGCGCCGGGTTATACCGGCCCAGCCAGCCCACGAACTGGCGGAACGCGTCCTCCGTAAGATACCGCCGGAAATGCATGCCCGCGAGCTTCTTGGCCCCGAAGAAATCAACCAGCTTGATGGCCAGCGCGTCGAACTGCTCGGGCGGCAGCGCGTTCTTCAGGTTCACCGGCGCCAGCACGTCGCCCGCCAGCATGTATTCCTTGACCGCCCCCGAGCTGCGCACGAAGATCAGGATCTCGTCGCGCCCCGCCATCACCGTCTTGAACTCCTCATACAGCGACTTCAGGCTGCGCTCGGAGTCGCTGCCGTAGGCCTTGTCCGGCTGGAGCATGAGGCGCAGAAGCTTCATCAGGAACGCGCCCAGCGCCGCGAGCTCATCGCCGGTGAACGGCTTGAGCACGTGCGCGGCCGGCTCGGGCCCGGACTCCGGGGCCGCATCGCCGCCGGCCTCTTCCGGCCCGACGATCTCCTCGTCCACGCCCTCGTCCGGCTCCAGCGTGACCACCTCGGGTCCGGCGAAGGAATGCCCGGGTCTTGAAGGGGCCGACACCTCCTCCGGTTGTGACTCATCGGCGGCCGGCGCGGGCTTGGCCGGCTGGGCCGTGTCGAAAAAGTCCGCCGCGTCCTTGCCCTCGATTCCCGCCGGCCGCGGACTCGGGGCCTCGCCTGGCGCGGGCCCGGCTTCCGACTCAAGAATAGCCGGCGACTCATCAGGCGGGGAGGGCGGCGGCTGAACGTCCAGGGAGGTGTCCGCGACGGTTTCCGGGGATTCGGGGTTAAGGGCGACCGGCTCCTCATCGGCCGCGCCCGGAGACTCGGGGGCGGCCGGAGTTTCCGCGGCGGGCTCCGGCACGGCCGGGATAATTACCCGGGGCTCTTTATCGAAGCTCGGGTAATTCTCGGTCCGCTCGTTGGAAATGATGTACTCCTCGTCCGCCTCCTCCTCGGTTTTTTTCTGTTGGGCCGGCGGCGGGGGCGGCTCGGGAGGAGCAGCGGGAGCGACGGGCTCTGGAGGCTCCGGCGGCGCGGGAGGCTCGGGAGGAGGCGGTTCGGGCTTTATTTGCTTCGGAGCGGCTGTGGTCTTTGCGGCCTTGGTTTTCTTGGCCGATTTGGGAATGGGCGCGGGTCCGGGCGCGGGCGGGGCGTCGCGGGGAACGGGAGCGGCCGGCTCCGGCGGGAGCGCCGGCTCCGGCGGCGCCGCGGTTTCCGGGGCGGCGGTCGTGGCGCTTTTGGGTAGGGGGGCCGGACCGGGAACGGGCGGAGCGATGGGGGGCGGCGGCTCTTCGGGTTTCGCGGGGGGGACCTCCGCGGCGGGCCCGGCGGCGGCTTCGTTCTTCTCCGGTTTTTTCTCGGCGGGGGCGGGCTCCGGATTTTTGGCCTTGTTTTCCAGCCGGGCCAGCTTTCTCTCGGTGAAGTTGAGCCAGCGTACGCCGTAGGTATGAGATGCGCCTTCCTCGTTGGCGTCGATCTTCTGAATGATCTCGCCGATGATCTCGACGTTTTGGGCGGGGGCGGTGATGGCCACGGCCAGGATGATTCTTTCCGATTCTTTGAGGTCTTTCTTGGACTTGAGGGTCATGCGGCCCTTGGAAAACGTTCCCCTCGCGGCCTTGGCAAAGTCTTCAACCGTCTTGTACTTAAGGGCAATCCTGGCAAACCCAGGTTTTTGGTCAGGCGCGGACATGAACCTCCCGAAACAACCTTAATTTTCCATTATAAACCGTTCAGAGATATTTATGAAATTGGTCTTCATACCGGAGAATGGATGATAGTGCGGCGCGGATCGCGTAGAGCGTAGAGCGAAGGGCGAAGGGCGTAAATAGAATCAGAGCCAAAGCATCGGCCTTTCACGCGCTACGCCCTGCGCTCTACGCTCTACGCGCCGGCAGGGAGGCCGGAGCGCATCTTACTTGCGGCGGGACATGAACTCTTGCATGACCTTGAAGTATTGCCGGCGGTTCACGAGCTGGATGTCGTTGTGGCCGCCGCGGGGGAAGATATGGAGGACGGTGCGGGCGGGATCGGACCATGCGGCCAGGGTGTGGGCGTGCTCGGCCGGGACGATCTCGTCCTGGGGCGCGTGCATAATGAGGACGGGGCAGCGGGCGGACTTGATCTTGGTTTCATTGTCGAAGGCACGGCGGAGCGCGGACTTGAGGAGCGTGACGTCCAGGTTGAGGCGTTCGAGCAGGGGGGCCATGGGGGCGATCCAGGAATCGAAGCGCGCGATCCCGCTCTCGATGATGAGCGCCCGCGCGCCGCCGCCGGCGTGAGAGATGATCTCGAGCGCGCCCAGCGACCCCAGCGACCGGCCCATCACGATCACGTCCTCCGGAGCGATGCCCAGAGGCCCGGTAACGTGCGCCCACGCCGCCCGCGCGTCCTCCAACAGGCCCGGGAGCGACGGTCTTCCGGTGGACAGCCCGTAGCCTCGATAGTCCACCACCAGAAAATTCAGGCCCAGCGCCGCGACCTGCTCGTGATAGTCGTAAAGATAATCCGTCATCACCTCGCCGTTGCCGTGGAAGAAAAGAACGGTGGGCGCGCGGGGATGAGGCTGGAAATAATATGCGCCCAGCTTGTCCTCTCCCGCCGGAATGTACACGATGCGGCCCCTCTGGTCCCTGGGCACTTCATCCTCCCGCAGCCGGCGCGGGAAGAAAAGGACCTCGGTGATCAGGGGATGGGCGATGATCTCTCGTTCCTTGTTTTCCACGGACGCACGCCTCGCCTATTATGGCGCGGGAGCTGAATCAGGCGGGTTTGGCGCGGCCTCGGGCCGGAGCGCCTGATGAATCTCGATGAGCGCCCGGTTCTGGGCCGCGAGATGGTCGAGGATGGCCCTGATCTCCTCCTCCGCCTTCTGGTTGACCAGGTAGTCGTTGTGGGCCTCCAGGCGGTCGCGCTCCGCGAGCCGGTTCTGGCTCATCATGATCACGGGCGCGGCGTATGCGGCCTGGAGGGACAGGACGAGGTTCATGAGGATGAAAGGGTAGGGGTCCCAGTGCCGGTTCCATGCGATGACGTTCAGAATGACCCATCCGACGAGGACCAGGGACTGGATGATGATGAACCGCCAGGTGCCCATGGTGCGCGCGACCTGGTCGGAGGCGCGCTGTCCCAGGGAGAGCTGTTCCTCGAATACCTGGTTGACGTCCTGGATCCGGGGGTGTTCGTGCTTGAAGGGTTCCGGGAAATGGAGTTTCTTCATGGGGATTCTCCTTCATTGATGCTTGGCAAAATAGCAGCAAGTAGCCAGTAGCAAGTAGCAAGGGGCAAGAGGCGGAATGAATTTTTTCCCGGCTACTTGCTACTGGCTACTTGCTACTATTTTTTTCACCGGTCCCCGAAGCAGATTCCCATGGAGCGGGCGACCTTGACCAGGGTGCCTTCGGGATAGACTTTTTTGGTCTCGCCGATGGCCTCGGTGATGGGGATGCCGCGGATGGCGGTTCCGCGGAGCGCGACCATTTTTCCGAACCCGCGTTCCGCGATCAGGTGGGTGGCGGCCTCGCCGTAGCGGGTGCCCAGGATGCGGTCGAACTCGGAGGGCGAGCCGCCGCGCTGGAGGTGGCCGAGCACCAGGACGCGGACCTCGAGCCCGGTCAGGTCGCCCAGCGCCGAGCCCACCTTCTGTCCCATGCCGCCGAGCAGCACCGTGCCGTCCGGCCTTTTCCCCACGATGGAGCTCTCCCCGCCCTCTTTGGGGTTCGCGCCCTCAGCCACCACCACGATCGAGTACTTGTTGCCCTTCTCCATCCGGGTTTTGAGGAACCGGGCCACGATGTCCAGGCTGAAAGGAATCTCGGGGATCAAGATGACGTGGGCGTTGCCGGCCAGGCCGGAGTGGAGCGCGATCCAGCCGGAGCTGCGGCCCATCATCTCCACCGCCATGACCCGGTGGTGCGATTCCGCGGTGGAGCGCAGCTTGTCCAGGGCCTCGCTGGCCGTGCGCACGGCCGAGTCGAACCCGAAGGTGGTGTCGGTGGCGCTGAGGTCGTTGTCAATGGTCTTGGGCACGCCCACCACGTTCATGCCCTTGTCGAAAAAGCCCTGCGCGATTTTCATGGTGCCGTCGCCGCCGACCACGATCAGGGCGTCGAGGTCCAGGTGCTCGAAGTTCTCCATCACCCGGTCGGAGTAGTCCACGATCTCGGTGGTCCCGTCCTTCTTCTGCTTCTCCCAGTGGAAGGGGTTGCCGCGGTTGGTGGTCCCGATAATGGTGCCGCCCAGATGCAGGATGTCCTTGACCTCGTCAAGCCCCAGCGGCATGATCTGGTCCGGGTACACCAGCCCGTTGAACGAGTCCTTGATCCCGATGACCTCCCACCCGTACTGGTTCACCGCGGTGTACACCACCGCCCGGATCACCGCGTTCAGCCCGGGGCAGTCGCCGCCTCCCGTGGAAATCCCGATCTTCTTTATCTCTTTTAGCGCCATCTCCCCGTCCTTTCCCTGGAAATATTTTTTAACCGCAAAGGCGCAAAGAACGCAAAGGGGGAAAAGAGTTTTTTATCAAGCTCCAGATCGTCTTTCGGTCCGGATTGCCCCTCCAGACCGCATGTTTTAAGTTTCGAATTCTTTGCGTTCTTTGCGCCTTTGCGCTTTAAAACTCGACTGCATTATCCGGGTTGATTCCCGCAGTATCATTGATTGTGACAAGCATATAAACACCCGCGGGAGTTGTCAAGGAAGAGAGTGGACCTGAAGAAGAACATTGAGGAGAGTAGAGCGTAGAGCGCAGGGCGCAGGGCGTGAAAGACCGTTATTTCGGCTCATATTTAACGCCTGTAGCGAAAAGATCCTTTTTCAGCGCCAACGGCGCGAGATTCTCAAACCTGGGGTGTGAACCCCAGGAAAGGAGATCATTCAATCCTTTGAAGCGCTGAAAGCGTGACATAGAAAAAGTCCTGATCGCAAGCGAGTTTTCTTATGCCGCGCTTTCAGCGCTCCCAAGGTTTTTCGACGACGCGTTCCTGGGGTTTACACCCCAGGCTGGAGAATATCGCGCTTTCAGCCCTGATTGGCCGCGTTTCGCTACAAGCACTACATAGTATATTTTTCCAGGCCGCGCCATACTTATCAGCTTTTTTTCATGGCGGGCCAAAACCAGCCGGCCGGGATGATCTCCAATAAAAAAACCCCGGGTTCTTGCCCGGGGCTCTTAAACGGTCAGCTGAGGGGTTCAGGCCGCGGCGGGCTGCTTTTTAGACGGCTTTTTGCTCTTTCTCACCATGACCACGGTGTTGGCGTGGCCGGGGACCGCGCCCTTGATCAGGATCAGGTTCTGGTCGGCCCGGACCTCGACCACGGCCAGGTTCTTGACGGTGACCCGGGCGTGGCCCATGCGGCCGGCCATGTGCATGCCCTTCAGGGTGCGGCCGGGCGAGGTGTTGGTGCCGATGGAGCCGGCATGGCGCTTGTACTCGTGCGCGCCGTGGGCGCTGTCGTGGCCGTGGAAGTGGTACTTCTTCATGACGCCGGCAAAGCCCTTGCCGATGCTGGTCCCGACCACGTCCACGTAATCGCCGGGATTGAAGCCCAGGTCCGCGAGCGTCACTAGCTTCCCCGGCTCTAAATCCTTGAGCGCCTCCGCGTCCGCCCTCATCTCTTTGAGGAGCTTCTTGGGCGCGGCACCCGCCTTCTTGGCGTGGCCCGTCTCCGCCTTCCTGGCCCGCTGCGGCTTCTTGTCGCCGTAGCCCATCTGCACGGCCGAATACTTGTCCTTCTCCGGCGTCTTCACCTGCATCACGGTCATGGGCCCGGCCTCGATCACCGTGACCGGCACCGTGCGGCCCTTTTCGTCAAAGACGGTGGTCATTCCAATCTTGGTTCCCAATATCGCCTTGATCACGGCACTACTCCCTTCAAAACAGCAAGAACTTGAAAGGAACTATTATAACCGCGTTAAGGGCGATGTCAAATTGTGGTTGGTGTTTTCCGCTTGGCGCGGATGGCGGAGGGCGAAGCGCGAATGGCGAAGGGAATGAATTAGTTCCTGTGGCGAAAGGCAGCCAATCAGCGCTGAAAGCGCGATATTCTGATCAACCTCGAACATGGGTAACAGTTCATGCCAGGCACATGGGTTACAGTTTGAGTTGGGGGGAAACGGAGCGGAGGGCGTAGCCCGAAGCGGAGTTTCCCCCCAAAAAACCAACTTTATTTTGAGGACCTGGGA
>DATKZS010000168.1:0-6055 GCA_035527835.1 bacterium
AGATGGAGCCATCATCATTAATCATGCGGTGGAGGATGGCGGCGGCGACCATGCTTTCGGGGGTGGAGATGTAGATGGGGGTCTTGCGGCCGTCTTTGGTGATGGAGACGAGGTTGAGGTCGAGGTCAGCTTCCAGGTCGAGGATTTTATCGAGGGGAATGGAGGAGGCGCCGTCGCCGACGATGAGGAGACGGCGGGAGGTTATGATCATGGTCCCTTGCTTTGTGGTGACCAGTCCGGTCTCGTTGTAACGCACTCCCTGGCGCTGGAAGGAGTTGACGATCTTTTTGGAGAGGAGGCGGGCAGGGCCGTGGAAGTAACAGAGCTCATCGTCGCGCAGCGGCACGGGAGGCGGCACTGGTTCGAGCTTCTCGGTCCGGATCTCGCGGACCTTTTTCAGGCGCGCGATGGTCTGGGCCTCGCCGGCGATTTCATCGTCAGGGATGGCAAGGCCCTGGCGAATGGCCTGGAGCAGCGCCTCTTCGTCCGCCGTCAGCTCGCGGTCGGCCACGGCCGCGAGATACTGGGCCTTGAACCAGCCGGCCCTGATCTCCCGCGCCCGTTCCGGAGAAAGCTGGAACTCTTTTTCGAATCGTTGCAGGGCCTCGCGTTCAGGGCCGGTGAGCACGTTGTCGGCGAAGACGGCGGCCAGGGCGCGCTCGTAAACCATTTCGTGGACCCACTCTCTGAATTTCGGCGGCAACTCATAACGGCGCATGAGGGGGCCCAAGGCGGATGCGCTCACGGTCTCGGGCCGGGAGAAGTCGAGGGCCTGCGTGAGCTCGGGGAAGTAGCGGGAGGCCCGTTTCATGCGGGCTTGGTGGATGATGGTAAGCGCGAGGTAAACCGGGAAGATGAGCAGCCACCACGGGCTCGGCTCGGGCGGTGCGCTGAAGCTCCCGGGCGAATTATAATCAGAGGAGCTCGGCGCGATTTGCGGGGCCTCGAACGCCTGGGCCTCGGCAAGCCGGGTGATCTTGTTCGCGGCGGCGGGCGGCACAGAGCTATGCGGCGGCCGCGGCAGCTTGAGCGACCGGCGGTAATAGAGTCCGTGCCGGCCGGCGTGGACATAAGGCGTCCCGGCGGCGTTCATGCCGAGCCGAAGCCCGGGCGCGCCCACGCTCACGCCGACGCCTCCCTTGGACAGGTTAAAGCGCACCGGCCCGATTTTCAGGGCCTTTCTGATATAGAAACCCATTTCCGATCACTGGCCTTCGAAGCGGCGATTTGAGAGCCTGGATTTTTTCCGGTCACTACTGGATATATCCCAGGGCCTTCATTTTTTTCAATTCATCCGGGGATATGGCCTGGACCGGCTCGACTTCCTGATACGGTTTAATCGTCCTTGTAAAGGTTTCGGCAAGTTCCTGCCCGCGCCGGCGGATGGCGGGGAGAAGATCAATAATGTTTCTGGTCTGCTCGGGATCTTCTTGCAGGTCATATAACTCCTGGCCGCCGGCGTTGGTGTCAATAAACGAGTATTTGTCAAAAAAGAAGGCGCGGTGATAAACCAGCGTCCCGTCTCTGGAGTTTCCATGGCCGGGAAGGTGAGGGTTTTCGCCGTACACTTCGGCGGCGTTCCAGGGGTGCTCATCCATTGTGGTCTTGATGCCCGCCATGTTCTGGATCATGAAAAAAAGCGACCGGTTCTCGATGGATGCGGAGTTGACCCCGGCGGGAGAACCTCCCGGATATTTGATGATCAGCGGTATGTATAAAAGCTGATTGTATACGTCGTAGCGATGGCTGAGGATCCCGTTATGGTCGCCGAAGTGCTCACCATGGTCCGAAGTGAGGATGATAATGGTGTTCTTGGAGAGGCCCCGCTTTCGCAGCTCCCGTAGCAACTGTTCGAATTGGCTATCAAGATAGAAAATTTCAGCATCATACTGGGACACCAGGTGGGCCTGCCGGCGCGGATCCGGTTTTCCATTTTCATCCACGGAAATGGTATAGGCGCCGGAACGCGTGAACAGCAGGTCATGCTGGAACCCGGGAAACAGATGGATCAAGTCCTGCGGCGGATACGACAGTCCGTGGGCCTCCATGTAATTCAGAAAGAGGAAGAGGGGCTGCCCGCCGGGGGCCACTGAATCCAGCCAGCGCAGGGCCCTTTTGCTAACTTCGTCGGCGGTGGGAAATGCGATCAAGTAAGGGCACAGCAGCGACTCCGGCGCGTAACCTTTCACCAGGTCCACGGCATACGCCAGCAGGTCGCAATGAGAGAAGATCAGGTAGCAGGGGTTGGGCGCGTCATTGAAATACTCGAAGCCGCGGTTCAGTGCGACGGCTTTGCCCGCATAGGCGAAATTGGCGGAAATCCCCGCGCAGCGGTATCCGTTGCGCGACAGGATTTCGGACAGGGTCGGGAATTCGGCGGGCATTTTGCGGAAACCCATGAAATCCTTCCGGCCCGCAACAGGAACATTGGTGGAACCGTGCGTGCGGGGGTAGAGACCAGAAAACATGGAAACGTGAGAAGGAAGGGTCCAGGCCGCGACCGATACGGCGTTTTGGTAAACCATGCTTTGGCGGGAGAACTCGACAAGGTTCGGCGTGGTGTCCCGTTCATACCCGTAAACCGAAAGATGGTCACGCCGCACGGTGTCCCACACGATCAGGATAATATTAGGACGGCCGGCGGCGGCCGCCACGACCGCCGGGGCGGACGCCGGAATACGTTCCGTGAACGTCCTGATGGCCATGCTGGCGCCGGCACTCAACGCCAGCAGCACAGCGGCCGCGGCCAGGTCAAAGCGTAGCCTCCACTTTAAGCAGAGCCGGATCTGAAATACCACACCCATGAGCGCCGCGACAAACAATGCGTTCAACAGCATGGCCCAACCATGGCCGTCCTCGGGAATGAGCTGCGGTTCGGGGGGACGCAAGAGCCAGGCCAGCAACAAGGCCCAAAAGCAAAAACCCAGCGCCGTCCATTTCAAGCCAGCGGGCCGTCCGCGCCTTGTCCATCCACGGACCAGGGCCAAAAGACACAGGCCCAGGCACACCATGGACGTATCCTTGACCTGCCAGGCCCCGGTCATTGCCCATCGCCACGCCTGGCATATCAATAAAAATAAAAGATACGCGCCGCCGAGGATCGCAAAGAAGCGAAGGAAACGAATCCCGCCGCCCCGGCGCGACACCAGCGACGCCGTGAAAATGCCGGCGAGCCCCACCACTATTGCCATCGCAAGATAAAGCGGCGCGAACAGCGGGGGGACGTAAAGATCAGACCGATAAAAGCTCGCGGTCTGATCAACCAGAAACAGAGATAGCCCGGTGACGACGCAGAAAACGGCCGCTAATCGAATATTCAAGCCGCGGCCGTCGCCAGGCCCAGGTAAGATTATTTCCGGTTTGGGGGGACTCATATTAATCCTATTCTTCCCCAAGACGACGCGATTAGCAAAAAGGAATCCGCGGCATGAGCTCTCTTCTTGAATTACCAATCTGGCGGAGGAGTCCAAAGGGGCCGCTCGGCTTCGGTCGGGCGGCCCTCGCCTCAGGGCGGTTCATCCTTTCATGATGCCAAAAACCTTGCCCGCCAGGCCGGCGCCTCAATTGTTGCTTTTCCGCACCGGGCGGAACCAGTGGATCCAATGGACGAAGCTCGCGGGCTTTCTGGTCTGGAGGTAGAGCTTGCCCTTGCCCTGAAAGTCGCAGACCAGTCCCTCTCCGGAGAGGAACAGCGACTTGAGCCCGCCGATCCGGCGGATGTTGAAGGTGAGGGTGGGCTCGAAGGCCACGATGTGCCCGGTGTCCACGGTGTAGGATCCGTTCACTTCCACCTCGTGCACCGCGCCGAAGGTCCCGAAGAGCACGTCGCCCTGGCCGGAGGCCTTGAGGATGAACAGGCCCTCTCCTCCGAAGAAGGTCTTGGCGCCGCCCCACTTGGTGTCAATATTAATGGAGGGCGAGCTGGCGATATAGGACCCGGACTGGATGAAGAACTCTCCGTTCAATTGGATGTGGCGCATGTCGCCGGGGGCGCCGGGGGCGATCATGATGCGGCCGGGCGCTCCGGCGGCGGTGTAGGTGTTCATGAAGAAGCTCTCGCCGCCGACCATTCTTTTAAGGCCGGAGAGCACACCGCCCTTGGCCTTGGTCTGGATCTGCATGTTTGCGGTCATTGCGACCATGGACCCGGCCTCGACCTGGATCTGCTCGTTTTGGGCCAGGTCCACTTCGGCCATGGCGTAATCAGGCGCGCATACAATGTTTACCTGCATGGCTTAACTCCTTTCTCATCCGCGGCGGGGCGGGAGCTTGCCGCCGATGGTATGGCCGAAGGCCGAGGGATTGCGGCTCTGGATCCACAGCCGGCCCCTGCCGTTGAACACCGTCACCAGTCCCTCGCCCGAGAAGAAGGTGGCTTTCCACGAGCCGACCTTTTTCACCTGGAAGGTCAGCGTCTCGTCAAAGGCCACGATGTGCCCGGTGTCCACGATGTACGGCCCGGCCAGCGGGATCTCGTGGATGGCGCCGAAGCTGTTGACAAGGACCTCGCCCTGGCCCGACGCCTTCAACATGAACATGCTCTCGCCGCCGAAGAACCCCTTGAAGCCCTGCCAGCTCGTGTCTATGGCCACGGTGGGCGAGCTGGCCAGGTAGGACGAGCGCTGGATGATGATGCTGGGTCCGGCGAGCGGAAGCGAGATGATGTCGCCGGGAAGGGTGGGCGCGAAGGTGACCTCGCCCGGCCCGCCCTGCGCCGTGAACGAGTTCATGAAGAACGATTCGCCGCCGAGCATGCTGCGCTTCAAGGCCTTGAGGATGCCGCCGCCGCCGGTGGCCGCGCGGCCGCTGGTCTGGATGGCGATATTGGAGGTCATGCTGACCATGGCGCCGGACTCGGCGATCACGGACTCATTGGCCGCGAGACCGACCAGGGCCAGCGCATAACTCGGTTGATACGCGATCTTGACTTGCATGGCTCATCCCCCCCTTTCAAGCCGGAAGCATGGGCCGAAGCCATGACACCATGGCGCCCACGTTGCGCGTCTGGATCCAGAGCTTGCCCTTGCCGTTGAACTCGCAGACCAGGCCCTCGCCGGAGAGCAGCGTGGACTTCCACCCGCCCACCTTTTTAACGTTGAAGGTGAGCGATTCCTCGAAGGCCACGATGTGACCGGTGTCCACGATGAACGGGCCGTTCAAGTCGAGCTCGCGGATGCCGCCGTAGGCGTTGATGAACAGGTCGCCGGCCCCGGAGGCCCGGAGCAGGAACAGTCCCTCCCCGCCGAGCAGGCTCTTCAGCCCGCCGAACTTCAGCTTCAGGTCAATGCTCGGAACGGAGGCCAGGAAGCTCGAGGCCTGGATGATGATGGCCCCGCCCTGCATCGGGAAATGGATAATGTCCCCGTTCAGCGACGGCGCGATCATGATCTGGCCGCCCGCCTGGCTCGCCGTGAAGATGTTAACGAACATGGTCTCGCCGCCCAGGAACTTCTTCCCGATGGCGCCGAGCAGCGCCTTGAACATGCCGCCGGTCGCCGAGAGCTTGGTGTCTATCTGCATGTCCGCGGCCATGCTCACCATGCTGCCGGCCTCCACCAGGATCTGCTCCTTGGGGTCGAGCTTCACCCCCAGCAGGCTGTATGAGGGCCGGTACTTGATTCCAAATTGCATTAGCGTTTTCTCCTTTCCCTGTTCCGTCAGGCGTGAGGATATAAGGCTAGCCCAAATATTTGGGCCGGTCAATGGATTGATAAGGTTTTTTATCCGCGTCCCGGCCGGCGGATAAAAAGAGAATCGGGAGCGGGTTGTGAGGCCCGCTCCCGATTTTTCGTTGTCAGGCGGGGATCAAGGTATCACGGCATTTAAGGTGAACGCCGGCAACAGGTCAACGTCATTCATCCATCGGCCTTTTTCTTCGGCGAGCAAGAGCCCGCAATGGGGGATTTGAGCGTTCACGATGATGAGGCCGGGGCCGGTGATGGAGAGGACGATGGTGGCGTGGCCGCCGTCAAGTTTGCCGTTGACGCCGGACACGTCGAAGCGGTTGCCCGCGGGGCCTCCGCTGTAACTGCCGTCGCCGCCGAGCAGCACGGCC
>DATKZS010000169.1:0-34786 GCA_035527835.1 bacterium
GGCCGCAAGAAAACCGCCAAGACGCCAAGAGCGCCAAGGATCGCCAAGTAAATCATGATGTTTCTTCGCGGCCCGGCAAAGAACAGCTCCGGAACGTCGGCCCCAACCGGCTTGGCGAACCGGCCGACGGGAGCGCCAAGCAAGAAACATTCGCACCCAAGCTCTCTTAAAATCGTGTTTAAAAATAATCCTTGGCGCTCTTGGCGTCTTGGCGGTTCTCCGGTCCGTTTATTTTGGACAGCACTGATATTTTCTCTCTGCGTTCTCTGCGTCTCCGCGGTTTATCAACAGTCAACCACTCGCGGTCACTATTTGCAGTGCAGCTCCTTTCCGCAGGCCTGGCAGAAGGGCTTGTCCGCCGGGGTCTCGATCTCGCAGTAGGGGCAGCGGCAGGTCAGGCCGTCTTTCTTTTCTCCCGCGAAATGGGCCTCGCCATGATCGTGGCCGGCTTCGCAGGCTTCGGGGTCGAACACCACCTTCTCCGGGCCGCCGGCCTTGCCCTTGGACTTCTGGTAGCTCTCGATGGCGGCGTGGAGGGCGTCGGCGCCGAGGTTGGAGCAGTGCATCTTGGTGGCGGGCAGTCCCTCCAACTCGTTGGCCACGTCCTTGTTATTGATTTTCAGGGCCTCGTCCAGGGTCTTGCCCTTGGCCATCTCGGAGATCATGGAGGACACGGCAATGGCGGCGCCGCATCCGAAGGTCTTGAACTTGACGTCGTCGAGCCGGTTGTCCTTGACCCTGATGGTAAAGGTCATGATGTCGCCGCAGGTCGGGTTGCCGACCTCGCCGATCCCGTCGGGATTCTCGAGCTCGCCCACGTTGCGCGGATTGGTGAAATGGTCCATCACCTTCTGGCTGTATTTCATCGCCATGACTGAACACCTCCAAAATGCGTCGTAATCATCCATGCCGCGAGGCGGCACCCTGAAATAATGAAAAGATTTTTGACAGGATTAACAGGATGTTCCGGAGCGAGTAGATGCCTATTTTCTTTCATCCTGTTCATCCTGTCAAAAATTATTTTCCGAGCAGGATTTGCAGGATTTCCCGAAGTAACTGTTAATTCTCTTTCATCCTGTAAATCCTGTAAAAAATTTTCAGAGCACCGTCATAAACCGCAAGTGGCATCAATTTATATTATCACGTCGTTTTCCTCTTATAAAGTGGCGACATGTTGCGGAGCCGCTCGATGATGGGCGGCAGCTCCTTGATGACCTTTTCCACGTCGGCCTCGGTGTTGTCCTTGCCCAGGGTGAAGAGGAGCGAGCCTTGCGCGTCGCCGTGCTCGACGCCCATGGCGAGCATGACGTGGCTCACCTTGAGGCTCCGGGAGATGCAGGCGGAGCCGGAGGCGATGGCGATTCCGGCCATGTCCATGAACAGGAGCACGCTCTCGCCCTCGATGAACCGGGCGCCGAGGGACACGTTCCCGGGCAGCCGCTTCTCGGGATGTCCGAACTCGAAGAGGTGTTCCACCCGCTCCTTGATCCCGGCCCGGAGCTTCCTGGCGAGCCGGTCAAGGTGCGCGCGCCTCTGGTCCATTTCCTTGACCGCGATCGCGGCGGCCACGCCCATGCCCACGAGGGCGGGCACGTTTTCGGTCCCCGCCCTTTTCCCCCGCTCCTGGATGCCGCCGTCGAGCAGGGGCTGGATGGGCACGCCCTTCTTGATGTAAAGCGCCGCGGCGCCCTTGGGCCCGTAGAACATGTTGGCCGCGAGCGAGAGAAGGTCCACGTTCATTTCCTTCACGTTGATGGGTTCGATGCCGGCGCCGGCCACGGCGTCGGTGTGGAAGGGCACGCCCTTTTCCCGGCAGATCTTGCCGATTTCCGCGATGGGCTGGACGGTTCCGACCTCCGGGTTCGCGTGCTGGATGGAAACCAGCAGCGTCTGGCCGGTGATGGCTCTGGCCACGTCGTCCGGAGCGACCATGCCGTGCTTGTCCACCGGGACCTGGGTCACGTCAAAGCCCTGCTTCTCCATGGCCTTGATCGCGTGCATGATGGAGAAGTGCTCGATGGGGGAGGTCACGATGTGGCTGCCCTTGCTCTTCCGGGCGAGCGGAACTCCCTTGAACGCGAAGTTGTTCGACTCGGTGCCGCAGGAAGTGAAGATGATCTCGTCCGGCTGCGCCCCGATCAGCGCGGCCGTCTTCTCCCTGGCCTCGGTGAGCGCGTTCTCGGCCTCTTCCCCGAAGTGATGGATGGACGACGGGTTCCCGAATTCCTCCCTGAAGAACGGCATCATCGCCTCGAGCGCCTCCGGCAGAAGCGGCGTGCCCGCGACGTGGTCCATGTAAATCTTTTCCATGCTTTTCCTCCCCGGCAGGTGAGAATATAAGGTTGAAATCCGGCAAAGGCAAGCCCGGCGGCGAATTCAGCAATTAATGCGCGCCAAGATATATAAAAAATTATTGTCCCCGGTATTTCCCCGAAGGGGAATGATGTGACCAGCCGGGAGGTGAAACCCCCGGAAAAGCGCATGACATCATTCCGACCCTGAAGCTGTTCCGTAGGTTGCACCTACGGCTATTCAAATTGCCACCCCTTTCGGGGTGCGGGAACGGGGTCGCGGTGAGGTTTGCTCTTTGTTTCGCGGCCGCAGACCCTGTTTAAAAAAGGGCTGGAACAATGAAACAATTCCTTGGGGGGACAAGAATGATAAAAAATTTTTAAATTACCACTTGTTAAACCCGAAAGTTTCTGGTAGTAAATGGATTTATCCAGACGGTAAAAAAGAGGTGGAGCGATGAAGAAAGTCAGTTCATGGATCCTTATTGTTCTGACGGCGGCCGGTGTGGGGTGCCTGAATGGCTGTCAATTCCAGGGCGGAAGCGATTCCAAGCCGGGGCCGGGTGTCGGCACGGTGATTCCCGGGCCGGGGATGCCGGGTTATGACGCGGAGCTGGAGGCCCGGATGGACCTCTATTACCGGCAGTTTACGATTTTCAACGGCGCGGCCTACGGGGTGGGCCAGGCCACGGTCTCGGTGGCGAATGGAAATGACGATGACAAGGAGATCGTGAACCGCTATTTCAACCAGTATCCCGCCATCAAGAGCTTCAAGGCCTTTTGCGCCGGCGACAGCCTGTGCCAGGGGAAGTATAACGCCCTGTTAACGAACCCTCAAGACCCCGCGAGCAAGGGCATTTTCGGGAGCGTGCTGGACCTGAGCGGACTGCACGGGGGCACGGCCATGGTGGGCGAGATCACGCGCTACGCGGTGCTCCGGGACGAGGGATATCCGGAGGCGATGGTGGAAGAGGCCCGGGCTCGAGTGATTCATCAGCTCGAGGTCCTGGACGTGGCCAATGCCATCAGCGGCGTGCCGGGGGTCTTGGCCTATAACCTTCGGCGCAAGGACTACGAGCCGGCCTGGGACGGGGGGGTGCCCCTGCCGCCGGTTCCGCCGCCGCCGAATGCCACCAAGGATCACACCTGGCGCGAGGACAACTCGGTGGGCCACCGCTTCATCGCCGAGTGGGCCTGGTCCGACAGCATGAGCGGAGACCAGGTGGACGGCTGGCTGTTGGCCATGGGAGTGGCCTGGGACGTGATCCGCGATGACCCGGCCATCCCGCGGAAATACCGGGACATGCTGGTGGTTCACGCCCGCAATTTCGCGCACAAGATGATGGAGGTGGCGCCGGAGTTCGGGGTGGACATGGTGCTCCGGGACGCGGACGGCAAGCTGACCAAGAATTGCGACGTGAACCCGCGGATCCTGGTCCTGGACGGCTGCTGGTCCGCGGGGGTCTTTGATGAGCCGGTCAATCCCTTCTCCGCGATCATGGGTCTGGGCTTTATCCGGGTCTGCTATCACATCACGGGGGACGAGGACATCCGCGACTTTTATTACCAGGAGCTGATCGGCAAGCGGAAGTGGCACCTGTTCCTCCGCGACTCCACCTTGCCCATCTCCGACCTCGGCTACGCCACCAACTATTCCGGCATCAACATGGCCTTCATCGCCTTTTACAACGCCATCCGCTACGAGACGGACCCCGCGGTGCGGAAAGTGCTCCAGGAGGCCATGGACCGGCTGTGGGACAACGGCAAAGACCACCGCCAGCCCAAGGACATCAATCAGACCTTTTTCGACGTGATCTACTCAGGTCTGCGCTCCGGCGGCAACCTGCCCGGGGAGGTCGCCCAGGGTCTGGACACCCTCAAACAGTGGCCCTACCCGCCTCCCTTCTGGGCCGAGTCCGTGATCAACTGCGACGGCGACGAGCTGGCGCAGGGCGAGTGCCTGGCCGTGGACAACCATACCATTATCGAACTGCCGTCCAAGCACGATCCGTCTCTGATCCAGTCCTATCTCACGCCGGACCTGTGCGGAGAGGACCATGGGCTCGGACATAATAGCGACATCGTGGCCGAATACGTGATCCCGCGAAGACTGCGCGGCCCTTCCAACAACGACTGGCGCTCTAACCCCTTCAAGGTCAACCAGTGCGGGAACCCCTATACTTTGGAAGCGGTGCCCGATATCATCGGCGCTTATTGGCTGGGGCGGTTCCTGAAAGCCGGCAACGGGCGGGACCGGAACCTCTCGCCGGCGGGCCGGTATCCGGTGGTCCCGGACCCGCCGCTTGCTTTGGCGGCCTCCGCGGTCTCGGAAGCTCAGGTCAACCTGGCCTGGGTGGACGCGACCTACCTGGAGGACGGCTTCATGATCGAGAGAAGACCCGCCGGCGCCGCCTCGTTCCAGGAGATCGCCACGGTTTCCGCGGGCGACACCTCGTACGCGGACACCGGCCTTGGGCCCCTCACCACTTATATCTACCGGGTGATCGCGTTCAACGATGTGGGCCTTTCCATCCCCTCCAACGAGGCCCCGGCCAGCACCTTCCCCGCGCCGACCGCTTCGCCCCAACCCGCGCTGAACCTCGCCGCCACCGCCCTCGACCACGAGAGCATCCTCCTTACCTGGGAAGATGACTCCGACAATGAAACCGGGTTTTTAATCCTCAGGAATGACGTGGGTGTAGTGGCCACCACTTATGCCAACGTCACCGAATACACCGACTCCGGGCTGACCGACAATACCCTCTACGAATACGTGGTGATAGCGGTCAACTCCACGGGAGAGGCCTGGCCCTCCAATCCGGCCTCCGCGACCACGGATAAATTGCCTTTGATTTTCGCGATCGATCCGACCGAGGGCCAGCTCAACGTGGCGTATGACCTGGGCCGGATTCAGGTCGGCTTCGGGGACCCGGTCGCCGCGGGAGACTTTACGATCGAGGTTTCGGACGAGGTCGGTAAGATTGAGGGCGGCTGGACCTTGTCCGGGTCCACTCTCACCTTTATTCCCGATCCTCCGCTCTTCACCATGGCCACTCAATACACGGTTACGGTTACGGTAGGCCCCGTGGTCCATGCCTATTACTTCAACACCCAAGGGTTCGGATGGACCGTGGACATTGCCGCGGGCCAGGATCACGCCTTCGCCCTCAACCTCTTCCGGGCCACTTTCGTCGAGCCGCCGGGCATCGCGGAACTCTTCCAGTCGCTGGGAGCGGAGGTTTACCTCTTGTTCGACATCCTGGACGCGGACCCGCTGGCCAAGAAAATGAAATTCATCGCCGCGCTGGGGGACTTGGAAGGCCCCGATCCCTCGAGCCAGGACCTGACCGCGCCCACGATCCTGTTGCCGGGTTGGGCCGACCTCTCCGCCAACCCCGAATTTACCATCGGGCCTTTTGACTTGCCGATTTCAGCCCAGGGCGTAACCCTCACCATCCTGAACGTGGTCTTGACCGGGATTTTTGAAGAGAACTATCATTACATGGGCAAGGTCGAGTTCCAGGGCGACCTCGACGCCGGCGCCATCGCCGACATGTTCGGCATCGAGCCCTCGGCCCTTTGCGGGGTCGTCGGCGGATGTCAGGCCTGTCCCGGCGAGCCCGGCCGCCTGGAATGTGTCCACCTCGACGCCACCAACATCCGCGCCGAAGAGACCAGCGACGCGATCACTCCCATCGCCGCGGTGGTCATGAAAGATTGGGGCGGGACCGACACCGAGCACACCCTGGAGATGAGCCTCACTCATCCGACCACCGGACTCCCGGAGCAAAACGTGACCATCCGGGCGCAAACCAAAGACGGCAACCTCCTCCTCGACGGCGATTCCGTGACCTACGCGACTACCGGCGCGGACGGCAAGGCCACCGTCATCATCTCCGATCCCGACGGCGGCGTGGACCAACTCGAGGCCTTCATCGAATCCGCGGTCTCCTACGACTGGGTCAAGGCCTGGAGCCAGGTCTCATTCCCATAATGGAAAGGAAGCTGGAAATGAAAAGGGTCTTCGTTCTGGCCGGATTGGCGATCCTGTTTGGCCTCGGCTTGCGCGGGTGCGGCTTCAGGGGCGAAGGCCCGGGCAAGAGCGAAGCGGCCAACCGGGTCATTCCCGGTCCGGGCATGGCGGGTTATGACGCGGAGCTGGAGCAGGGGATGGAACTTTATTTCCGGCAGTTCGCGGTCATAAACGGCGCGGCCTACGGGGTGGGCCAGAGCCCGATGGCGGTGGAAAACGGCAACGACACGGACAAGGAGATCATCGTCCGCTACTTCGGCCAGTATCCGGCGATCAAGGACTTCGAAAAATTCTGCGGCCAGGACGGGGTGTGCAACGGCGCTTACAACGCCCTGGTTTCCAACCCCGAGGACCCGCTGAACAAGGGCATCTTCAAGGGGGTGCTGGCCCTTTCCGGGATGCACGGGGGCACGGCCATGGCGGGCGATCTCACGCGCTACGCGGTGCTGCGTGACCAGGGCTACCCGGAGGAGCTGGTGGAGGAGGCGCGGCTCCGGGTGCTTAACCAGCTCGAGGTGCTGGACGTGGCGAACTCCATCTCCGGGGTGCCGGGGGTCCAGGCCTATAACCTGCGGCGCAAGGACCACGAGCCGCTCTGGACGGGGGGCGAGCCGCTGCCGCCTTCGCCGCCGCCTCCGACCACGCCCAAGAACGATCACATCTGGCGGGAGGACAACACCGCGGACCAGCGTTATTTTGATGAATGGGCCTGGAGCGACAACGTGAGCAAGGACCAGGTGGACGGGTGGATTTTCGCCATGGGGGTGGCCTGGGACGTGATCGCGGACGATCCGGCCATCCCGGAGCATTACAAGGACATGCTGCAAACTCACGCGCGCGACATGGCGCACCGGCTGATGGAGGTCGCGCCGGAATACGGCACGGACATGGTGCTGCGGGACGTGGACGGCGAGCTCACCAAGAACTGCGACGTGAACCCCCGGTTGCTGGTCCTGGACGTGTGCCAGAGCGCCGGGGTCAGCCCCGAGCCGATCAACACCTTCAACGCCGTCATGGGGCTCGGGTTCATCCGGGTGTGCCTGCACATCGCGGGCGACGAGGACATCCGCGATTACTATTACAATGAGCTGATCGGGAACCGGCGCTGGCACGAGTTTATCAGGGACGGCGCGTTCCCCATCGCGGACATGGGCTACGGCACCAATTACTCCAACGTCAACATGGCCTTTATCGCCTTTTACAACGCCATCCGTTACGAGACGGACCCCGGGGTGAGGGCCGTGTTGCAGCAGGGCATGGAAAAGCTCTGGGACAACCACAAGAACAACCGCCAGCCCGCGGACATCAACCAGACCTTCTTCAACGTTATCTTCGCGGGCCTGCGCGCCGGGGGCAATGCGCCGGGGGTGACGGCCGCGGGGGTCCGGACCTTGAAGGAGTGGCCGTATCCGCCGGTGTTCTGGTCCGAGCCGGTGATCAACTGCGACGCCGACGAGCTCCTCGAGGGTTGGTGCCTGGCCGTGGACAACGAGACCATCATCGAGCTTCCCAACCTGAAAAACCCCTCCCTCTACCAGTACTTTGCCACGGCCAGCCTGTGCGACAACATGGTCGGACTCGGCCACGGCGGCGACATCGTGTCCGAGAACGTGATCCCGCGGCGACTGCGCGGCCCGTCCAACAATGACTGGCGCAGCAATCCCTTTGACGTGAACCGGTGCGGAAGCCCTTACGAGGTGCAGGCCGTGCCCGACATCATCGCGGCCTACTGGCTGGGCCGATTCCTCAAGGGCGGGACCGGGCCGGACAGGAACGTCTCGCCGGTCGGACGCGTGCCCGAGCCGCCGTCCGCGCCCTCATCGCTCGTGGCAACGGCCGTCTCCGAGGCCCAGGCCGATCTTGCCTGGACCGACGCGGATCACATGGAGGACGGATTCGTGATCGAGCGGCGAATGGCACAGGACGCGGCCTTTGCCGTGGTCGCGACCGTGCCGGCCAACACCACGGCTTATTCCGACGCCGGGCTTTCACCGCTCACGACTTATATCTACCGCGTAAGCGCCATGAACGATGCGGGCCTTTCCGACCCATCCAACCTGGCCCCGGCCACGACCTTCGCCGCCGCCTCCCAGCCGCCGGCCGCGGCCTCGAACCTCGCGGCAACGGCCCTGGATCATGAACGGATCCGGCTCACCTGGCTCGATGCGTCCACTGATGAAATCGGCTTCAAGATCATGAGGGATGGGGGCGTCGTGGCCTCGACCCTGGCCAATGTGACGGAGTACACGGACACCGGCCTCGCCGATGACACGACCTATCAATACCAGGTGGTGTCCTTCAACTCCGCCGGAGACGGCGCGGCATCCAACCCGGCCGCGGCGGCCACGGACAAGCTGCCCTCCATCTCCGCGTATGATCCTTTAGCCGGCCAGCTCAACGTGGCCATTGACCTCGGCCATGTCCAGGTCCAGTTCGGCGACCCGACCCCGGAATCGGAGATCACCATCGTAGTGGCCGACGAGGTCGGGCCCATCAACGGAACCACGACCCTCGACGGCGCCAGCACCCTGCTCACCTTTGTCCCCGAACCCCCGCTCCTCACCATGGCCACCCGGTACACGGTGACGGTCACCGTCGGCGCCGCCGTGTATGAATACAACTTCTACACCCAGGGCGCGGGCTGGACCGTGGACCTAGCCGATGCCGTGGGCCGGACCTTCGGCATGGACATCTTCCACGCCACCGTGCTCGAGCCGCCCGGACTGGATCAGTTCCTGGAAGCGGCTGACTTCGCGGCCTACCTCCTGGTCGGCGTCGTGGACGCCGACACCCCGGCCCGGAAAATGCAGTTCATCGGAGCGCTGGGCGACTCGGAAGGGCCGGACCCGTCCCAGCAGGACATGACCGTCCCCACCCTGGTCTTTCCCCGGCCCGCGGACCTCGGGAACAACCCGGAGTACGTGCTCGGTCCATTTGACCTGCCCATCTCCATCGAGGGCATCAACCTGGAAATCAAGAGCGTGACCCTCACCGGCATCTTCTCCGAGAACTACGAGTACACGGGCAAGGGCGAATTCGAGGGCGACCTGGACATGGCCGTTATCGCGGACATGCTCGGCCTGGCCCCCGCCGACCTCTGCGCCATGTTAGGAGGGTGCGCGGCCTGCCCCGGCGAGCCCGGAAGGCTGGAGTGCCTGCACATCCACATCATCAACATCCGGGCCGATGAGCTGCCCGATCCGATCGTGCCCATTGCCGCGGTCGCGCAAAAGGACCTGGGAGGGACCGCGACCCGGCACACCATCGAGCTGACCCTGGTCCATCCCATCACCGGCCTCGCGGAACAGGGCATTGATTTAAGACTGGAAATAAAGGAAGGCGACGGCTTGGTGAACGGTGACTCCGTGGCCCACGTCACCACCGGCGCGGACGGCAAGGCCGCCGTGACCCTGGAAGACCCAAGCGGCGGCGCCGACGAGCTCGAGGCCTATATCGAGAGCGCCGTGCCTTACACTTGGGTCAAGTCGTGGATGCAGGCGACGTTCTAGGGAAGTGTTCCAGCAATGGCTTTACAATGAGCCATCTTATTTAAGAAAGAAATTTGCCGCGGATGAACGCGGATAAAGGAAAAGAGGAAAATCTTATATCATCTGTACTACTAACGTGTAACATTTATAAATTTCTTTGCACTTACAAGATGACTTGTTTAATAAAGGGGCTTCATGAGGACAGGGAAGGCCGGTTTACCGGCCTTGAATTCCGTTCAGGCCCGTGCTTTAGCGCGGGTTAACGAGGCGGCCGGTCGCTGCTCCGGACCCCGTTTCAACGGGGTTCTCGAAATCAAGGATTTATCCAGGGGCTGAAGCCCGGGACCGGGAGAAGGACGTTAAAACGCCCTTCCCTGGTCCAGCCGCGCCGCGATACCCGCCATAAATGGCGGGCCTGCACCCTCGAAGAAAGCCCGATGAATCGGGCTGAAAAAACGACAGCTCGATATTGGGCACCGCGCCAGTGATCTTCAAGGCAATTGCCTGTTTTTTGGGGGTCGCGGCCCGTGGCCGCGCTGCGTTCATCCGCGTTCATCCGCGGCTCCATATCAAGGCCGATCAAGTCGCCCGCTCCGCCTTCATCGCTCTTGCGCTCTCGGCTATGTACTCGCAGAAGTCCATGATCCGCGCCTCGAGCTTGACTCCCTGGGTCTCGTTGATCTGTTTGACCAGGGTGGGGCTGGTGATGTTGATCTCGGTGAGGTATCCGGCGACCACGTCAATGCCGGCCAGGTAGAGTCCCTCGCGGCGGAGCCAGGGGCCGATGGCCCGGCAGATGGATCGGTCGCGGGCGGTAAGCTCGGTCTTGACGGCGCGGCCGCCGGAGTGGAGGTTGGCGCGGTGGTCGTTTTTCGCGGGCAGGCGCAGCACCGCTCCGATAGGCTCGCCCGCGAGCAGAATGACGCGCTTATCGCCCTTCTTGCCCACCGGCAGGTATTGCTGCGCCACCACGGGCTCCACTCCTCCCCTCGTCGCGGTCTCGATGATGACGTTTTTGTTGGTGTGGTTTTTCTCGACCACGAACACGCCGATGCCGCCGTAGGCCGCGAGGGGCTTGACGATCATTTTGCCGCCCAAGCGGTCGAGGAACTGGAGGAGCCGCGGCGGCTCGTGGGTCACGATGGTCGGGGGCATAATCTCGGGGAAGCGCAGCGCCAGGATTTTTTCGTTGGCGCCGAGCACGCCGGACGGCCGGTTGACCACCACGGTGGGCGGCGGGATGAGGCCGAGGATCTGGGTCATGGTGACGTACTCGATGGAGTACGGCGGGTCCACCCGGTTGAACAGCAGGTCGAGCGACTTTAGCGGCGCGTCCGTTTCCGGGCCCAGCGAATAATGAGACTCGGCCGCGGAGCGCGGATACCGGACGCGGGCGGGGCAAAGCGGCGCCCGCGGCGCGCCGTTCTCCACGTAAAGGTCGGCCGGCGTGCAATACAGCACCTCGTGGCCGCGCGCCTGGGCCTCCAGCATCAGGAGGAACGTGGTGTCACTCGCAAGGACGATGTCCGCGATGGGGTCCATGATGAACCCGGCGCGGAGCGGACGCGCGGCCTTTTTTCCGCTCATGGGTCTTCTCCCAGTTTTTTCATTTCCGCGCCCAGGGCCAGGGCCGCGAGGCGGGCGAGTGCGCCATAGGCGTAGAGCAGTTCCTCCGCCTGCTCGCAGCCGTCGTCGAGGTGTTCGGGGTGCTGGCCGGCCACCTGGTGAAAGCAGAGCCTCTTGAACTCCATGCCCACGACGTTCAAGTTCTCGGTGGCGCTGCGCTGGCGGTGGAGGCGGAAGAAGCCGCCCACCGGCGTGAAGCCCACCAGGCAAATGACCGGCTCCATGGGATGGCCCTCCATGCTGTCGCGGGTGGGGATGCCCTCCTGCAGGATGACCTCGTTCACCAGGGCCCGGCCCTTGCCCGTCTGCATCTTCACCCGCGTCTTGCGGCTGGCTTTGCGCACCTCGTCGCCGGAGCGCGCCGTCATGATGGCCATGCCGTAGGTGCCCGCGTTGTGCTTGATGAATACGAACGGCTCGTCCGCGATGCCGCGGGCCTCATACTCCGCCCGGACGCGGCCGATGAGCTCGTCCACCGCCCGGGCCAGGCGCTCGCGGGAGGCGTCGTCGGTGAAGTCAACGGGCGAGACCTTGCCGATGAGCGCGGACAAGATCCACGGGTCCATGCCCGCGACCGGGGCGAACTCGGCCACGAGCTCGTTCAGAATCCGGAAGTGGTCATACTTGCGCCGCCGGTGCCAGCCGAGCCCGACCGGCGGGACGATGGGGATGGAGAGGCCCGCGAGGATTTCCGGGACGCCCGCGGCAAAGTCGTTGTTGGAGATGACGAGGTCGGGCCGGAACCCGGAGGCCTCGAGCCCGGCGCCGTCGCGGGTGAGCCGCCACAGCTCGACCTCCCCCTCCTGGGCCGCGAGCGTGATGCTGTCGGTGCGCAGCTCCGGGTCGGACGTGCCCGCCCGCGCCTCGAACCCGGCGTGGGAAAGCGCCGCCAGGATGCGCCGCACGTTCTCCAGGTAGTACTTGTTCCGGGTGTGGGCCTCCGGAAAAAGCAGGATGCGCCGCGCGCCCGGGTAATGGCGCTCGATCCGGCTCCGGAAAAGCTCCGAGACCTGCTCGCAGTAATGGGGGCAGAGGTTGTTGAAGCCGGCCGGGAAGGCGTTGGTGTCAACCACCGCGATCTTGTGGTGCGAATTGCGCAGGTCCACCGAGGCGTAGAACGGCTCGCCGCACTCGCCGGCCTTTTTCGTGAACCAAGCCTCCACCGCGGCCCGGTTCTGCTCAAGCTGTTCCTTCAACCGGTTGATCATTCATCCTCTCCGGCGCTTTTTTAAAACCGCAGAGACGCAGAGGCGATAAAGAATCAAGAAGTCAGAAGCCGGAAGCAAGAATAAAGAAGCTGAACGTAAGGGCTTTGATTCTTGCTTCTTAATTCTCAAATTCTTGCTTCTTTCTCCGCGTCTCTGCGGTCAATACGATCTCGCTTCCACGTTCCACCCTTCCACCATGAGCCCCGGCGCGGCCCCGCCCAGGTCCTTCATGCTGTACGACGCGGTGAGCTCGCGCTCCTCGCCGGGCATGAGGGAAATGTAATTATCATTCCAGTAAACGGGAAGTATTTCCTCTCCGTCCGGCTTCGTGACCTTGAAGCGCACCATGAAGGCGAGGCCCGGTGACGCATTCTTGACGCTCACCCGCGCGGTCCCCTCGTCCCCGATCATCTCGAACTCGCGCGCCACCGCGAGCTCCGCCCGGGGCAAGTCCGCGAGCCCGGAGAAGTCGGCATAGGACTTCTGCGGCGTGTAGTACCACTGCGACGCGACCCAGTTCAGCTCGTCCCTTTGTGGCGAGAGCCAGTAGAAGTTCGTGCTCACCAGCGAGCCCGCGTCGTAAAGGTCGAGCTTGAGGAAGTACGGCCGGGTGAGGCCCTCGATCTGGGGCAGCGTGAACACGCGCGTGCTCGAGTCCTCCGCCGCGTCCATGATCTCTTCGTTCGCGTACTTCTCGCTCATGTCCAGGTTATAAATATGGGCCGCGACCTTGAGGCCGGGGAACGTGCGGTAGAGTCCGTTCACGACCACCACCGAGTGGTCATCGTAGGAGTACTGCACGTGCAGCGGCTCGCAGGCCTTTTTGGTCCCGAAGTAGCCGCCGCCGGGCCGGAGGTAATAGTCATAGAGGTGCCAGATCGTTCCGGGCCAGGCCGTGTTCAGCATCCACTGGATCACGCCGGTGGAGTGGTACTTGTTGCGGCCGTAGGCCTCGAACATGCCGCGCTCGGCCTCGTAGGTCATGGCCTGCGATTTCATCGCGTAATCCGCGGCGCTGTCCGCCCTGCCGTAGCGCGTCTCGAGCGCCTTGGTGAAAACGTCCAGATTGTCGAACACGCCGCGGCCCGCGTGATAGTCCCACGACTTGTTGATGGGCCACAGCTCGTCCGGAGGCAGCATCAGCTTGAGGCTGTCCAGCGGCGGCGGCGCCGGGCCCGGGCTGGTCTCGGTGTTGAAGCCCCACGCCCCGCCGCGCTTTTGGTCCTCGTACCAGTACACCGGCGGGACCCACTCATACGGGCCCGTCATCTTGACCCCGCTCGGGCCGGAGACACCGGACGGCGCTTCCGTCGCGGACGAGATCACGGGGTTGGGCCACCGGCATTCCTCCACCACCCGCAAATACATGGTCTCGACGTTGGCCGGCGGGTGCCGGTCCGAGCCGTTCAGCCACGCCGCCAGCGACGGATGCGACCGGAGCCGCTTTAGCTGGTTCATCTCCGAGACCTCCGCCACCGCGTAGTCCTCCGCGTCCCACGTCGTCCACCGCTCCCAGTGGTGGCAGCAGCACCACCCCGCCAGCACCAGCACGCCCTCCCGGTCGCAGATGTCATAGAACAGGTCCGTCTCCAGCTTGCCCTCCAGACGGATGGTGTTCAGGTTCATCTCCTTCACGTACCTGATTTCCGCCTCCAGCCGCTCCGGGCTCCACCGCAGCATCATGTCCGGCGCCCAGCCCGCGCCCCGGATCAGAATGTTCTTCCCGTTGATCTGGAAGATCCGGTTGACCTCGTCGCTCAGCACCGACGCGATCTTGCGCACGCCGAACCTCAGGGCCTTGCGGTCCGAGACCTCGCCGTCCACCGTGAAGAAGAGAGTGAGGTCATATAATTCCTGCGCTCCGAGCTTGGCCGGCCACCACACCCGCGGGTCCTTCAGGTTGAGCTCCGCGAACCGATCCGGACTGAACACGATCTCGCGCGACTCCATCGGCGCCAGCTCCACGTCCTGCCCGAACTCGAGGCCCTCGATCCGGCCCGTGAGCCGTCCCTTTACCGTCAGGCCCGTGGCGTTCAAGGCCTCCGCCGACACCGTGAGGCGCGCGCCCCCCAGCGACGGCACCTCCAGGTCCGTGAGCACCGCCGGGTAGCGCAGGCTGACCGGCCCGGTGGCCGTCAGGTAAACCTCGCGCCATACCCCCATGTCCCGGTCCGGCGGCGCCGGGTTCCAGTCCACCCAGGTGAACGCCAGGTCGTACTTGGACGGAGGGAAGACCTCCACCGCCAGCGCGTTCGCATGGCCCGGCTTCATGAGAGAGCTCACCTCGAAGTCAAAGTAGCGGAACGGGCCCGCCACCTCCTTCTCGTCCGCGATCTTCCGGCCGTTCAGCCAGATGTTGGCGCTGTAATTGATGCCCTTGAAGTGCAGCCACACGGCTTTGCCCGCGAAGTCCGCCGGCGCCGTGAACTCGGTGCGGTACCACCACGACTTGCGGAACGGAGAGAACGGCGGCATGGGCAGCGAGCAAATGTCCAGCGGGAAGGGCCAGCTCCCGGGAATCGTCTTCAGGTTCGTCCCGAAGTAAGGGTCAGGATACCTCCCGTCCGCGACCAGCGCGGCCAGAACCGTGGATGGCACCGTGGCCGGAATCCAGCCCGCGGCCTCATACCCCGCCGCCGACACCGCCTCCCCCTTCGCGCCCGCCTCCGCCGACGACCGGATGGCCCACCCGTCCTTGAGCGGCAGCTCCACCCCGCCCTCGGAAGCGAATGCGGAGAGCGCCATCACCATCAGCACCGCCCCGGCAAAGAACGCCACCCCCTTCTGCACCATCTCACTCCCCTCCTTCCAGGCATTAAACAATAATTCAACGCCAAGGCGCCAAGACGCTAAGAAGAAATTCTTATTTGTTCTAAAACTTGGCGCCTTGGCGTCTTAGCGTTCAATTTGAGCGTTATTTTTGGTTACTCCCCCTCGAACTCGTCAATGGCGCGGTTGGACATGCGGTCGGCCTCCTGGTTCTGCTCGCGGGGAATGTGCTCGATGGAAAATTTCTTGAACCCGCGCGCGAGCTTCTGGGCGCTGATCACGAGCTTGATGAGCCCCGGGTTCTTCACCTTGTACTCGCCCTTCATCTGCTTCACCATCAGCTCCGAGTCGGCGCGCACCTTGACCCGCGCGGCGCCGATCTCGGTAAGGCGCGTGAGGCCTAGGATGAGCGCGTTGTACTCGGCCTGGTTATTGGTGGTCTCGCCCAGGTACTGGGCCTGGCTCTCCAGCATCCGGCCGTCCTGGTAAATCACGAAGCCCGCGCCCGCCGGGCCCGGATTGCCCCGCGCCGCGCCGTCGGTGTAAAGCGTGAACGCCGCTTCCGCCGCGGGCTTCTCTTCAGAGGATGCCAGGACGGAGGCCGCGTGCAGCAGCGCGGCCTGGAGGTCTTCTCTATGGACTCCATGTTCGCGGAGCACGGCGTCCACGTCCAGCTTCCGGGCCAGCGCCATCAACAGGTCGGAATCCCTGGCCACGCTCAGATCTCCTCGAGCCCGTCTTCCAGGTCCTTTTCCGTATGGACCATGAAGCGGACGCAGTTATTGCACGCGAGCAACTGCTCGCCCTTCAACACCTCGTTGTAGATCTGCGCCGGGATGTGGTAGTGGCAGCCCAGGCAGACCTCGCCCTCCGCCCGCACCACCGCGCGCCCGGCCCGCGACCGCACGTACTCATAACGCTTGAGCAGCTCCGCGCCCAGCTCCGGCGCGAGCCGCTCCCGCTCCGCCCTCCGCCCGGCCAGCTCGGTCTCCGCCCGGGCGGCCTTGGCGTCAAGCTCATTCTCCCGCTCGGCGAACTCCACGGCCTTTTCCTTCCACTCCTTCTCCAGCGCCTTCTCCTGCTTCTCAGCCTCCTCCACCTTGTCGTAGAGCAGCAGGATTTCCTCCTCGGTCCGGCCGTTCACCTTCTTCTGCTCCTCGATCTCCTTCAAGGCCGCCTCGTACTCCTTGTTCGTCTTCACCGCGTTCAGCTTCACCTGGATCTGCTTCAGCTTGTCCTCCCCCGTGGCCAGCTCCCGCTCCTGGTGGCGCAGGTCCTTCTTCGCCGTCTCCAGCTCCGCCTTCTTCGCCGCCGCCCGGTCCTGCTCCGCCCGCTTTTCCTCCGCCAGCGCCGAGCGCAGGCCCGCCACCGAGCCCGTGAACTTTTCCAATACCTCGATCCGGATGTCCGCCTTCTGCAGCTCGATCAGGTCATGGATCATCTTGTTCATGCCAGCTCCTTTGCCGGACCTTCCCCGGCCCCGAAAATAAAAAGAGCGCCTTGCGGCGCCCCTTGCTCAAACCCTTCCTCTTCCTCGCCTCGCGAGTCCATGCTCCAGTAACGAAAAATCCGTGTTTCTCGATCCATTCATGTTTTCTTGCCAATTCAGCTAATTATTTTTTGCCGCGGATGAACGCAGATGAACGCGGATTAAATAATTCCTCTTATCTGTGTTCATCTGTGTTCATCTGCGTTCATCTGCGGCAATATTCAAAATCTCAAGGCAATGGGCCCACCAGGAGTCGAACCTGGGACAACCCGGTTATGAGCCGGGGGCTCTAGCCAACTGAGCTATGGGCCCGAACCGCGATTTATTATAGGGCCGGAAGGCGTGGCTTTCAACTGCCGCGCCCAAGCCTTGACCGATTTCCGACATGCTGAAAAATTATCTGGAACCGCCGCCCGAAAAAATGTATTATAGAAAGGTTATGGAATGCCCGCCGCCGCGGGTTTTCGTGGAGAGGCAAAAGAAAGTGGGTACCGACCATATCATTATCAAGGGCGCGCGCGAGCACAACCTCAAGAACATTGACGTGACGATTCCCCGGAACCAGCTGGTGGTGATCACCGGCGTTTCGGGATCGGGCAAGAGCTCGCTGGCCTTTGACACCATTTATGCGGAGGGACAGCGCCGCTACGTGGAGAGCCTGTCGGCCTACGCCCGCCAGTTCCTGGAGTTGATGGGCAAGCCCGACGTGGACACCATCGAGGGCCTGTCGCCGGCCATCTCCATCGAGCAGAAGACCGTGTCCAAGAACCCGCGCTCCACCGTGGCCACCGTGACCGAGATTTACGACTACCTGCGCCTGCTCTTCGCGCGGGTCGGCCATCCCTTCTGCTACAACTGCGGCCGCGAGATCGCGTCGCAAACGGTGCAGCAGATGGTGGACCAGGTGGCGGCGCTGCCGGAGGGCGCGCGGATCAACCTGCTGGCGCCGCTGGTGCGGGACCGCAAGGGCGAGTATCGGAAGGAATTCGACCGGCTGCGGCGCGACGGGTTCATCCGGGTGCGGGTGGACGGCGAGCTCAAGGACCTTTCCGAGGACATCGTTCTCGACAAGAAGAAGAAGCACACGATCGAGGTGTTCGTGGACCGGCTGGTGGTGCGGCCGGGCCGGATCGAGAAGCGTCTGGCCGACTCCCTGGAGACCGCGCTCAAGCTGGCCGAGGGCATCGTCAAGGTGCAGATGGCCGACCGGCCCGAGCACGAATTGATCTTCTCCGAGAGGTTCGCCTGCCCGGTCTGCGGCGTGTCCTACCCCGAGATCTCGCCGCGCATGTTCTCCTTCAACAACCCCTACGGCGCCTGCCCCGACTGCGACGGGCTCGGCTCCCGCATGTACTTCGATCCCGACCTCATCATCCCGGACCCCAAGCTCTCGCTCCGGCAGGGCGTGATCGCGCCGTGGCAAAAACGGGCCTCCGATTACTACTGGCAGATGCTGGAGGCCGTGGCCAGACATTACGGCGTCACCGTGACCACGCCCTTTGACAAGCTGCCGAAAAAAGTCCAGGACGTGCTCATGCGCGGCTCGGGCGACGAGGACATCGAGTTCAAGCTGGAAAGCGACGCCAACATGTCGCACAGCTTCGTGCGTCCGTTCGAGGGCGTGATGCCGAACCTGGACCGGCGCTTCCGCGAGACGACCTCCGACGTGGTGCGGGAGGAGCTGCAGCGCTTCATGTCGCAGCGGCCGTGCCCGACCTGCGAGGGCAAGCGCCTGCGCCGGGAGAGCCTGAACGTCAGGGTCGGCGGCATCTCCATCGCCGAGGTCGCCGCCATGTCCATCAAGGAAACCAACGAGTGGGTGGACGGCCTCAAGCTCAGCCCCCGCGAGCTCGAGATCGCCGCGCGCATCTTGAAGGAGCTGCGCGAGCGGCTCGGGTTCCTGGTCAACGTGGGCCTCGATTACCTCACCCTCGACCGGTCGTCCGCCACGCTGGCCGGCGGCGAGGGACAGCGCATCCGGCTGGCCACCCAGATCGGCGCCAGCCTGGTCGGCGTCCTCTACATCCTGGACGAGCCCAGCATCGGACTCCACCAGCGCGACAACCAGCGCCTCATCAAGACGCTCACCCGCCTGCGCGACCTCGGCAACACCGTGATCGTCGTCGAGCACGACGAGTCCACCATCCTCTCGGCCGACCACGTCATTGACATGGGCCCCGGCGCCGGACTGCGGGGCGGATCCATCGTGGCCCAGGGCACGCCCGAGGAGATCATGAATGACCGGCGCTCGCTCACCGGCGATTACCTGGCCGGCCGCAATTACATCCCCACCCCGCCGCGCAAGCGCGCCGGCACGCGCTGGCTCGGCATCAAGGGCGCGCGGCAGAACAATTTGAAGGACATCTCCGCGCGGTTTCCGGTGGGCCTGTTCACCTGCGTCACCGGCGTGTCCGGCTCCGGCAAGTCCACCCTGGTCATTGACACCCTCTACCGCGCCCTGGCCCAGAGATTCTACCGCTCCCACGAGATGCCCGGCGCCCACCAGCAGCTCACCGGCATGCAGCACATTGACCGCGTCATTGACATTGACCAGTCGCCCATCGGCCGCACCCCCCGCTCCAACCCGGCCACCTACACCGGACTGTTCACCCCCATCCGCGACCTCTTCACCAAGCTCCCCGAGTCCCGCCTCCGCGGCTACCAGCCCGGACGATACTCCTTCAACGTCAAGGGCGGCCGTTGCGAGGCCTGCCAGGGAGACGGCATGATCAAGATCGAGATGCACTTCCTGCCCGACGTCTTCGTCACCTGCGACGTCTGCGCCGGCCGCCGCTACAACCGCGAGACCCTCGAAATAAAGTACAAGGGCAAGAACATCGCCGACGTGCTCGACATGACCGTGAACCAGGCCATGGAATTCCTGGGCGCCATCCCCGCCGTCCGCTCGAAGCTCCAGACCCTGGCCGAGGTCGGGCTCGGATACATCAAGCTCGGACAGAGCGCCACCACCCTCTCCGGAGGAGAGGCCCAGCGCATCAAGCTCTCCCGCGAGCTCAGCAAGCGGGCAACCGGACGCACCCTCTACATCCTCGACGAGCCCACCACCGGGCTCCACTTCGACGACATCAAGAAACTACTCGCCGTGCTCCGGCGCTTGACCGAGAGCGGAAACACCGTGATCGTCATCGAGCACAACCTCGACGTCATCAAGACCGCCGACTGGATCATTGACCTGGGACCCGAGGGCGGAGACGCCGGCGGTCGGGTTCTGGCCGAGGGAACACCGGAGGACGTGGCCCAGACCCCATCATCCTACACCGGACAATTCCTCCGCCCGCTACTCGAAAAACACAAGAAACTGGAGGCCGCAGGATAAAGCGGATTTGCGGAACTATTCATTGTAACTGATAATTTACGTGAATGTGGGCAGGGTCAGAGCTTCAGTTTTCAGTTAATGGCATGACTGCCTGAACTCCATGCCCTCCCGATATTAACTGAAAACTGAAGCTCTGACCCAAGATGTATTATGAAAAACGACCGTCCTATAAAATACTCCCTCGGCGCCCTCATCGGCGCTCTCATCTATATTATCCTTTTCGCCTACTGCCTGGCCGCGCACTTCGGGTTCTCGGTCATGGGCGTCACCGACCCCGAGCTCAGCCGCCTGGCCCAGGTCTACCTGTTAAAGCCCGTCATCTTGTTCGAGCTCCGGGTCCTCGCCGCCTACCTCGCGATCGGCGCCGGCGCCGGCCTCATCGCCGCGGCCATGACGCGCGGAATCGCCCACCTCTTCCCCCGCCTCATGTCCCGGCCGCTCCAGCTCATGAAGCTCATCGGCATCATCCTGGTTCTGCACGTCCTGGTGTTCGCGCGGGCCGTGGTGCTTTATCCGCAGCTCTTCACCGAGTTCATGTATGAGAAGGGCGGATTCTGGAAGCAGCTCCAGATATTTCTCACCGACCGCGTGGGCCTTGCTCCTCTTGACGCGGCGCTCGTCCTGGTCCTCGCGGCCGGATTCGCGCTCTGGGCCGCGGCGGTGGCGAGCTCATGGAAAGGGCAGGGGGTCTTGCGCCGAAGGCTCGGGATCGCGGCCTCCACCGCGGCGGCCGCGTTCATCTTCGGCGCGCTCCTGTGGTGGTGGCCGGCGCCGATCACGAACCATGGGCCGAACCTCATCATCATCGGGGCGGACTCGATCCGGCCGGACCATCTCTCGGCATACGGCTATGGCCGCGACACCTCGCCAGCGCTGAAAGAGCTGGCGGACGCCGGCGTGCGCTTTGACCAGGCCTATGTGCAGCTCCCGCGCACCTTCCCCTCCTGGGTCAGCCTGCTCACGGGCGAGTATCCGTTCTCGCACGGCATTACCACCATGTTCCCGTCGGTGGCCGACCGGCAGAAGGAATTCCACGCCCTGCCCGGGATCCTGCGCGACCGGGGATGGACCACGACCGCGGTCGCGGACTACGCCGGCGACATCTTCCCCCGCATTGACCTGGGCTTTCAGTACGTGGACGCGCCCGACTTCAACTTCCGCACCCTCGGGACCATGCGCGGCCTCGAGATCCACACCCACCTCCTGCCCTACCTCGCGAACCCGTGGGGCCGCGAGCTCTTCCCCATCCTCAAGGAGTTCGCGAGCCTCGGCAACCCGGCCTTTGTCGAGCGCGACGTCAAAAAATGGCTCCGTCGCTTCCGGGGCCGCGACCGCTTCATGATGGCCGTGTTCTTCTCCGCCACCCATTTCCCCTACTCGCCGCCGTGGCCGTATTACCACAGGTACGCGGAGCCGGGCTACCAGGGCCTGTCCAAGTACAGCAAGTTCAACCGCATCAACGTGGAGGAGAACATAACGGACGATGACCTGCGCCAAATCAACGCGGTGTTCGACGGCGCCATCCGCGCCACCGACGACGCCGTGGCCGGGATCATGGAGGCGCTCCGCGATGACGGGCTCGCCGACAACACCATCGTGGTTTTCCTGACCGACCACGGCGAGAACCTGTACGAGAACGGCAACGGCATGGGCCACGGCGACCATTTGCGCGGCCCCTGCTCGCTCCGCATCCCGCTCATCATCCATGACCCGCGCCAGCGCTTCGCGGTCAAGGCCGTGGCCGAGCGCGTGCGCGAGATAGACCTCATGCCCACTCTGCTCGACCTCGTGGGCCTCCCCGCGCCCGCCGGCCTGCCCGCGGTCAGTCTCCGGCCGCTCATGGAAGGCAAGGCCCGCGGCCTTGACCTCCCCGTCTACGCCGAGACCGGGCTGTGGTTCGTGCACGACGGGCCGGGCTTCTTCCAGAAGGAGCGCATCCGCTACCCGGACGTGACGGGCATCTGCTGGTTCGAGGACTTTTATAATAACGAGATCGTGCGCCGCGAGGAGTGGGAAGGATTGACCGAGCTGGCCAAGCACCGCGCGCTGATCGAGGGAGATTACAAGGTGATTTACGTGCCGCTCCCTGACCGCGTGAAGTGGGAGCTCTACGACCTCTCGTCCGACCCCGAGGAAAGGCACGACCTCGCCGCGGAGCGGCCCGCCGAGCTCGAGCGCATGAAGCAAGACCTGTTCAAGCTGTTGCTGACGCGGCCGGGCTGGACCGTGGCCGGCGGCTATTACGTGCCCGTGGCGGAGGAGCGCTGATGAGGAAGCGGAAGGTAAAGCGCCTCGCGCTCATCATCCTGGCGGCCGCGGCCGTGGTGGCGCTGGTGGACTTCGGCTTCGGCTATCCCATGGCCTTCCGCGCGGGGAACTGGCGCGAGCGCCTGGGCCAGGCCCCGGCCGGGAAGCCGCTCTACCTGGCAGCGAAGCTCATCGAGCGGACGCCGGCCGTAAAGACGTCGCCGTTCGAGGAACAGGCCGCGGCGGCCCTGGAGGCGGACAACGTCTTTAACCGCAACTCGCCCTTCCCGCCCTCCGCCGTGCTGGGACTCAAGCACTACCGGCTCATGGACCGCCAGGCCCTGGTCGCGCCCGCTCCGTCCGCGATCGCCTACCCGCTCACCATCCCGCCCGGCGCGCGCCTCGAATTCGGCTACGGCAAGCCGCGCTTCCTGGGCGAGAGGCGGCAAGGCGGCGTCAAGTTCATCGTCGAGTGGCGCGACGCCGCGGGCGCGAAAATGCTGTTCGAGGACACGGTGGAAAAGTACCGGCCCGGATTCTGGGACCGGAGCAAGCAGCGCGAGCGCATCTGGTACCGCTACCTGCATCCCGCGCTGATGCGGTGGGGCGACGCTTACCGCGACGCGTCCGTTGACCTCTCGTCCCTCGCGGGCCGGCAGGGCGAGCTCTGGTTCATCGCCGAGCCGGCGGAAAAAACGGCGGACGGAAAATTCACGGCCGCGCTGTGGGGAAACCCCGAGGTCTGGGCCGAGCGTCCGGCCGCGGAGCCGGCGCCGCTCAACGTGGTCCTGTTCATGATCGAGGCCACGCCGACCACCGTGGTCGAGCCGTACACGGAAAACCCCGCGGTCACGCCGCACCTCCGGAAGTTCGCGGAGCGCTCCGTGGTCTTCGACAAGTTCTTCACGGCGGGCGACTCGACCCAGCTCTCGACCTTCTGCTACTTCACCGGCATGAACTACCGGGCCATGGGCCTGCCCAACGAGATGTACTTCCTCGCGCCCATGGTCAAGGCCCGCTTCTACCGGCAAAATTACGCGACGCTGGCGGAGGCATTTTCCCGCTCCGGCTACCAGACCGCGCAGATCGGCTCGAACCTTTTCTTCCTGCCCCAGCGCGAGATCGGCCTGGACATGGGCTTTGCCGAGCTCGACGCCATGAACCGCGACTACTACACCTCGGAGGACACCACGCTCGCGGCCATGGAGTGGCTCAGGGCGAACGGCTCGAAGCCGTTCTTCCTCTACATTCATTACGACGCGCCGCACGATGAGACCAAGCCGGTGCTGGAGGACCTGGTCCGCGCGCTCGCCGCGCATACCGACGACACGCGCTGGCGAATGCGCAAGTACCTGGCGCAGGAAGTGAGCGCCGACCGCGCGTTCGCGCACATGCTTGAGGCCCTGGACGTCCTGGGCCTCTCCGGCCGCACCCTGGTGATCGTGACCGCGGACCACGGCAACTGCCTGGACCCGGCGCACGACTTCGCGGTGCTGCGCGCGGACCGGCGGCCGTGGTGGACGCCGTTCCAGCACGGCCGGTCCATGAACGCCGAGGACACCCTCGTCCCGCTCATCATCGGCTGGCCCATCGGATCGGATGTCGGCCGGCGCGTCACCCAGCCCATCGCCTCCATTGACCTCTTCCCCACGCTTGTTGACCTCGTGCTCCCCAAAATTGATGCCGACTTCAAAGAGCGGATGAGAACCATGGACGGCAAGAGCTTTGCCGCGCTCCTGGACCCGGACCGCGCCGCCGAAGCGCAAAAGTTCACGGGCCGCGGCCGGATCTATTCCGTGTCCGCCGGCGGAGAGTCCCTGATCGCGGACGGACGCTACCATTACTTCCGGCGCGCACCCGGCTTTGACAAGCTCCTCTACCCCGGCGCCAGCCGCCTCGTGGTGAAGAAGGACGGAGTGTTCGACCTCGCAACCGACCCGCGCGAGCTTCACGATCTCTCCGCCTCCCGGCCCGACCTGCTCGCGGCAATGCGCGAAGCCATCAAGGCCGCGCGTCCCCACGACGCCACGCTCCGCTTCATTTACCTGAACTACGATCAGGGCCGGGTGCGGGGCCGGATCAAGCTAGGCGGCACGGGACCCCTCACCATGGCCATGACCTATCCGGACGGTCGTCCGGCCATCACGCTTTCGCCCGCGGCCGGCGATACCGCGGGCAACGGATCGCTTTATGAGTTCAGCGCGGACCTCGAAGGCCCCACCGGGCTCATCCTGGACCGGCCCGTCGAGTGGATGATCATCGAGCTGGGCGGCAAGCGCGTGACCACGGACCAGGCGCGGCTCGGGCCCTTCGGCCTCCCGCTCGAACAGTCATCTCCCTGCGGCCTCTCCGACCAGGCATCGAGCGGCCTCATCCTGCTCGAATCCTGCGCCGCGCTCCCGGAGTCCGTCCTCATCGCGCCCCACCACCCCATGCGCTTCATGGATGAGCCCGGCGTCTACTTCTACCAGATGAAGTTCGCGGACTTCATCGAGGAGTCCTTCTCCGACGAAAAACTATCGCCCGCGGTCAAGTCCGTGCTCAAGCAGTGGGGATACATCGAGTAGAGATTCAGGCGAAGAAAACCGCCAAGACCGCCAAGTCTTTTCTTAATAAATACAATTTTTTCTTGGCGGTCTTGGCGTCTTGGCGGTTATCTGACGCTTCCATTTGCTACCCCGGCCCGGCTCTGTTACCTTAAACCTGTCATGGCTGGGAGGAAAAATTTATGAAGAAGTCGGAGCGGCCCCTGGAGTTTGAGGGCACTGAAGATTACGTGGCGGACCCGGAGCTCACCAAGATCGTGAACGTCTCCATCGCGCTGGAGATGCCGCTATTGCTGAAGGGCGAGCCGGGCACCGGGAAGACGCTCCTGGCCCACGCGGTGGCCAAGTCGCTTCAGATGCCGCTCCTCATCCTCAACGTCAAGTCCTCGATGAAGGCCATTGACGCTCTCTACCAGTACGACACCCTGACCCGCCTGAACGACAGCCGCTTCGGCGACTCCGGCCGCGACGTGTCCAGCATCGAGAACTACATCCGCATGGGCAAGATCGGCCAGTCGTTCACCCGAGACGAGCGCGTGGTGCTGCTGATTGACGAGATTGACAAGGCCGACTCCGATTTCCAGGACGACCTCTTGGACGTGCTCGACCAGATGGAGTTCGACATCCTGGAGATTGACAAGACCATCCGCGCCCGGCACCGGCCGGTGGTCATCATCACCAGTAACGCCAAGAAGGACCTGTCCGACCCGTTCCTGGGCCGCTGCAACTTCCACCACATCGCCTTCCCCGACACTGCCTTCATGCGCCGGATCGTCGCGGCCCACTTCCCGGACCTCGATGACAAGCTCGGCCAGGCCGTGGCCTCCGCCTTCTACCGCCTGCGCCAGCTCCCCAACATCGAGAAGAAGCCGGCCACCCGCGAGCTCATCAACTGGATCCGGGCCCTCACCCTCGACCCCGACTTCAACCCGGCCGAGCTGGAGCGCGGAAAGGACCTGCCCTTCCTGGGCATCCTCTTCAAGAAGTCCACCGACCTGGAAATCGCCAAGCGCTTCATGGACAGCGGAAGGGTCTAGTTCCCGGGCAGCCCCGGCGGAGAGCGTGAGGGCCGGCCATGTCCAAGCAAACCCTGATGTGGATCGCGTTCAACGCCGCCGTGGTGGTGATGCTCGCGCTCGACCTCGGGGTCTTCAACCGAAAGGCGCACGAGGTCAAGCTCCGCGAGGCGCTCGTCTGGAGCGCGGTCTGGATCGCGGTGTCCCTGGCCTTCAACCTCTTCATCTATTTCGAGCTCGGCCGCGAGACCGCGCTCAATTTCCTCACCGGATACCTCCTCGAAAAATCGCTGTCCGTTGACAACCTCTTCGTGTTCCTCCTCATCTTCTCCTACTTCAAGACCCCGCCGCAATACGAGCACAAGGTCCTGTTCTGGGGCATTATCGGGGCCCTGTTCATGCGCGCGGCGTTCATCTTCGCGGGGGTCGCGCTCATCCACCGCTTTGAGTGGGTGATTTACGTTTTCGGCGCGCTGCTGCTGGTCACCGGGATCCGGCTGGCGTTCAAGAAGGACGATGACATCCGGCCGGAGAAGAACCCGGTGCTGAGGGTATTCCGGCGGTTCTTTCGAGTGTCTTTTGATTTCAAGGGCGGCAAGTTCTATTACCTGGACCAGGGCAAGTTTCTGTTCACGCCGCTGTTCGTGGCGCTGCTGGTGGTCGAGACCACCGACGTGATCTTCGCGCTGGATTCGATCCCGGCGGTGCTGGCCATCACCACCGACCCGTTCATCGTTTACAGCTCCAACGTGTTCGCCATCCTGGGCCTGCGCGCGCTTTTCTTCGCCCTGGCCGGGGTCATGCGCATGTTCCACTACCTCCAGTACGGCCTCGCCCTCATCCTGTCCCTGATCGGCGTCAAGATGCTGGCCTCGAAATTTTACCAGGTCCCGGTCCACATCGCCCTGGGGGGCATCGCGGCGGTGCTCGCCCTCTCCATCCTGGCCTCGCTGATCTGGCCGCCTCAAGGGGAGGATAGACCGGATGAAGAAAAAATTAACAAGGATGTCAAGGATATTCAGGATTAAAAAAGAAAGGGAATTTATCCTTGACATCCTGAACATCCTTGTTAATTTTTTCCGGTTTATACAATCCGCTCTCGCCCCATTTCTTGACACCCCTGCCGGCCAAAGCTACCATAACTATCAATGAATTTCGGACTCGGATACTCGGAGATCGCGGTCATCGTGGTCATCGCCCTGATCATTATCGGGCCCAAGCGTCTGCCCGAGCTGATGCGCAACGTGGGCAAGGTCATGGGGCAACTCCGCCGTGCCTCCGACGACCTGCGCCGCGAGATCCTGTTCTCCGACGAGGTCCGGAGCATGCGGGACAGCATCAACGACGCCATCAATCCGGCCGATCCTCCCCCGGTCCCGCCCAAGCTGAAGGTCAAGCCCCAACCCGAGGCCTCCGGCCCCGAAGCGGCCCGGGAAACAGGGACTCAGGCCCAATCCGATCCCGCCCCCGGGCCTGACGCCACGCCGATTGAGCCGAAATAGCGGTACTTAGCCATGGCTGACAAAGAAAAAACCGAAGCTTTGCCCACGGACGGCGAACCCGCAGACAAGAACCCCGAAGAGAACCAGGAGGCGGAGAAAAAGGGCGAAGAACTCGGCGGCCGCATGACCTTCATCGAGCACCTCGAAGAGCTGCGCCAGCGCATCATCATCAGCCTGCTCACCGTGGCGGCGACTTTCCTGGTCATCTATTCGACCGATGAGGTCAAGACCATCGAGGGCTACTTCATGAAGCCGCTCCGGGACGTGGTCAAGAAGTACGGGAGCTTCCAGTACACCTCGATGACGGAGGGCTTCATGTTCGACGTGAAGATCGCCCTGATCTCCGCGATCTTCGTGTCCATTCCCATGCTGTTCTACCAGCTCTGGGCGTTCGTGGCGCCGGGCCTGTATAAGAAGGAGCGGCGGTACGTGGGCCCGTTCATCATCGCCTCCACCGTTTCGTTCGCCGCGGGGGCGGCGTTTTTTTATTTCCTGGTGTTCCCGCTGGGGGCGCAATTTTTCGCGTCGTTCGCGGAGAGCGAATGGATCCAATTCAATCCCAAGCTCAGCGAGACCTTCTCCTTCGTGGTCATGATGGTGTTCGCCTTCGGGTTCGTCTTCGAGATCCCGCTGATCACGTTCATCCTGGCCCGGCTCGGGATCATCAACGTGGGGTTCTTGAACAAGAACCGCAAGTACGCCGTGCTCATCATCTTCGTGCTCGCCGCCATCTTCACCCCGCCTGACGTGGTCTCCCAGCTCCTCCTCGCAGGGCCGATGTGGGCGCTCTTCGAGATCTCCGTGCTCATCACTTGGATCTTCGGGCCGCGGAAAAAGAAGCCGGCCGAAGAGGCCGCCTAGGCCCCGGGCCTCCCCCGCTTTTCACCGCCGGGTTTGCACCGGAGAGGCCCAGAATTTATACTATTAGTTTTAGAGGATGAAATTGATGTCCGTACTGAGCTCTTTAAATAACATCGCCGTCAGGATCTTCGGGTCGCAGAACGAGCGCGAGCTGCGCAAGGTCCGGCCGCTGGTCGAACAGATCAATGATCTCGAGCCCAAGTACGAGGCCATGGACGATGACCGGCTGCGGGGCCTGGCCGGCGAGTGGCGGCGCGAGATCTACGGCGAGCCGTGGGAGGAGGCCCGGGACAAGAAGGACACGTTCACCGCGGACGAATGGGAGCGGCTGAAGCGAAAGCTCGACGAGCTCCTGCCCGAGGTCTTCGCGGCGACCCGGGAGGCGGCCAAGCGGACGCTGGGGCAGCGGCACTTCGACGTGCAGTTGATCGGCGGCATCGTGCTGCACCAGGGCAAAATATCCGAGATGAAGACCGGCGAGGGCAAGACCCTGTCGTCCACCAGCCCGCTCGTCCTCAACGCCCTGCTCGGACTCGGCGTGCACGTGATCACGGTCAACGATTACCTGGCCAAGCGCGACTCCGAGTGGATGGGCCCGATCTTCAACCTGCTGGGCCTCACGGTGGGCGCGCTCCAACATGACATTGACGACGCCACCCGCAAGCAGGTCTATGCCTGCGACATCACTTACGGGACCAATTCCGAGTTCGGCTTCGATTACCTGCGCGACAACTTAAAGCACCGCCTGGATGACATGGTCCAGCCCGACCCGCTCTATTTCGCGATCGTGGACGAGGTGGACTCGATCCTGATTGACGAGGCCCGGACGCCGCTCATCATCTCCGGCGAGGTGGACCGGGAGGACACCCAGGCCTTCGGTGAATTAAAGCCCGCGCTGGACCGCCTGGTGAAGAAGCAGAAGCAGACCGTGCGCAAGTTCTTCCTCGAAGCGCAGAAGCTGAAAAGAGAGAACGGCGAGGACGATTACGACTACAACTTCAAGCTGGAGCAGGTGCACATCGGGGACCCCAAGAACCGCGAGCTCTTCAACCTGATCGCCACCGACAAGAGCACCAAGAAGAACATGGAGAAGGTGCGGAACCAGCTCCGCATGAACAAGACCGAGTATGAGCTGAAAAAGGGCCTGCTCTACGCCCTGAACGAGCAGGACAACACCATCGAGCTCACGGAGGAGGGGCAGAAGGAGCTGACCGAGATGATCGGCGACGTGTTCATCCTGCCCGAGCTTTCCACGGCGGAGACCGTGATCAACGATGACGCCAAGCTGTCGCAGGTGGAGAAGGCCGAGCAGCTCGCGGCGCTGCAGCAGGACTACCAGCAAAAGAACGAAAAGCTCCACGCCATCAACCAGCTCCTCAAGGCCTACAACATGTTCGAGCTGGATGACGAGTACGTGATCGAGGACGGCCGGGTGGTGATCGTGGACGAGTTCACCGGCCGCAAGATGGAGGGGCGGCGTTACTCGGACGGCCTGCACCAGGCCATCGAGGCCAAGGAAGGCCTAACCATCGCCAAGGCCACCCAGACCATCGCCACCATTACGCTGCAGAATTATTTCCGCATGTACAAGAAGCTCGCGGGCATGACCGGGACCGCCGACACCGAGGCCGAGGAGTTCCACAAGATTTACAAGCTCGAGGTAGCGGTGATCCCGACGCACATGCCCATGGTCCGCACTGACAACGCGGACGTGATCTACAAAACGGAAAAGCAGAAGTTCACGGCGGTGGTGGAGGAAATCGAGGAGGTCTCGAGGCAGGGCCGGCCCATCCTGGTAGGCACGACCTCCGTCGAGAAGTCCGAGCGCCTCCACCGCATGCTCAAGAACCGCGGCGTGCGCCACAACGTCTTGAACGCCAAGTACCACGAGCGGGAGGCCGAGATCGTGGCGCAGGCCGGGGCCAGGGGCGCGGTCACCATCTCGACCAACATGGCCGGCCGCGGCACCGACATCATCCTGGGCGGCAACCCCGAGATGACGGCCAAGACCATGGCCAAGGGCGACGAGGAGCGCTACCAGGAGCTGCTGTCCCGCTTCCGCTCCTCCTGGGAGGCCGAGCACCAGGAAGTGGTCAAGGCCGGCGGCCTGCACATCGTCGGCACCGAGCGCCACGAGTCCCGCCGCGTCGACAACCAGTTGCGCGGCCGCGCCGGCAGGCAGGGAGACCCCGGCAGCTCCCGCTTCTACCTGTCCCTCGAAGACGACCTGATGCGCATCTTCGGCTCCGACTCGCTGGCCAAGATCATGGACCGCATCGGAATCGAGGACAACGAGCCCATCGAGCACCGCATGGTCTCGAGCGCCATCCAGCGCGCCCAGGGCAAGGTGGAGGAGCAGAACTTCGAGATCAGGAAGCGGCTCATCGAGTACGATGACGTCATGAACAAGCAGCGAGAGATCATCTACGGGCTCCGCCGCGAGATCATGAAGGCCGCCAGCGTGCGCGACAAGGTGGAGGCCGCGATCGAGGACGTGGCCGCCGACATCGTGTACGGGTGCTGCGACGAGAAGACGCCGGAGGAGGAATGGGACTGGAAGGGAATGGGACTCAAAGCGGCGCAGATCTTCGGGATCGCCATTATCTTCGACCCGGAAAAGCTCGATTCCACCCATCCCGACGACCTCATCAAGATGATCACCGACGAGGCCAACAAAGGATACCTCTTCCGCCGCGAGCGGATCGGCGATGAGACCTTCGACCAGATCGAGAAGGACATCTACCTCTTCAATATTGACTCGCTGTGGCAGGACCACCTGCTGGACATGGACCATCTCAAGGAGGGCATCGGGCTCGCCGGCTACGGCCAGCGCGACCCCCTGATCGAGTACAAGCGCGGGGCCTACACCCTGTTCGAGGAGTTCGAGTTCCGGGTCCACGCCGACGCGGTCCAGCGTGTCTTCCGCATCCAGCCCATAGACCCCAAGCAGGCCGAGCTCGAGCGCCGCCGCCGCATGATCCGCGGCATCAGGCTGGGCCGCGGCGGCCGGCCCCCCGCCGCCGCCGACGGCGGCCGCGAGCCCCTCCAGCCATCAGAGGACCAGAAGCCCGTGACCTACCGCCGCGAGGGGGCCAAGGTCGGACGCAACGACCCCTGCCCCTGCGGCTCCGGCAAAAAATACAAAAAGTGCCACGGCGCCTGAGGACACCCCTGCGGGTTGCAACCGGCTCGGAGCAAGCGGCGTCCCGGTTTCATCGCCCCGATTGCTCCTCGATTCCAGGTTGACTTTTCCACCGTCACCGGCTATGTATAAAAACAACGGCCTTGATTTCCGGGCCGCCAACAGCAGGGAAAAAATCATTGCTCGGGCGAATGCGAGAGTATTTTTTCCCTGGGCCAACATCGTGCAGCAGGGCATTCGACGTTTTAACATCAACCGATCAGGGAGGCGGACTATCCATGATTAGAGGGGAAACCCTTGTCGCATTGTCAGTCCAACTTTTTTCGTTGGCGCTGTTCTCAGGCCTGGCCCTGGCGGTTCCTGCCGAGCCCAAGGAACACACGCTCACCCAGCCCGACGGGAAGACGGTCACGGCGCGGCTGTGGGGCGATGAGTGGGCGAACGGCTGGGAAACCAAAAGCGGCTACACGATCGTCAAGGCCGCTGACGGCTATTGGGTGTACGCCGAGCGCAGCGCCGGCGGCGCGATGGCGCCTTCCCGGGTCCGGGCCACCGAGGCTCCGCCCCCGGCGCTCGCCCCGCACCTGCGCCTTGCCGGTCCGGCCCTCCAACAAAGTCAGCAGGCGCAAAGCGCACCGCCTCCGGAAATGGGCGCCCCCGCCGCAGGGACCGACAACCTGCCGGTCATCCTGATCAACTTCAACGACACCTCCACCACCTACACCGCGCCCCAGTTCCAGTCCCTGCTCTTCGGGCAAAATCCTCCCGAGGCCACCGGCCCCGGCAGCATGAAGCAGTATTACCAGGAAGTCTCCTACGGCGCCTTGAACTTATCGGCGGGCCCATCGGGGGCCGCCGGATGGTACGCCGCGGCCAACGGACACGATTATTACGGCAACGTAAACGGCACGGCCCGCGCCGCCGCCCTGGCCCGGGAGGCCATTATCGCGGCGGACGCCGCCATTGACTTCTCACAGTACGACAACGACGGCGACTACTTGGTGGACACGGTCATCATCGTTCACCAGGGCCGCGGGGCCGAGGAGTCGGGCAACAATAACGACATCTGGTCGCACCACTGGAGCCTGTTAGGGGCGGGCGTGGGCTTGGCGATCTTGGACGGCGTCATCATCAACGACTACGTCATCCAGCCGGAAAAATACGGGACTTCCAGCATGGTGGCCGTCGGCGTGTTCTGCCACGAGTTCGGCCACGCCCTCGGCCTGCCCGACCTCTATGACACCGATGACTCATCGGAAGGCATCGGCAACTGGGGGGTCATGGGCTCCGGGAGTTGGAATTACCTCACGCGGGGCGGAGACTGCCCGGCCCACATGAGTGCGTGGTCCAAGTACAAGCTCGACTGGCTCACGCCGGTCCGCACGGTGGGCGCCATGAGCACCGTGTCCATCTCGCAGGCCGCGACCAACCAGGACGTTCACATGCTCCGGGAAAATCCGGGCGGGGTGGACTGGGAGTCCTGGTCCCATTCCGGGACCGGCGAATACTTCCTGGTCGAGAACCGGCAGAAGGTCGGCTTTGACCAGGGCCTGCCCGCGCCCGGCCTCCTGATCTGGCACGTTGACGAGGCTGCCCCACGCGACGGCACCGCCAACGCCAACGAGAGCGGCGTCCGCCTGGTGGATCTCGAAGACGCCGACGGCCTCTTCCAGTTGGACCTCCATACGAACCGCGGCGACGCCGGCGATCCCTGGCCCGGCTCAGCCAACAAACACACCTTCGATGACTCCACCACCCCCAATGCCCATCTCTACGACGCTTCCTCATCCGGCTGTTCCGTGACCAACATCAGCAGCTCCGGAAACCCCATGACCGCGACCCTGTACTGCGCCGGCATGGACGATGCCGACGCTGACGGCATCATTGACTCCATCGAAAACACCTACTGCACCGGCGTCAACGATCCGGACACCGACGGCGACGGGCTCTGCGACGGCGACCGGCCGGTTTCCGGGACCTGTGTGGCTGGCGAGGACATTAACGGCAACGGCGTGGTTGACCCCGGCGAGACGGATCCCTGCGACCCCGACACCGACGGCGACGGCATCAACGATTACATCGAAAAAATTCAGACGCCCTGTTTAAACCCGCTCGATAATGACACCGACCACGACGGCCTGATTGACGGGACGACCGCGGGCGAGGATCAGGACGGCGACGGAGTGGTGGACCCCGGCGAAACCAACCCCTGCCTCGAAGACACCGACGGCGGCGGCGAGCCCGACGGATCCGAAGTGGCCGGCGGCCGCGACCCGCTCAACCCCGCCGACGACATCGCCCCGGAGACCGCGGCCTACGACGCCGGCAGTACCGCCCCGCGCTGCTCCACCGGCCGCAGTCCCTGTATCGTCCCTTCCTCGCTCGTCAACTGTCGCGACAGCTTGCCCGTCATCTCCGAGCCGAATCAGCCCAATACCATCAACACCAGCGCCTGCGCCGACGGGGACCAGGGCTTATACCACTCCGACGAGTCTATAGACGCCTTCAGCGTGACCAGGGTCGCCACCGGTTACTTCACCCCCAACTCCTCCGTCCGGGTGGATGCCGCCGTGTACTGCAGTGACCCGGCCAATGATTATTATTACATTTATCACACCGACTCCGCGGCCTCGCCCTCCTGGTCCCTCATGGCCTCCGGCACCTGTCCCGGCGCCGGCATTCAGACCGTCTCCGGGACCTTTAACCTCGGACCGTCCACCGGCGACCAGGCCATCCGCGTCGTATTCTCATGGAATACTTCATCCGCCGCCTGCGACAGCGGGGCATACACCGACCGTGACGACGTGGTGCTGGCCGTGGTCAACCCCTGCATTGACAACGACGGAGACGGCTACGGCCAAAACTGCGCCCTCGGGCCCGACTGCAACGACTCCGACACCACCATCAACCCGGGCCAGACCGAAGTAATGTGCGACGGCAAGGACAACGACTGCGACGCGGGCACGCCTGACGACACCGATGGCGACGGTGACGGCTTAAGCTACTGCGATGAGCAACTCTACGGCACCAGCGATTCCGACCCCGACTCCGACGATGACGGCATCACCGACGGCCTGGAAGTCCACATCTACGGCACCGATCCCGACAATCCCGACACTGACGGTGACGGCTTGAGTGACGGCGATGAGGTTACCACGCATTTCACCAATCCGCTGAGCTGGGACAGTGATGGGGACTATATCCCGGACAATTACGAGGTGGAGCATATGA
>DATKZS010000170.1:0-11629 GCA_035527835.1 bacterium
TTCCAACGTCACCTTGTACTTGATTGTCGGCATGGCGTTCCTCCTTCCCACAGAAAGGAATTATACGCCATTCTTTACGACATTTCAAAGTTGACATGACACTAGGGGCCTGCGTCCATCCGGAGTTTCTAATTCTCCCTCAATCGTATACCTGGTTCCAAACTGATTTTCCTCAACAGTGGCCACCTCATTGACCGCAGCATGGGTGACCAATGCCCTTGCCAAGCGGTCCCATCGCTCTGAAGAAAAGCCAAAACCAGAAAAGAACTCAGCCTTGCCGCGTCCCGTTCGATGGCTGGGAGACAGCAGATAGCCGGCTATCTTATCCTTTTTGACTTCAGCTTGGTCTAATCCCGGCAGTTTCATTTCTATCCCTAAAAGAGCGGGTCGCTATCCCCCACTGAACTTTTTACCTATAGAGTGGCGGTGTTTCTACCCCATCGCCTCCCCGAACATGGCCACGTCGGCCTCGTTGCCCTCGACCTGGATCATGCCGGAGTTCATGCCGGTGAGCGCGTCCATCTTGCCCTCGATCAGCTTCCTGAGCGCGATGTCGGTCATCTTGACCACGGCGGTGGCGTCGGGGTCCTTGCCGGGCTTGACCTCGATCTTGCCGTCGCCGATGACGAAGGTGGCGGCGCCGGAGGTCCCGCCGAAGATTTCATAGGCGACCTTGGCCTTCCAGGCCCCGGCCTTCTGCGGGTTGAAGCGGCCGGCCATGGCCTTCCACACGATTTCGAGCGGCAGCGGGTCCACCTTCTCGTCCATGCGGAAGATGCCCTCGCCGTTCCGGAGCTTCCGCTTCAGCGACTTGCCCACGGCGCTGGTCGGGATGCCGAGCACGAACTCGACCTCCTTGGGCACCTTGAAATCGGCCAGGTGCTTCTTGCAGTGCGCGATGATGAGGTCCGGGCTGAGCTCGTGGCCGATGTGCGGGACCACGAAGGCCTTGACCTCCTCCCCGGAAAGCTCGTCGGGCATCCCGATCACGGCCACGTCGTGAACGCCCGCGACCTGGCTGATCACCTCCTCGATCTCCTTGGGGTAGATGTTCTCGCCGCCCTTGATGATCATGTCCTTCTCGCGGTCCACGATGTAGAAGAAGCCATCGTCGTCCACCTTGCCCACGTCGCCGGTGTGCAGCCACCCGTCGCGCAGCGTCTTCTTCGTCTCCTCGTCCTTGCCGAAGTACTCCTTCATCACGGCGGCGCCGCGGATCACGATCTCGCCCGCCTCGCCGGGCGGCAGCAGCTCCCCGTCCGGGCCCATGATCGCGACCTCCTGCCCGTCCAGGGCCGGGCCGATGGACCCGATCTTTTTCTTGCCGCCGCGGCGGTGCAGCGTGCTGGCCACGGTGGCCTCGGTCAGCCCGTAGCCCTCCAAAATCTCGAAGCCGAACTCCTTCTCGAAGCGGTTGATGGTCTCGACCGGCATGGGCGCGGCGCCGCAGACCCCGAACTTGAGCGACGACAGGTCGTGCTTTTTCACGGTGTCCTTGGCCTCCAGCAGGATCTTGTAAACCTTGGGCACGGCGGAGAAGAACTCGGGCTTCTCCTTTTCCACGGTGGGCCCGAACTCGCGCACGCTGAACCTCTTGAGCAGCGCGATCTTGAGGCCGCGGCTCACGGCGCTTAGCATGCTCATCATGGCGTTGACGTGGAACAGCGGCAAAAAGATGAGGCCCGCGTGCTGCACGCTCTCGTCCTCCCCTTCCGGCGGGTTCAGCGCGGTCCGAAGCGCCGCCATGACCGAGACCACGTTGCCGTGGGTGAGCAGCGCGCCCTTGGGCTTGCCCGTGGTGCCGGAGGTGTAGAAGATGAAGGAAAGGTCGGAGGGCGAGATTTTCACCTTCTTCAGCTTCACGCTCTCCTTGGCGACCAGGTCGGCGTACTTGAGGTTCCCGGCCGTGACCTCGGTCCCCAGCTCGATCACGTTCTTCACCGCCGCGAACTTGTCGCGCACCGAGGCCACCACCTTGCTAAGCGCGGTCTCGGTGATGACGGCCACGCCCTTCGAGTCGTTCACCTGGTAGAGCAGCTCGTCGGGGGTGAGCTGGACGTTGACCGGGCCGCAGACGGCGCCGATCTTGAGGGCGGCCAGGCAGGCGACGAGCTGCTCGGGCCGGTTGACGAGGTGCACGTACACCACGTCGCCCTTTTTCACGCCGAGCTTGAGGAGCGCGTTGGCCAGGCGGTTGGCCTGTTCGTTGAACTGCCCGTAGGTCAGGTACTCGCCGTAATAAGCGACGTAAACCCAATCCGGCGTCTCGGCCGCGCGGCTCTCCACCATCTCCCTAATGTTCCTTGCATCCATGTCACGTCTCCTTTCCGAATGGCTGGTTTCCAACTGATTGACCGGGGCCCAAAGGCGTGACTTATTACTTAGCAAAATTCGGGGCGTGGTTCCAATTAGTGGTTTGACCTGTTATAAAGGGGCAACTTCCGGGGCTGGCAAGGATTGGTTTCGCACAGAGGCACGGAGAACACAGAGAAAAAATAATGTAAAAAATTCTCTGTGTTCTCCGTGCCTCTGTGCGAAACCAGAACTCTTCCCATCAACCCATGCTTTTTAACAGCAAGGAAAATGGCGCGGCGCGCGGGGAATTGGTATAATCCGTTTCGTGAGCATCGTTGATAAAATCCGGGCTGCGCTCGGCGGCAAAGAGGCCGCGCCGGACGCGGAGGCGCCGGTGGAGTTGTGGAGCCCGAAGCTGGGTGAGGACTACAAGAGCTTCTGGGACAACATGGCCAAGGACCGGGCGGGCGCGTATCTGGCGGTGGCGGGCGAGCCGTTCGGCCGGCCGGCGACGGAGGAGAGCCTGTCGGCGCACGGCAAGGACACGGCCGCGATCATCGCGAAGGTGCTGTCCATCGGGAAGGATGACCGGGTGCTGGAGGTCGGGGTTGGGGTGGGCCGGATCGCCGAGCACGTGGCGCCATTGTGCCGGAGCTTCACCGGGACCGACATCGCCGAGAACATGATCAAGTTCGCGCGCGAGCGGATGAAGGGCCGGGATAATGTCACGCTGGTGTCCCGCGACCGGAGCGACCTGGCCCCTTTTCCGGACGCGAGCTTTGACAAGATTTATTTGCAAGTGGTGCTGATCCACCTGGACCGCGAGGACGCGTTCCATTACATGCGGGAGGCGTATCGCGCGCTGGCGCCCAAGGGGCTGGCGTGGTTCCAGTTCTACAACCTGCTGCATCCGAAGGGGTTCAAGGAGTTCCGGTTCGCGGTGGACTACATGGTGGAGAAGGGGCAAAAGACGCGGGGCCGGGTGCACTGCTACACGGCGGCCGAGGTCAGGGAGCTGGTGACGCGGGCGGGGTTCAGGGTCCGGGAGGACCTGTCGCACCTTGGGGAGCGGGAGCAGAAATTCGGCTTCCAGATTCCGGACACGGACTGGGAGTTTTATTTGATCGCGGTGGGGGAGAGGCCTTAAGGTGGCGGCGCCGATCGCCAGCGTGGTGATCCCGAGCTTGAACGGGGGATCGCGCTTCCGGACCTGCCTGGATGCGGTGGCGGCGCAGGAGTTGCCCGGCGGGTTCGAGATTATTGTGATAGACTCTGGATCGGACGACGGGAGCGCGGAGCTGGCCGGGCAATACGGCCGGGTGATCCGGATCGCCCGCGCCGAGTTTAACCATGGCCTCACCCGGAACCGGGCGATCGGCTCTGCCGCGGGCCGGGCGGTGGCGCTGCTCACGCAGGACGCGGTGCCGGTGGGGAAGGAGTGGCTGCGGCCGCTGGTGGAAGCGGCGCTCGAACCGGGAGTGGCCGGCGCGTACAGCCGCCAGGTCCCGCGGCCGGACTGCCCGCCGTTCATCAAGGCGCGGCTGACGCGGTGGATGGCGGGCCGGACCGAGCGGGAGGTGAAAAGGCTTCTCGACGAGGCTGAGCTGATGGCGCTCCCGGTGCTGGAGCGCATCCGGCGGCTGTCGTTCGACAACGTGAGCTCGTGCCTCAGGAAAGAGGCGTGGGAGAAGCGCCCGTTTCTTGAGCGCCGGTTCGGGGAGGACGCGGCGTGGGCACGGGAGGTGCTGCTGGCCGGGTACGCGCTGGTGTACGAGCCGGCGTCGGTGGTCGAGCACTCGCACGCGAACTCCTTGTGGTACGAGTTCAAGCGGGTGTACCTGGACCACCGCAACTGGCGGGAGGTGGCCGGGGGCGCGCTGTTCAATAATCCGCTCGAGGTCTTGCAGGCGAGCTGGAACGGCGTGGGCGAGCGGTGGCAAGAGCTCGGGGAGCAGGACGTGCGGGGGGCGGCGCTGTGGTATTGGCGGGCGTATGCGCTGCCGTGGTCGTTCAGCCAGAACGCGGCGCAGTTCCTGGGCGCCCGGTCCATGAAGGCGGCGCGGAAGTTCAAGTGGTGGGAGCGGGTGGACGATTTTTTGGCCCGAGGGGTATGATGGACAAATATCTTTCAGACAGGATTAACAGGATTTACAGGATAAAAACAAGAAAAAGTGCTTCCTCTTATTATCCTGTAAATCCTGTTAATCCTGTCTGCAAATTCTCCAGGTATAAATAGAATGCGCATCGTTTATGTCACCCAGAGTTATCCGCCGGAGCGGGTGGGCGGCGTCGAGGTTTACGTCAAGGGCCTGGCGCGCGAGCTCAGCCGCGGTCACGAGGTTTTCGTGTTCAGCCGGGGGCTGAAGTCCGGGCTTGGGCACGGCGAGGTCTATGAAAGCGACGACGGGCCGGTGCGGGTGACGCGGGTGCACGTTGACCTTGGCCGGGTCAATGAGTTCCGCGACAAGTACATGCGGCCGTGGCTCACGGGCCTGTTCCGGGAGTATTTGAAGCGGATCGGTCCGGACGTGGTGCACGTCCAGCACCTGGGCGGGATGAGCCTGGACATGGTGCGCGCGGCGGCCGAGCTGGGAGCGCCGGTGGTGATGACGCTCAGCGACCATCAGCCCTATTGCCCGCGCGGGCAGCGGATCCGGAACGACAAGCGGGTGTGCAAGAAGATCGTACCGGACGAGTGCCTGGAGTGCCTGAAGCCGCAGACCGTGGGCATCCACGGCCGGCCGGGCAAGCTCGCGGCCTACCTGATGGGCAAGGCGAAGGGGAAGGAGATGCTGGAGCGGATGCGGGAGGACATCGCGGAGCAGTTCGGATCGGTCTCGTGCTTCATCATGCCCTCCGAGTCTCACCGGCGGATCATGGTGGAGGAGGGGGTGCCGGGGGAGCGGTCGCGGGTGCTGGCTTACGGTCTCGACCTGTCCGAGCTGGACAAGGTGCCGCGGCGGCCGGCCGGGGAGCCGGTGCGCAAGTTCGGCTACCTGGGCACGCTGATCCCGTCGAAGGGAGTGGAGGACGTGATCCGGGCGTTCAAGAAGCTGAAGACGCCCGGCTGCTCCCTGCACATGCACGGGGAGGCGGTCCCGTACCACGGAATCACGGACTATGACAAGCGTTTGGTCGAGCTCGCCCGGAGCACGGAGATCAGCTTTTACGGGGCCTACCAGCCGGCGGACCTGCCGCGGGTGCTGGCCACGGTGGACGCGATCATCATGCCGTCGCGGTGGTACGAGTCGTACGGGATCACCATCCGGGAGGCCTTCCGGGCGAGGCGGCCGGTGATCGTGTCGGACGTGGGCGCGTTTTCCGAGGCGGTGGAGCACGAGGTGAACGGGCTCACGTTCCGGCCGGGCGACGTGTTCGAGCTGGCGGCGGCCATGGACCGCCTGGCGGGCGACCCGGCGCTGGCCGACAAGTTCGCGGCGGCCGGCGGGCCCATCGAGGGGCTCGCGGAGCACGCGGCCAAGCTGATCGAGGTGTATGAAGGGGCGAGGTCCTCAATGCAGTCCGAAAAGAAATGAGCCGCAGATGAACGCAGATGAACACAGATAAGAAAATATATTTCCTTTTTATCTGCGTTCATCTGCGTTCATCTGCGGCAAAAAAACAAACTCCAACATTCTTGTCGCCAAAACAATTGGACGGTGAATGATGCCGGGAGATGAAAAGGGCTACGTGCAGGTCTACACCGGGGCCGGCAAGGGCAAGACCACGGCGGCGCTGGGGATGTGCCTGCGGGCGGCGGGCCACGGGCTGACCTCGCATATCATCCAGTTCATGAAGGGCCGGATTGATTACGGCGAGCTCGAGGCGGTGAAGCGCTTCGAGGGGTTGATAAAGCTCACGCAGGGCGGGCGGGAATGCTTTGTTTCCAAGAGCTGCCCGGACCCGGAGGACAAGAGGCTCGCCCAGGAGACGCTGAAGCTGGCGCGGGAGGCGATGCGGGAGGGCAAGGTTGACATCCTGGTGCTGGACGAGATCAACGTGGCGCTCGACTTCGGGCTGATCGAGCTGGAAGACGTGCTCGGTCTGATCCGGGAGAAGCCGGAGCGGATGGAGCTGGTGCTGACCGGCCGCAACGCTCATCCGAAAGTTATCGAGGCCGCGGACCTGGTGACGGAGATGCGGGAGGTCAAGCACTACTGGGAAAAGGGCGTGACGGCGCGGACGGGCATAGAATGCTGAGATTTTCGGTAGGCCCGACACTCTTGTCGGGCGGCGCGGAACAAGAGTGGCCTACCGATGAGCAAATATTTACGTCGCGATGTACGGCAACCAGCAGCCAGGGAGAGGGCGGGGTAGTGGACATGGAGCCGGGCGGGAAGATTTACGAGTGCGGGATGAGGCGGTTCGAGATTTCCGCGCTGCTTTACGAGCTGCCGCTCCTGGTCGGCGCGCTGGTGATGGCGTGGGCGCTGCTCGGAGCGTATAACCTGATCCTGGTCCGCTGCCTCGGCGACAGCCGGAATGCGGCGTTCGCGATGCTCGCGGTCCTGGACCTGATCGGGCTGGCCATTGTCTTCTGGGCCGCGAGCTTCTTCCCGAAGCGGATCACGGTGTACGCCGACCGCATCCGCTTCAAGATGATCTTCAGGGACCGCGACATCATGATCGCCGACGTCAGGGAGCTGAGGCCGTTCGCGGCGGGCGAGGTGCGCCGGGCCTTTTTCGCGCCGGGCAAGCTCTGCCTCTCGCTGTCGGTTCGCGGCGCCTTGCTGCTCCGGAAGGCGCGGGGGCGGGCGTGGGTGTTCAGCCCGGCGGACGCGGACACTTTCGTGGAAGCGGTGGAGAAGGCGAGGCGGGAGGCCGGGTCCAGGCCGGAGGGTGATTCCTGATGGACAGCGCCAGGCGGTCATTAAAATATTTCGAGACGGGATTAACGGGATTTACAAGATGAAGAAAAAATAAGCGGCGTCCTCGGAAAATCCTGTTGATACTGTTAATCCTGTAAAAAAATCTTCTAAGCAGTACAGCAAGGGGGAGACGGGTTTCAGGGAAGGAGGGAGTAATGAGCAGTAAGGATTCGGGCCATACCCGGCGCAACGAGTGGGAAGAAGAAGTATTGAAGCCGTTCCTCTCGCGTTCGGCCGAGTGCAAGGAAAAATTCGAGACGGTGTCCGGCCGCGAGATCCCGAGGCTTAGCGGGCCGGAGGACCTCGCGGACTTCGATTACGAGCATGACCTCGGTTACCCTGGCGCGTACCCTTATACCCGCGGCGTTTACCCGACCATGTACCGGGGCCGGCTGTGGACCATGCGGCAGTTCGCGGGGTTCGGCACGGCCACCGAGTCCAACCAGCGCTTCCATTATTTGATGCGGCAGGGCGTTACCGGGCTGTCGGTGGCGTTCCACCTGCCGACGATCATGGGCCGCGACTCGGACAGCCCGCGCTCGCAGGGCGAGGTGGGCAAGGTGGGGGTGGCGGTGGACACGCTCGCGGACATGGAGACGCTGTTCGCGGGCATCCCTCTTGACCAGGTCACGACCTCGATGACCATCAACGCGCCGGCGTCGGTGCTGCTCTCGATGTACATCGTCGCGGGCGAGAAAAGCGGCGTTGCGATGGACCGGGTGGGCGGCACCATCCAGAACGACATCTTGAAGGAGTACATCGCGCAGAAGTCGTGGATCTTCCCGCCGCGGCCGTCGCTCCGGATCATCACCGACATCATGGCGTTCTGCGCGGAGCGGGTGCCCAAGTGGAACACCATCTCCATCTCCGGCTACCACATCCGCGAGGCCGGCTCCACGGCGGTGCAGGAGCTGGCGTTCACCATCGCCGACGGCATCGGCTACGTGCAGGCGGGGATCGAGGCGGGCCTGGACGTGGACCGGTTCGCGCCCCGGCTCTCATTCTTCTTCAACGCGCACAACGACTTTTTCGAGGAAGTGGCCAAGTACCGCGCGGCCAGGCGGATGTGGGCCCGGATCATGAGGGACCGGTTCCAGGCCAAGAAGCCGGAGAGCTGGAAGCTCCGGTTCCACACCCAGACCGCGGGGTGCTCGCTCACCGCGATGCAGGCGCAGAACAATATCATCCGGACCACCATCCAGGCGCTGGCCGCGGTGATGGGCGGGACCCAGAGCCTGCACACCAACTCCATGGACGAGACGCTGGCGCTGCCGACCCAGCAGGCCGTGACCATCGCGCTGCGCACGCAGCAGATCATCGCCAACGAGTCGGGGGTCGCGGCGAATATTGACCCCCTGGGCGGATCGTACTACGTGGAGAAGCTCACCAACGAAATGGAGGCCGAGGCCTATGCTTACCTCGACAAGATCGAGGCGCTGGGCGGGATCGTGGACGCAATCGAGAAGGGCTTTCCGCAGCGGGAGATCGCGGACGCCAGCTACCGCTACCAGCTCGCGGTCGAGAGCGGCGGCCAGGTCGTGGTCGGCGTGAACTATCACGCCACCGAGGACTACCCTCCGATCCCCACTTTGCGGATCGGCTCCGAGGTGGAAGCACAGCAGGTGGAGCGGCTCCGGAAGCTGCGCCGGACCCGCGACCAGGCCGCGTGGGCCACGAGCCTCACGCGCCTGGAAAACGCCTCGCGGGGCAAGGACAACCTCATGCCCTTCGTGCTCGACGCGGTCCGGGCCTATGCCTCGGTCGGAGAAATCTGCGACGTGTGGAGAAAGACGTTCGGCGAGTATCGGGCGGTGGAATACTTTTGAGGGGGGATTAACCGCAGAGGCGCAGAGAACGCAGAGGATAATTTTTAAATAAATATCTCTGCGTTCTCTTAAGTCTCCGCGGTTTAAAAAAATGCTTGTTATACCGGCGATAGATTTAAAAGCGGGCAAGGTGGTGCGGCTGGAGCAGGGCCTGATGGAGAAGGACACGGCTTATTCGGACGATCCGGCGGCGATGGCGAAGAAGTGGGCGGAGATGGGGGCGGAGCTGATCCACGTGGTTGACCTGGACGGCGCGTTCGCGGGGAGGCCGGTGAACGACGCCGCGGTCCTGGAGATCGCGCGGGCCGCGGGCGTGCCCATCGAGCTGGGCGGCGGAATCCGCGACCTGGCCACCATCGCCCATTACCTGGAGCGCGGCGTGGGCCGGGTGATCCTGGGCACGGTGGCGCATAAGGACCCCAAGCTGGTGCGGGAGGCGTGCCGGAAGTTCCCCGGCAAGATCGTGGTCGGGATTGACGCGAAGGGCGGGCTGGTGTCGGTGCGGGGCTGGGCCGAGGTCACGGACCTGCCGGCTGCGGACCTGGCGCGGCGCTACGAGGACATGGGGATCGCCGCGATCATTTACACGGACATCGCGCGCGACGGCATGCTGACGGGCCCGGCGGTGGAGGCCACGGCCAGGCTGGCGCGGTCGGTCAAGGTCCCGGTCATCGCGTCGGGCGGGGTCGCGGACCTCGGCCACGTGCGCGAGCTGATGAAGCACGAGCGCGACGGGATCGTGGGCGTGATCACGGGCAAGGCCATCTACGAGGGCAAGCTGGACCTGAGGGAAGCGATCCGGGTGGCGAAGGGGAGCGGGGGATGAAGAACGGCCCGCGGCTTGCGCCGCTCCCGCATCTGATGCTGGTGTTGTTATTGGCCGGCGCGGCGGGTTGCGGGGTCAAGGGCCCGCCCAAGCCGCCGACGCCGCCGGCGCCGGACGCGCCCGGCAAGCTCCAGGCCCGGGTGCGCAACGGGTGCCTGGAGATGAGGTGGACGGCGCCGGAGGCGACGGGACCGGAGCAGCCGGCGGCGGTGGCGTACGAGGTCATGGAGGCGGAGGTGGTGGATGGCTCGACGCCGGTATACCGGGTGGCGGACCGGACCCGCGACCCGCAGTACCAGACGTGCGCGCCGGCGCCGGGCGGGCGCCAGCTGTTCAAGGTGCGGGGCATCTCCGATGACGGCCGGCGGGGGGCGGAGACCGAGGCCGTGGCAATGACGAACGCTCCTCCCCCTCCGGCGCCCTCCAATCTCCAGGCCCGGGGCGGCGACGGGTTCGTGGAGCTTTCGTGGGACACGCCGCCGTTCATGCCGGCGGGAACCGGGTTCAATATTTACCGGTCAGAGGCCGCGACGCGGTTTCCGTGGCGTCCGGTCAACATCGAGCCGGCGCCGGGCGGCGGCTTCGTTGACGGCCCGGTCAAGAACGGCACGCGCTATTATTACGAGGTGCGGGCGGTGGCGCCGGTCCCGGGCGCGCGGCCGGTGGAGGGTCCGGCGGCGCCGCTCACGAGCGCGGTGCCGGCGGACCTGAGCCCGCCCGCGCGGCCGGAGGGCCTGACCGGGATCTGGACCGGCCACGGGGTGGAGCTGCACTGGCTCCGGAACCAGGACCCGGACCTGAAGGGCTACGTGCTGGCGCGGAGACTGCGGGGCCGGGCCGAATGGCGGGAGCTGTTCCTGGACCCCATCCCACAGACCATGTACATTGACCGGACGGCGCGGTCAGGCGCGGAGTATGAGTACGCGGTTTACGCGGTGGATGAGGCCCAGCCGCCCAACCGGAGCGCGGCATCGGAGGCGCTGTCCGTTTTCTGCGGGCCGTGATCTTCCTCCGGCAATTCAGAATAACGACGGGAAAAATTTAACGCCAAGGGCGCCAAGTAGAAATTTTTTTCTTCCTGCTTGGCGTCCTTGGCGTCTTAGCGCTAATTTCTTCAGCTCATGGTTCCCTTCAGTTAGCGGATATGGCTAAGGGGACGGTGAGAACGACTTCATCCATCCATTTTCCGAAGCCGCGCTTCATCCCGCAGGCCGGGATTTTGGCGTCCACCCAGATCATTCCGGGGGCGGTGACCTTGAGGTGGATGGTGCTGAGCCCGCCCTCTAAGTGGGTTACCGGTCCGGAAATGTCGTAGCGCGTTCCCGGCCCGTATGACCCGTCGCCGCCGAGGAGGACTGCCCTTCCGGTGCTGGAGGGATCAATGGAAAAGACCACGGAGAAGCCGGCGGAGTAGGCAATGCTGCTGCTGCTGTTGCGCACGCGCAAATATTTTGGCCGGTCAATAGGTTGATAAGGTTTTCTATCTGCGCCCGGCCGGCGCATAAAAAGAAAATCGGGAGCGGGTTTTGAGGCCCGCTCCCGATTTTTCGTTGTCAGGCGGGGATCAAGGTATCACGGCATTTAAGGTGAACGCCGGCAACAGGTCAACGTCATTCATCCATCGGCCTTTTTCTTCGGCGAGCAAAAGACCGCAATGGGGGATTTGAGCGTTGACGATGATGAGGCCGGGGCCGGTGATGGAGAGGACGATGGTGGCGTGGCCGCCGTCAAGTTTGCCGTTGACGCCGGACACGTCGAAGCGGTTGCCCGCGGGGCCTCCGCTGTAACTGCCGTCGCCGCCGAGCAGCACGGCC
>DATKZS010000171.1:0-4226 GCA_035527835.1 bacterium
TCTTCCATGGCACATGTCTCCTTCCACGGCATGACAAAACCTCCTGTCTTGATCATGCCGAGAGTGTAACCCATGTGCCTGGTTCATTGTGTTACCTATGTACCTGGATCGGACCATTCTCCAGCCTGGGGTGTGAACCCCGGGAAAACGTTCATGCCCGACCTTTTGAGCGCTGAAGGCGCGCCATAACGCCTGTTTGTGCCGCTCTTTCAGAGCTTGCCGATTCCTCCCGACTCGTTCCCGGGGTTCACACCCCAGGCTGTAGAATGACGCCCCCTTGGGGCTAAGACGGTTTGGGCAACACGCTCTCTTTTCATCCGAGATGGTTGTCCTGATTATGAAACCAGTTCTTATCTTTCTGTCATATTCACATTATATCATAAGCATTGCCCAAACTGAAATTGACAAGCCGTCTTCACGAATTGAAGGCCGCAGCACCCGGGGGAAATTATTATTAAGAAATAGTATGTTAGCTTTTCGGCCGAGAGGGATGCGGGCCGTGCGCGGGAAGATGGCGCGGACCTCTTTTTATCATTGACATCGGGTCTGGTTTCGCCTACAATAAGTGAAGGAAAACTTGATGCATTCTTTATTGGCCCAGGCGGTTTTACTCGGGGTCTTGCAGGGCTTGACCGAGTTCTTGCCCGTTTCGAGTTCCGGCCATCTGGCGCTGGCTCAGCAGTTGATTCCGGGGTTCAGCCAGCCGGGGGTGCTCCTTGACGTATCGCTCCACGTGGGCACGCTCGCGGCGGCGGCGGCCTATTTCCGGCGCGAGCTCATCGAGATCGCTTCCCTGGCCGGCGCCGTGGCCGGGGGCCGGGAATTGTCGGAGCCGGAGCGGGCCGCGCAAAAGCTCGTGATCGGGATCGTCATCGCCACGGCGCCCACCGGGCTGATCGGGCTCTTGTTGGAGGATCGGGTCGAGTGGATGTTCGGCTCGGCATTATGGGTCGGAGCGTGCCTGATGATCACCGGGACCGTGCTGGTGGCTGGAGAGCTGATCGGCCGCGGGCGCCAGGAGACTCCGGGGCATCCGGGCCGGTTCGTGAGCCTGGTCATCGGGGTTGTGCAGGGCATCGCGGTACTGCCGGGCATCTCGCGGTCCGGGTCCACTATCTCGGCGGCGCGGGCGCTGGGCGTGGGCCGGGAGGAGGCCGCGCGGTTCTCGTTCCTGGCGTCCCTTCCCGCGGTGGCGGGGGCCGCGCTCCTCTCCGCGGTGAAGCACGCGGACGCGGTCCGGGTCTTTTCCGCGGACCAGGCCCTGGCCTATATCATCGGGCCGCTGGTGGCGGCGGTAGTGGGGTACGTTGCCATCGAGATCGTGATGCGTTTCATGCGGCGGGGCACGCTGATGTGGTTCTCGCTGTGGTGCTTCGCGGTGGGGATAGTGAGCGTGGGAGTGGGATTGTGGAGATAGGACACAAAAGGCATGAAAAAAATTAGCCGCAGATGAACGCAGATGAACGCAGATGAAAAAAATAAAGAAATCTTATCTGTGTTCATCTGCGTTCATCTGCGGCTAAATAAAAAAGGCATAAATACTTGCACTGGTTATTAAGACGAGGCCCGGTTTTTTGAATGCTCTACGTTCATGCGGGAAAAGCGAGGTGGAAGCGGTGAAAGCGGCGTTGATGACGGAGCGGCGGAGGCGGGAGCTGTTCGGAGTGATCTGGACGTTCCTGGCCCTTTTCTTTTCCCTGTGTCTCTTAAGTTTTTCGCCGCGCGACCCGTGCCTGTTCATCCGGGAAGGCGCGATCACGCCGGTGAAGAACTGGATGGGCCCGCTGGGCGCGGACGTGTCGGGCTGGCTCTACGCGCTCATCGGGTTCTCGGCGTGGCTGATCCCTCCGTTGCTGGCGGCCTTCGCTCTCTGGAACTTCCGGGGCAAGGGAGGGCCGACGTGGAAGGGCGGCCGGGCCAGGTTCGTGGTCCGGGTCGTGGGAGCGGTGATGCTGCTGTTCGCGGTGTCCGTTTTTCTGGAGCTGGCGCTCGACACGGTGAAGATTGACCAGGAGACGGTGCGGGCCGGCGGCATCGCGGGCGGCGCGCTCGGCCGGTTGCTGGCCGGGCTCTTGGGCTCGGCGGGAGCGCTGATCGCGGGGGCGCTGCTCGCGGTGACGGCGCTGATGGCGGCGGCGGACTTCTCGCCGGTCAAGGCCGCCCGGATGGCGGCGGACGCGGCGTATTGGGCGCGCGACCAGGCGGGCGAGGCTTACCTGCGCTGGCGCGAGCGCCGCCGCCGGCGGGAGGAGGTCACCAGAGACCGCGACCTGCTCGAGAAGACCCGGACCCAGCGCGAGATCAAGATCGTGACCGAGCCCAGGAAGGAGGAGCCGCCGAAAAAGAAGGCCGAGCCCAAGCCCAAACAGGAGAAGATGCCGTTCCTGAAGGAAGGCCATTACGAGCTTCCCGGCATCGAGCTCCTGGACGAGGTAAGCCAGGGCCACAAGAAGGTTGACCAGGAAACGCTCCTCATGAACGCCCGGATCCTGGAGAACAAGCTCCGCGACTTCGGCGTTTCCGGAGAGGTCGTCGAGATCCAGCCCGGCCCGGTCATCACCATGTACGAGTACAAGCCCGGGTCCGGCATCAAGATCAACAAGATCGCGGGCCTGGCCGACGACCTGGCCATGGCGCTCTCGGCCGTGTCCGTGCGCATCATCGCGCCGATCCCGGGCAAGAACGTGGTCGGCATCGAGATCTCGAACGTGAACCGCGAGACCGTGTCGCTCCGCGAGATCGTCGAGTCGCAGGCCTATGGCTCCTTGAAAAGCCCGCTGCCCCTGGCCATCGGCAAGAGCATCACCGGCGAGCCGTTCGCCTTTGACATCCGGCGCGCGCCGCACCTTTTGGTCGCGGGCTCCACCGGAAGCGGCAAGAGCGTCTCCCTTAACGCCATGATCATGAGCGTGCTCCACCGCTCCACGCCCCACGAGGTGCAGATGCTGATGATTGACCCCAAGCGCCTCGAGCTCAGCACCTACGAGGGCATTCCGCACCTGATCCACCGGGTGATCGCGGACCCCAAGGACGCCGCGGTGGCGCTCAAGTGGGCGGTGGCCGAGATGGAGCGGCGCTATACCGTGCTCGCCGAGTACGGCGTCCGCAACATTGATTCGTTCAACCGCCTGGTGGTGAAGGGCGACAAGGACAAGAAAAAGACGGGCAAGGCGAAAAAGGCGGCCCGGGCGGACGGCGAGGCCTCGGAGCACGACACCTACGTGCTGCCCGACCGCATGGGTCCCGAGCCCGGGACGGAGGTGAAGGAACAGGCGCCGCCGCAGGAGACCATGCCGGTCATCCTGGTGATCATTGACGAGCTCGCGGACCTGATGATGGTGGCGGCCAGGGATTGCGAGGAAAGCATCTGCCGGCTGGCGCAGATGGCGCGGGCCGCCGGCATCCACCTGATCCTGGCCACGCAGCGGCCGTCGGTGGACGTGATCACCGGGCTGATCAAGGCCAATTTCCCGGCGCGGATCGCTTTCAAGGTCGCGTCCAAGACCGACTCGCGCACCATCCTGGACCAGAACGGCGCCGAGCGGCTGCTCGGGCAGGGCGACATGCTCTTCATTCAGCCCGGGACCACCGACCTGGTCCGCCTCCACGGCGCCTTCGTCTCCGACCAGGAGATCAAGCGCGTCACCGAGTTCTGGCGCGAGCAGGGCCAGCCGGAGTACGACGAGGCCATCATCAAGCCGCGGCCGGAGGACCAGGCAATGGAGGAGGACGAGCTGGACGAGCATTGGAACGACGCGCTGCGCCTGGTGGCCCAGACCCGGCAGGTAAGCGTCTCCATGCTCCAGCGCCGGCTCAAAATCGGTTACAACCGCGCCGCCCGCATCGTCGAGCTGATGGAGAAAAAAGGCCTGGTCGGGCCCTCCGACGGCGTCAAGCCCAGGGAGGTCCTGATTGACATGTATCAACTGGAACAAATGACGGGATAAAAAGCTCTTAATCGTAAATTCGCGCATTGACAATAAAGAGAAATGGAATGATAATAATCCCCGGATTGCCCCTCCATTTTGCCTTGCAAGATGGGGCTTATTGACTCCCGGGGGTTGGAATATTTCCAGCCCCCGGCCATTGTGTGCCAGGCATGTCGCACCTGTTGGAGGTGGAAGTCCTCTGCGGGCCGCGGTGAGCGGAACCGCCAGCCTAGGCAAGGGTGTCCGCCGCGAGGCGGAATCTGAAGGAAGCCAATGGCAAAACACGGACTCGACGAA
>DATKZS010000172.1:0-5281 GCA_035527835.1 bacterium
TTCGTCGAGTCCGTGTTTTGCCATTGGCTTCCTTCAGATTCCGCCTCGCGGCGGACACCCTTGCCTAGGCTGGCGGTTCCGCTCACCGCGGCCCGCAGAGGACTTCCACCTCCAACAGGTGCGACATGCCTGGCACACAAAGAAGGGGCACGGTTTTCCATGCCCCTTCTGTATTTAGAGCTTCTTGCAAAAGTCCAGGACATCACGTGGGAGCGCCCTTCCGGGCGCGATCCGCTATCCGGCCCCGTGAAGAATCGCGCCCGGAAGGGCGCTCCCACGTGATGTCCTGTGCCGACATGATAATTTTGCAAGAGGCTCTTTAAAAAAATAATTTTCTTGGCGTTTTGGCGTTAAATCTTCGCCGCCCTCTCGTTCCCCCTCACGCCGCTTCCACGCTCACCGCGCAGGCCTTGAACTCGGGGATTTTGCACTTGGGGTCCAGTGCCGCGTTGGTAAGCACATTGGCGTTGGCCTCCCAGAAATGGAACGACATGAACACGGTGCCGGGCGCCACGCGGTCGGTGACCCAGGCCTTGGTCGCGATCTCGCCGCGCCGGCTCCTCACCTTGATCTTGTCGCCGTCCCGGATCTTGAGCTTGTTCGCGTCATCCGCGGCGAGCTCCAGGCGGTCTTCCGGGAGCAGGTCGTTAAGCCCGCTCGCGCGCCGCGTCATGGTCGAGGTATGGTACTGCTGGAGCCGGCGGCCGGTGGTGAGCCAGAGCGGGTACTCGTCGCTCGGCGACTCGGCCGGCTCGGTGTGCTCGATGACCTGGAACGATCCCTTGCCCCGCGTGAAGTTGCCGTCCTGGTGCAGGTACTGGGTGCCGGGGTGCTCGAGGGTGGGCTTGGGCCACTGCAGGCCGCGGACGTTCAGTTCCTCCCACTTCATGCCGGCCATGGAGGGCGAGAGCGGCGCGATCTCCTGGTCCCAGATCTGGCCGGCGTCAGTGCAATGGAGGTCATAGCCCATGCGGGAGGCGAGCTCGGAGACGATCCACCATCCGGGCTTGGCCTCGCCCGGCGCTTCCACGGCCTTGCGCACCCGGGTGACCTTGCGCTCCGTGTTGGTGTAGGTCCCGTCAATCTCGGCGAAGGTGGCGCAGGGCAGGATCACGTCCGCCATCTCCGCGGTCTCGGTCTTGAACAGGTCCATCACCACCATGAAATCGAGCTTGCCCATGGACGCCTTGGCATGGCCCACGTCCGGCTCGGAAGCGGCCGGGTTCTCGCCGAAGCAGATGAACGCCTTGACCTCCTTGCCGAACTTGTCGAAGGCCTCGGTGATGGTGAGCCCGACCTGGTCGGAAAGCTTCACTCCCCACGCCTGCTCGAACTTCTCCTGGATCTTGGGATCGCCGACCTTCTGGTAGGCCGTGTAGACGTTGGGCAGCGCGCCCACGTCGCAGGCGCCCTGCACGTTGTTCTGGCCGCGCAGCGGGTTCAGGCCGGTCGAGGGCCGGCCGATCTGGCCGCAGAGCATGACCAGGTTGGCGAGCGACATCACGTTGTTCACTCCGCAGGTGTGCTGGGTGATGCCCATGGTGTAGCAGACCGAGCCGTTTTGGGCCTTGGCATAGAGCGCGGCCGCGGCCTCGATCATCTTGGCCGGCACGCCGGAGATCTTCTCGGCGTGTGCGGGCGTGTATTTTTTCAGGTGCTCTTGAAGCGCGTCAAAGCCCTCCGTGTGCTCCTCGATGAACTTCTTGTTCGTGAGGCCCTGCGCGATGATCGAGTTCATCATGGCGTTGATGACGGGGATGTCGGTGCCGACGCGGGACCGGAGGTGGAGGTGGGCGAGACGGGCTATGTCGGTCCGGCGCGGGTCCACCACGATCAAAGTGGTCCCCTTCTTGACCGCCCGCCGGATGATGGAGGCGATGATCGGGTGCGTCTCGGTGGTGTTGCTGCCCCAGACGATGATCACGTCCGCGCCCTCCAGCTCGAGCTGCGAGTTGGTCATGGCGCCCGATCCGAAGCTTGTCACCAGACCGGTGACGGTGGCGCTGTGTCAAAGTCGGGCGCAGTGGTCAATGTTGTTGGTGCCCAGCACGGCCCGGGTGAACTTCATGAGCGCGTAGTTTTCCTCGTTGGTGGCCTTGGCCGAGCTCGCCATCATGATCGAGTCCGGCCCCGACTTTTCCTTGATCTCCTTTAATTTGGCGGCCACCAGGTCCAGCGCCTCGTCCCAGCCCGCTTCCTCGAACTGCCGGCCCTTGCGGATCAAGGGCCTGGTCAGCCGGTCCGGGCTGTAAATGAAATCGAACCCGAACCGGCCCTTCACGCACGTGGTCCCGTAATTCGGGGCCTTGTCCTCGGATGCCTCCACGTACACCACCTTGCCGCCCTTCACGTGCAGCTCGAGCTGGCACCCGCAACCGCAGTACGGGCACGTGGTCTCCACCACCTCCGTCTCCGCCTCCCGCGTCGCGTAGCGCGCCTTCTTATAGGAGAGCGCTCCGGTCGGGCAGGCCTGAACGCACGAGCCGCACATGCCGCAGTTGGAGTTGATGAGCGTGGTATCCAGGAAGGTCGAGATGTGCGCGTTCATGCCGCGCAAGGTCAGGTTGATCGCGCCCTGGCCCACCAGCTCGTTGCACACGCGGTAGCACCGCCCGCACATCACGCACTTCGAGTAGTCCCGGATGATGAACGGGTTGTCGTCGTCTATCGGCAGGTCATCCCGCTTGATCTCGTAGCGCGGCTTGTCAATCCGGTACTGGTAGGCGAGCCGCTGCAGCGTGCACGACCCGCTCATGTCGCAGGCCATGCAGTTGTGGTCGCCGGAGGCGATCATGAGCTCGGTCACGATCTTGCGGACCTTGTGCACGTTCTCGGTGTCGGTCCTGACGATCATCCCGTCCTTGACCTCGGTGCCGCAGGAGATGGGCAGGCCGCGCATGCCCTCGATCTCCACGATGCAGAGCCGGCAGCCGCCGTAAACCTTGGTCCGCGGGTGCCAGCACAGGTTCGGCACATCAATCCCCACCGACAAACACGCCTGCAAAACAGTCTGGCCCGGATCAACCTGGAAGGGCTTGCCGTTCACATTGATCGTGATCTTATCCATCAACTTCCTCCCTGGATCTTAAGGGTTTTAATGTACTGCCCGAGGAACTGCTTTAAATCGAGGCCGGTCTCCTGAAATTTGATGATAAACCTTAATCTCGATGGCTGTCAAGCCAAGGGAACCACAGTTTCCCATGCCGCGGGGAGGCACTCTGAAAGCATGAAAATGCTTATGAGTGTGGGAGGCAGCCTCCGGCTGGCGACTCTTCGGTTTTTCCGGGAGTATAGTCGCCCGGCGGAGTCGGCCTCCCACGTTATTTTCAGATGAACACGGATAAACACGAATTGATGGAAAAACCACAAAGCCACGAAAGGCACAAAGGCCCCGAAGAGCGAGCAGGCCCATCTCATGCCCCAAGGGGGCTGTTTATCAAAGCCCGGGGTTGGCCGTCTCCGGCCTACCCTGGGAACCAGACACGTAACATATGGTCTTCCCTGAAAGGGATATTTAAACCATGCCGCTTTCAGCGCTGAACTTTAACCCAGGACTTCCGCCCTGGGTTAACGAAGTACGCCCCGGCGGGGCTGAAGAGAACCTCCATCATCCCTCCGGGATTCTAGTGGTCAGGGCCGACGGCCTCCCAGCGATGAATCGCCGGGCTATTCTCCGCGATCCCTCCGGGATCAAGAGCCGATTGCCTTCATCCCATCAGGCGGACGGGTCCATCACTGAAAAACAAGGGCCGGGCCCGAATTCCCCAGTCCGTCATCATCCATGTCTTCGCAACCAGTCCTGGATTATTGCGATGTCGTCATGCTGGTGGTTTTTCTCGTAGATGGTTTGGGCTTCATCCAAATAGCGCTTGATTTCTTCGAGGCGCGCGGCCTCGGCCGGACCTTTGTCCTTGACCTGTTTCCAAAGGATGAAGCCCAGATTGGCGAGCGCCCGGGCATAATCCGGAGTGTCGGCGGGCAGGGAGGCCAGGGCTTTCCGGACCAGGGCTTCGGCCTCTTTGAGGGCCTCCGTTTTTTTCGGCTTCAGGTTTTCGCCGTGAACGCATATGGTAATGGCCTCGCCAAGGCTGAGCCAGATCAGGGCTTGCCCGGCCGGGTCGCCGCCGGCCTTGATTGAGGCGTCCAGGGCGTCGCGCAAGAGCGGGATGCTGTCCTTGATCAATTTCCAGTTCACTTTCTGAAGCGTGGCGGCGCGTCCGGCGAGGAGCATGGCTTCGGCCCGATAATATTTGACCAGGGAAAGCTCCGCCGAGGACAGGCTTTGCTTCTTGATCAATTTCTCGCTCTTTTGCATGACGCCCGCGAGGATTTTTTTCTTGTTGCTGTGCGGATTGGATTTGACCAGGTCCAGGTCGGCGCCCAGGTCTTGGATGGCTGCCGGGACCGGTCTCGAATCGCCGCCCCGGGCCTGGGCGCGAGGGCCATCCGGGGCCTGGGCTTTCCGGGCCGCGGCGGGAAAGGGCCAGAGGGCGTAGAGTTTGTCCTGATCCTGTACGCCCCGGAAATGCACCTCATACGGTCCCTGGCATTCAAAGTTGGCCTGGGAAACGTTGTTCCACACCGCCCGGGTGACGAAAACGTAATGGTGGTTCCGGCCCGGTTTCAGGTTTTTCTCGGCCAGCCGCATTAAAAAATCCTTGCCGGCGCTTTCGCAACGCTGGGCCCGGTTGATCACGGGGCCTACATAGTGGTCCTGCCATTTGTAATATTTTCCGAAATCAATCCCGGTCCGCAGGATGTAAATCGCCCCGGGCTCCCGGCCGGCTTTTTTCAGGAGCGAGGCCCGGACCGGCTCCCATTCCTCGATCAGCGCCGCGGCCAGATGGATGGCGTTGATCACGTTCCTGAAAATGATCAGGAACCCGTCCCCCGTGAAGTTGCCGATCTCCCCCTGGCAGTCCTCCCGGCGTAACAGGGAGCGCAGGCAATCCTGGAGCCGGTTCAAGGCCTCCTCGGCCACCTCGTGATAGTTTTGCCACATAAAGGTGGATTCCTGGAGGTCCAGAAAAAGGGCCGCGCCGTAACTCTCGGCGGAGTCAGGGTATCCATTTTTACGGTCAGCCATTCACCGATCCCCTTGCGCCTATAAAATTCTTTTAATTCTGAATTCTGGAATTCCGGGGACACAATAGAATGGCACTAACTTAAGCCTAACTTGGCTTGTTTTTTGGGTTTTCTTTTCTTCACCCCTACCGTAGTCGCTTCGCCGATCGCGAGCGAGAGTTCGCGCATCTCCCGGATGATTTCCTCCATTTCCCGG
>DATKZS010000173.1:0-5962 GCA_035527835.1 bacterium
AGAAACATCATGATTTACTTGGCGATCCTTGGCGCTCTTGGCGTCTTGGCGGTTTTCTTACGGCCTATTTTGGACAAGAGTGATAGGAGGGCTTGTTTTCCGCGGGGAGGAGCGAGGAGAAGATGGTGAGCAGGGTTCGACAAAATATTTTCAGGTTGATTGACGCTCAACATTTTGGGCCGCAATTCCGTGGCCTTTCTTGTGGCCTGAAATTCGGGCGCGGCTGGCCTGAAGTTCGGACACAGGTGGCCCAAAGTTCGGACATGGGAGGCCCGGAGGGTCGGACGCGGGTGGTCCAGCACCCGGGCCACGAAGGGTCTGAATTGGGCCAACTTAAGTGGGGCAAAATGATGGAAGCCGCTGAAAAGACAGGGGCGGGTTTTTCAAAAATCGCGTCGGGAGCCGTCTGTGGCCTCAGCTTTAGGCCAGCTACGGGTACATTAGAGAAAAAATGCTGGTCGCATTTTCCCGGGATACTGGCTGCGGGCTGCGGGCTACTGGCTGCTCTTATCCGCGGCCATGAGGCGGCGGATGTTATCGTGGACGGCGCCGCCCGCGAGGGACGCGGAGATGGCGCAGATGAGGTCGGCGCCGGCTTGGATGGCGGCGGGGATGTTCGCGGCGTTGAGGCCGCCGATGGCGGCGATGGGGAGGGTGGCGGCGGCGCGGATCTGGCGGAGGGTGGCGAGGCCGAGTCCGGGTCCGGCGTCGGTTTTGGTGGGGGTGTCGAACAGCGGGCTCACGGCGACGTAGGATGCGCCCTGGCTCTCGGCGGCCCTGGCCTCTTCGGCCGAGCCCACGGAGACGCCGATGATGGCGCCGGGTCCGAGGCGAGATCGGGCCTCTCCGGCCGGCATGTCCTCCTGGCCCACGTGCACGCCGTCGGCGCCGAGTTCGCGGGCGAGCTCGACATTATCGTTCACGATGAACGGGACCCCGGCCTCGCGGCACCGGCGCTGGACCTCGCGGGCCTCCTCGCAGCAGTCGGCGTAGGCTTTAAGCTTCTCGCGGTACTGGACCATGGCCACGCCGGCGCGGAGGGCCTCGCTGACGTCGGCGACGATCCCGTTCACGGAGAGGCCGGAGTCGGTGATGAAGTAAAAGCCGTGCCAGCGGGCGGTCACGCGGTGCGCTCCCTGGCGGTGACGGTGAGGCCGGCGGGGTCGGCGGCCAGGGCGGAGACCTCGTTGAAGAGGTTGGCCATGAAGTCGCCTGGGCCTTTGCTGATCGTGGCGGCGCGCTCTCCGGCCACGCCGAAAGAGGCCAGGGCCTCGGCGGCGAGGCGGAGGATGTCGGGGCCGACGGCGGCGAAACAGCCGATGGTGGAGGCGGAGATGCAACCGGTGCCGACGACCTTGCCCATGAGGGGATGGCCGTACGCGAGCTCGAGGATTTTCGCGCCGTCGGTGACGAGGTCCACGGGCCCGGTCACGGCGACGACGTTCTTGAGCCTGGCGGCCAGCGCCTTGGCGGCCTCGCCGATGTCGCCACCCACGGATATGGACTCGACGCCCCGGACCTCGGCCTGCATTCCGGCGATGGTCGCGATCTCGCCGGCGTTGCCTTTGAGCACGTCAATATGGGCGTCTCCGATAAGGCGCTTGGTCTCGGCGGTGCGGAGCCAGGTGGCGCCGGCGCCGACGGCGTCGAGAACCACGGGAATGCCCTTTCTATTAGCGGCCTTGGCGGCGATGATCATGGCGGCGACCAGGTCGGGGGTGAGGGTCCCGATGTTGAGGACGAGGGCAGAGGCGAGTCCGACCATTTCCTCGACCTCTTCCTTGGCGTGGGCCATGACGGGGAGGCATCCCCAATGGCGCACGATCTGGGCGCAATGATTGATGGTGACCCAGTTGGTGATGTGGTGGATGAGCGGTTTTTTCTCGGCCATCAGTTTAAGGGTTTCCGCGGCCTTAAGCGTTGTCATGGTTGCCTCCTCGTATCCATGCTTCAGGGAAGCTCTTGAAAAATGATGTTAAATCAATATGTTACCGTCTAGGGAAAAGGGCGCGGGCTTGGAAGCCCGGGCTTGGTTCTTTTTAACGCGGATGAACACGGATGAACACAGATAAACGCAGATAACTTCATGAAAAACTGTCACTATTTTATTATCTGCGTTCATCTGAGTTCATCTGAGTTCATCTGCGGCAAATTAAATATACTATACATTTAGTGTACAGTATAGTTTATATGTAACTTATGTGTTAAATCGCGTTCAGGTTCATGACCTGGATGCAGTGGCGGACCTCGGCGCTGAGCGCGTCGCGGGCGGAGGCCAGGTACGAGCGCGGGTGGATGCGATCCGGGTTCGCGTCCATGAATGAGCGCAGGCCGCGCGTGAACGCCAGGTTGATCCTGGTGCCGACGCTCAACTTCCAGGCCCCGGCGGCCACGGCGCTTTGCAGGTCGGCGTCGGGCCAGGCGCCGGCGCCGGAGAGCGCCACGCTCGTGCCGGTCTGGGCTCCCACCAGCCGCAAAAAATCGAAGAACGCCGGCTCCGGCCCTTTCTTGTGCTCGCCGCCCAAGGATATGCACAGGGAGTCCGGCCGGGCCAGCTCCGAGATTTTTCTGGCCGACTCCAGGGCCTGTTCCAGCGAGATGTCCCGGATCGAGATGACGACCTCAAAAAATGCAGAGTGTTTAGCGCATAGGTCCTGGATGGAAGCGAGCCATGGACCGACGGATTCCGGGGATTTTTCGCGGGGGTCAACGGTCACCCCGCTGTAATAATTAACAAAAGCCTTGGAGACGAGGACCGGGTCGTGAACGTGGTCGAGAATGGTTGCCACGGGAACCGGCACGTCTTCCGCCAGCTCACGGACCATGGCCTCGAACGCGCCCAAGCCCGCATACATCGCGGCGGGCTCGTCAAGCGCGATCACCACCGGCGAGCGCTCCTCCAGCGCCGCCTCGAGGATGCCCTGGATCTGCTCCAGGTTGAGCGCGTGAAACGCGGCCACCGCGTTTTTCCCTTTTTTGACCAGGCCGGCCATTTCCTTCATGGTCACTAACATGGCTAACTCCCTATCCGATCAGCAGAATATGGATGTCCATCACGTTCGTGCCGGTGGGACCGGTGGTGACCAGGTCGCCGAGCGCGGCGAAGAACGCGTTGGAGTCGGAGCGGGCCAGGTACTCGGCCGGATCCATGTCCTCGGCGCGTGCGCGCTCGCGGGTGCTGGTGTCGCAGACGGCGCCGGCCGCGTCGGTCGAGCCGTCAACGCCGTCCGTCCCCGCCGCCAGGAACACTACCCCCGGCACGTCATCGATTTTGTCAACCATCGCGAGCGCGAGTTCCTGGCACCGGCCGCCTTTCCCGGTCCCGGTCATGGTGACGGTGGTCTCGCCACCGGCGATGAGGCAGGCCGGGGGCTTCAATGGCCTGGCGTGGTTTCTCACCTCGCGGGCCAGCGCCGCGTAGAAGTGGGCGATCTCGCGGGACTCGCCGGAGACGGTGGATGACAGGATCATGGTGTTCATGCCGAGGCGATCGGCGCGGCGCTCGGCGGCGGTGATGGACAGGCTGTTGGAGCCGACGACCTGGTGGTGGACCTTGCGGAAGACCTCGGAGTCGGACTTGGGGGTTTCGGGGAGCTCGCCGCGCTCGCCGGCGGACAGGGCGTTCTTGACGCTGTCGGGCATTTTTTCCCAGAGGCCGCGGCGGACCAGGACGGCGACGGCGTCGTGGAAGGTGGTGGGGTCGGGGGCGGTGGGCCCGCTGGAGATGACGTCGGGGCGGTCGCCGATGACGTCGGAGAGGATCAGGGTGATGATGGTGGCGGGGAAGATGCGGGCGGCGAGCTTCCCGCCCTTGACGCGGCAGAGGTGCTTGCGCACGGTGTTGATCTCGGCGATGGTCATTCCGGAGGACAGGAAGAGGCGGGTGGCGCGCTGGAGGTCCGAGATATTGACGCCCTCGATGGGGGCCGAGAGCAGGGCCGAGCCGCCGCCGGAGAGCGCGCAGACCACCAGGTCGCGCTCGGTGAACGGGCCGGCGAACTCCAAAAGCTCCTCGGTGGCCCGGACGCCGTCCTGGTCCGGAACCGGGTGGCCGGCCTCGCGGACCAGGATGTTCCGGAGCCTCCCCGACTGGCCCCGCGTCGTGATCACCAGGCCCGCGCCGATGGTGTTGCCCAGCACCTGCTCCACCGCCCGCGCCATGCGCACGCTGGCCTTGCCCGCGCCGATCACGAACACGCGGCTGAACTGCGACAGGAAATAGTCCACGTCGCCCACCCGAAGCACGTCGCCCTTGAGGCGGAAATTCCTATGCACCGCCTCCTCCGGGTCCGCCGCCAACAGCGCATCATTAAACGCCGCCTCCGCCACGCCCCGAAGACCAGTAATCTTCCCGGCCATGGGGAAAGCATAACGTGATCGGAAAAATTTTGCAAAGCAAAGGATGGACGCGAAAATGCGTCATTGCCCTTGTCCCCGTAAATAATTCCTTGCCTTTATTCAGGCAAGTAATATAATGATGTGCGGATCAAGGTAGGCCCGACACTCTTGTCGGGCCGGAAGCGCGGGACAAGAGTGTCCCCGCCACCTGTAGCGCCGGCAGCCTGCCGGCATCTTTTCCGGATGCCGCCTGGCAGGCGGCGGTACTATGCGGGACAAGAGTGTCCCGCCCACCATTGAGGAGGAAGTGGAATGCCCGCGCCCGAAGCGGTGGTGAAGCTGGTCGAGAAATTCCGGGAGAACCGCGAGACTTACGTTTCCGGCAGCTTCAACGAGACCCAGACCCGCCTCGAATTCATTGACCCCATGTTCCAGGAGTTGGGCTGGGACATGTACAATAAGCAGGCTTACGCCGAGGCCTACCGCGACGTGATCCACGAGGACGCGATCAAGATCGGCGGCGCGACCAAGGCCCCGGACTACTGTTTCCGCGTCGGCGGCAATCGCAAGTTCTTCCTCGAAGCCAAGAAGCCGGGCGTGAACGTCAAGGACGATCCGGCCCCCGCCTTCCAGCTCCGCCGCTACGCCTGGTCCGCCAAGCTGCCGCTGTCCATCCTCACCGACTTCGAGGAACTCGCCGTTTACGACTGCCGCCTCAAGCCCGACCACACCGACAAGGCCAGCGCCGGACGCATCATGTACCTGACCTGGCGGGAGTACGCCGAGCAATGGGAAGAAATCGCGGGGATATTCAGCCGGGAAGCGGTGCTCAAAGGGTCGTTCTACAAATTCGCGGAGTCGGCCAAAAAGAAAAAAGGCACCGCCGAGGTGGACGCCGCGTTCCTCAAGGACATCGAGTCCTGGCGCGACCTCCTGGCCCGCAACATCGCCCTCCGCAACCCCGGCATCTCCCAGCGCGACTTGAACTTCGCGGTCCAGCTCACCATTGACCGCATCATCTTCCTCCGCATCTGCGAGGACCGCGGCATCGAATCCTACGGCCGCCTCATGCAGCACTTGAACGGCGAGAACGTGTACCAGCGCATGTTCAAGCTCTTCCGCGACGCCGACGACCGCTATAATTCGGGGCTGTTCCACTTCATGGAGGAGAAGGAACGATCCACGCCGCCCGACACCGTCACCCCCGGCCTCGTGATTGACGACAAGCCGTTGAAGGACATCATCCGCGGCCTCTACTACCCTGAATCGCCCTACGAGTTCTCCGTGCTCCCGTCCGAAATCCTGGGCCAGGTCTATGAGCAGTTCCTGGGCAAGGTCATCCGCCTCACCGCCGGCCACCGCGCCGTGGTCGAGGACAAGCCGGAGGTCAAAAAGGCGGGAGGGGTATATTACACGCCCGCGTACATCGTGGATTACATCGTGGAGAACACGGTGGGCAAGCTCCTGGGTAGGCCCGACACTCCTGTCGGGCCAGCGTCGCAGGATGGGTACGGGGCGCGGGACAAGAGTGTCCCGCCTACCGGTGGGCCCGACACCGGTAGGCCCGACACTCCTGTCGGGCCAGAGGCAGGGGCCGGGGACGGAACGGAGGCGCGGGACAAGA
>DATKZS010000174.1:0-23991 GCA_035527835.1 bacterium
CTCCGTGAGGCCCCTTTTCCGGAGGCCTGTGGAAATTGTGGATAACCCTTGTGCCCCCCTCGGGCGCCCCGGAGGTGCATGACTTTAACATCGAGGCGACTTGACAATTTTATTCATAGGAGACGCCAAGAGCGCCAAGTATCGCCAAGTAAATCATGATGTTTCTTTGCGGCCCAAAAAAGAACAGCTCCGGAGCGTTGGCCCCAACCGGCTTGGCGAACCGGCCGACGGGAGCGCCAAGCCGGAAACATTCGCACCCAAGCCCTCTTAAAATCGTGTTTAAAAATAATCCTTGGCGCTCTTGGCGTCTTGGCGGTTCTCCGGTCCGTTTATTTTGGACAGCACTGAGTTAATACACATTATCAGAGCGCATCATCCGAGAAGCTGGACGCGTTTATTTCGCCCTTTCAGGGCTGAAAAGGTAATGGGGAACCGCGATATCCCAGGGTAGGCCGAAGACGGCCAACCCTGGGCTATCTTATTTTCGCCCTTTCAGGGCTGAAGATATAACCACCTGTCAGGTTGATACACCACACCAGCATTGACCGCATACGTTGCCGTTTCCGCGCCTCACGCCCCAAGCCTCAAGCCCCAAGCCCCAAGCCTACTTCACGATCGTGGTCTCATACACGCCCTTGGCCGTGAAGGTGTCGTCAATGCTCTGGTCCGGCATGGTCAGGCGCCACTGGACCACCGCGTTCTGCCGGATGAACACCGGCGCCGTCACGAACTTCTCCGCCACGGGACGGACGAAGGCAGGGACCTCGTCCATGGCGTCAACCGCGCCGATGAACTTCACTCCCTTGATCTCGCCCGTGAGCTTCACTCCCGGCTGGTCAATCTTGACCGTGACCCTGGTCGGATACTTGTAGCCGCGCCTGGGCTCCACCTTAAAATCGAACATCTGCCGCTCCCACTTGTCGGTGGCGTAGAGTATCTCGTGGTCCTTCATAATCAGGATCCAGGTGCTGCGCTCGCGGCCGAATTTTTCCGGCGCGATATAATCGAGGAAGTTGATGGAGTAATCGTCGTTGAAGGAGCGGAGCGCCATGAGCTCATCGCACTGGGTGGTGGGGAACACGGTCTGGGAGTTGTGGTCGGAGTATCCGAAGCCTTTCACCTTGCGGGTCTTGCCGTCAATGGTCACGGTCCCGTCCAGGTCGGCCCACGGGATCATCACGATCAGGTCGTACCAGTCGCCGTCGGGCGCCCCGTAATGCACCGGCCCTTCCCCCGGCCTCCATCCCGGCGTGCGGCAGTGGAAGTGCAGGTCCGTCATCATCTGGGGCTGTCCGTCCTCCGCCGGGAAGTCCTGGTGCACGTAAAAGTCCGGGTAAAACCCCTTCCAGTAGTGCGGGCCCATCTTCATCTCCGGCGGATCGCCGCTATAGGACGTCTCGTCGGCGTCGGCCAGGCCCTTGCGCAGATACAGATGGTCGCCCTTGTCGTTGAACGCGAAGTAAAGGCCGCGCGTCTCCATTACGTAGTACTTCCAGTAGGTGAATTGGATCATGCCGCTGGAGTCGTCATCCAGGTAAAACATGAAGGTGTAGGTCCAGGAGAAGAAGCCGCTGTCGGGGGTCATGGGCTTGAGCTGTTGTTTGGTGATGCCCTGGTCCGCCCGCGTCCGGACCCCGCCCTTGAAGTTATACACCTGGCCCGCGGCCCACGCCGCCGCCGCGACGGCCAGTGCGGCGATGGCCAGTGCGGCGATGGCCAGCATCAATCCTCTCCTTGAGTACTTCACTTCAGCCCTCCTTGCCGTGAGCAACCGATCAATAATATCGGCGCCGCCGGTCCCGCCCGGCGCCCGCGTCCGTTCGAGGCGAATATCATAACACATCGCGCCATTGGTTTGTAACCGGTGGAGGAGCGCCCGCCTTGGTCCACCGGTTATAAACCGATGGCGCTCATTCTCGCTGATGAATCAGAACTGGAAGTAAATGAACGGCGCGCTCATGGTCCTCATGAGGCTCAGGCCGGGCGATCATCATCGCCATTTACATGCGGCTGCGGGCGCTTCCGGCTCCTCGTCAGTCCCGGGGGGGAAAGAACCTTTTTGCTTTGCGGCCGTGCATGCCCCACCTGTAATCAATGGATCGGATTATTCCGATGATGGCATCAGAATCTTCAAAGCCCGGCCGCACGTAATACCAGTGGCAGCTTTGCCCGTCCAGGCTCCACACGGCGGCCAGGACATACCCTTTCTTTTCGGCATATCCATGCAATACCGCGCCCATTTTTCTCCAGGGGGTGTCCTCGGAGAAAGGTTCATTCGGACGCCATGGCGCGTTAAACATGATCAACTCCGGTTTGTATTGATCCATGTAATCGTCCGTAATCATTCCATGGTGGGCGATATAGGCATCATTCAGTCCCCATGCATCTATCGCGATCCAATCGCTGTAAAGGGGAAGGTTGCCTGCCGCCGTGACGGCCATTGAGTATTTCTTGTCCCGGTAGGCGGCCAGGGCCTTGGCGACTTCTACTCTGCCTTCTCTTCCATCCCGCCACCGCTCATTCATAACATACTGAACGTCCAGGCAGATGAAAGCAGCAACAAAGATCAGGGCAACCGCCGCTCTCCTGCGTAATGGTGATCCTAACCACGGTCGCGCGAAGAGGCGATCCATGACCAGCCCTGCCGCCCGGGGCCATGCCAGCAAGAAGACGGGAATGACCGGATATTGAAAACGGTACTCGGTGTTCATCTCCTGACTCATCAGGACCCAGACGAGAGTAAATCCCGCAACCGGTATTAAATTGGCAAGCCCCTCCCTGGTCCTTTTTAAAGGGAAGAACCATGATACCGTCCACGCCAGAAAAGGCCAGGACAGCGTGAATACTCCCGTCAGCGAGGCGATCAAGCCATTGAGATGAAGTTCACCGCCTCCTTTTTTATAGTAGGGGTTGGGGAGGGGATGGCCGAAGTATCTCCAGCGCCACAGGAAGTACGCTCCGCCCAGGACGGCAAAGACCGCCGTGAACCAAAACAGCGCCGGTTTGGATTGTTTTATCCCCATGCGCACTAAAATGCTGATGAGGAAGAGGGTGCAAAGGATGACTCCTTCCGGCCTGATCAGCCCGCAGGCCAGGCTGGCGAAAGCAAAGGCGGCAGCGGCGCCGAACCCGCCTCTTTCCATGTATAAGTAAGCCAAGGTCCATGCGATCAGGGCTGAAGCCGCGAATAACGATGTTCCGAAATAAGCCGACGAGTAGAAAATTCCGGGTCCGAAGGCTATCCACAGGGAGGGGAAAAGACACAACCATGGATTCGAGTTGAAAAGCCTCCTGGGAACAAAATAGAGCAGGATTATGATCACAAAATGTCCGAGCATTCCGGGCAGTATAGCCGCGCGTTCCATATCGAGCCCCAGCCGGACCAGTCCCGCGATAATCACCATGAATCCGAAGTCGGTAGCCCCGTCAACCGGCCCCTCCCCGATGTTCCAGACAATGCCGTGGCCCTCCGCCAGGTGCTTCGCGTAGCGCATCAGCATGGCCGCGTCTTCGAAAGGGAATGTTGCAAGTTTTAACCGCAACAGGAGGGAGATAAAGGATAAAAGGAATAATACCAGAATTATTATCCACTCATGTCTCTGCTGGTCGCCGCCGTGAAAAGGAGAGATTTCTTGGTTCTCATTCATTCCATCACTCTTTTTGATGAAACTTATAATATCACTCTTGTCCAAAATAGGCCGTAAGAAAACCGCCAAGACGCCAAGAGCGCCAAGGGTCGCCAAGTAAATCATGATGTTTCTTTGCGGCCCGGCAAAGAACAACTCCTGAGCGTTGGCCCCAACCGGCTTGGCGGACCGGCCGACGGGAGCGCCAAGCAAAAAATATTCGCACCCAAGCCCTCTTAAAATCGTGTTGAAAAATAATCCTTGGCGCTCTTGGCGTCTTGGCGGTTCTCCGGTCCGTTTATTTTGGACGGCACTGTTATAATATTATTAATTGTTGAGCTTGTAAAGAATACTGAACCTCGGAACTTTTTATGGGCCTCATGCCACTTCCCCGGAATGCACCGCATGATGTCCGCATACGTGGGCGGGAACGCCCCTTCCATTTCGCCGCCCGCCGCGCCCTCATTCCCCGTCACTTGTCCGCCTCGATCAGCGGCGCCATGAAGTCCGCGAGGTTTTGCGCGACCTTTTCCGAGCCGGAGACGTTGAAGTGGCAGTCGTCATAAAACGTGGCCGTGTCTTTGGCCAGCAACGGGTCCATTTGATCTCCGATAATGATGCAGTGGAACCCGACCGGGATGAGCGCCGGCCCGCGCAGTCAGGACAAGGAGGTTGCCGGAGGCCGGAGCCGGACGCCCTCGCCCCGGCCCTCGTTATTGCTGTCGTTGTTCGCCAATTCCGGAGCCTGTTCCCCCTGCCGCGACGGGCAGCGATAAGTTTTTCCCGGACGAGTCGGGGGTTCCCTCGTCCGGGACCATGATTTTATCACATCCGTCCGGGCGTGGGAATTCCGGAAATGGACATCAATTGATTGCGCGCGGTGCGCGGCAATGTTAGAATTCCGGCGAAACAAGCAAGCGAGGAACCATGATACCATTCCTGTTCGCGGTGCATAGCCACCAGCCGGTCGGCAATTTCGGCTGGGTGTTCGAGAAGGCGTTCGCGGAATCTTACGAGCCGTTCCTGGAGCTTTTGGCCGAGTACCCGGAGGTCCGCGTCGGGCTGCACTACTCGGGCTGCCTGCTCGAATGGATCGAGGACCACCGCCCGGCCCACGTTGACCTCTTGAAGTCGCTTACGGACCGCGGCCAGGTCGAGATCATCGGCGGCGGGTATTACGAGCCGATCTTCTCCGCCATTCCGGAGCGCGACGCCCGGGCCCAGGTGCAAACTTATTTCGACCATCTGGAGGCGGTCTTCGGCAGGCGTCCGGCCGGGCTGTGGCTCACCGAGCGGGTGTGGGACACCTCATTGCCCGCGCTCTTCCACGACCTCGGCGTCAAGTACACGCTGGTGGACGACTCGCACTTCCGCTACGCCGGGCTCGCCCCGGAGGACGTGTGGGGCCCGTTCATCGCGGAGCGGGAGGGCAAGGGCCTGGTCATCTTCCCCATTGACCAGAAGCTGCGCTACATGATCCCGTTCCACGAGCCGGAGGACTCGATCGCCCACATCCGGGAGCGCGCGGAGAAGCATGAGGGCTTCGTGGCCTGCTACGGCGACGACGGCGAGAAGTTCGGGGTCTGGCCGGACACGCACGAGTGGGTGTTCGAGAAGGGGTGGCTCGAGCGGTTCTTCCGGGCGCTCACCGACGCCAAGGACGAGATCCGCACCGCGCTCTTCTCCGACTACCTGGAGGGCGCGGAGCCCCGGGGCCGGGTGTACCTCCCGCCCGCGAGCTACGAGGAGATGATGGAGTGGGTGCTCCCGCCCGCGCTGGGCCGCCGCCTCGAAGACCTGATGGAGGAGCTGAAAGAGGAGGGCAGGTGGGACGAGCTCGCGCCCTTTGTCCGCGGCGGGCACTGGGACATGTTCCTCGGAAAATATGAAGAGGCCAACCGCATGCAAAAACGCATGCTGCTCTGTAGCTCCCGGATCGCGGACCGCAAGGACGCGCCGCCGGAGGCCAGGCGGGCGCTCTACCGCAGCCAGTGCAACTGCGCCTACTGGCACGGCGTGTTTGGCGGGCTTTATCTTAACTTCCTGCGCCACGCGTTGTATCGTGAGATGCTGGAGGCCGAGGCCCTGGCCGGGCTGAACCAGGGGCTGACCATCGAGCGCAAGGATTACGACGTTGACGGCTACGAGGAGATACTGGTGAGCGCGGCCGGGATCAACGCCATCGTGAGCCCTCGCTTGGGCGGCAGCATCGTGGCCCTGGAGTACCCTCAAAAGCGCTTCTCGATCGGGAACGTGCTCGGCCGCCGCGAGGAGACGTATCACGGGAAGCTCGCGCAAGCGGCCGCGGGCCAGGACGCGGACACGCCCAAAACAATTCACGAGCGCGTGGCGGCCAAGGAGGAGGGCCTGGAAAAGTTCCTGGTCTATGACCGTTTCCCCCGGGTCAGCCTGCAGGACCACCTCACTTCTCCCGGGATAACGCTGGAGCAGATCGAGAAGGAACAGGCGCCCGAGCTCTCGTCCCTGGCCGGAGCGCGCTACCAGGCGGCGGTGGACCATGGCCGCGTCACCCTTTCCCGGGAGAGCGCGTGCGGCGAAGCCACGATCAAGGTGGAGAAGACGCTGCGCTTCAAGGCCGACCGCGCAGGCTTCACCGCCGACTACCGGATCAGAGCGGATCGTAGCGCCGGCGGCCCGCCGGCAAACGCCGCAGGCCAGAGGCCCGCGCCACAATTTCCGGACGGCAAGCTCTCGGCCCGCTTCGGGGTCGAGTTCAACCTGACCCTGCTCGCCGGCGACGAGCCGGAGCGCCACTACCTGCTAAACGGTGCCCGGCCGGAGAACCCCACCATGATCGGCCGCGGCGCTCACGAGGACGTAACGTCGCTCGAGCTGGTGAACGGTCCGGACGGGTTCGCGGCCCGCATCCGCGCGAGCGCGCCGGCCCGGCTCTTCCGCTTCCCGGTGGAGGCGGTGTCGCAGTCGGAGAGCGGCTTCGAGCGGACCTATCAGGGCTCATGCCTCTGGCTCACCTGGCCCCTTAAGCTCGCGGCCGGAGAATCATGGTCGGTCGCGCTGGATTTTGACTTCCTGGAACGCTAGCCTACCGGGAACCTCGACTCCAGGAATTCCGCCGCCGTGTTCGACATCTTCGAGAAGCTGAACCGCGAGCAGGGCCAGACCCTGGTGATCGTGACCCACGACCTGGAGCTCGCCTCCCGCGCCCGCCGCGTGGTGCGCATCCGCGAAGGCAGGATCGAGGGCGAGGAGGGCGGGCGGCCCGCTCCCGATGCCGGCCGGGAACGCCGGGGGAAATCCGGCGTCTAATCAGGGGAAGGCGCCGGGCATTTCGCGGGTCCATGCCCCCGGCTTGCGTCGGCACCCCGGTTCGGGGTATCATGGATATTATGGAAAGCATAATGAGGACCAACCATTTGCCAAGGGAGCGGGCCATGAAGCATTTTTTCTTGCGGGCGGCGGTGCTGGCGCAGATCATCGCGCTTTGCCTGGTGGCGGCGTCATGCTGGAAGGGAGAGCAGGGCGCGGCGGAGAACAAGCTGCCGGAGGTGTCCTCCGTCAAATTGACGCCGGCCTCCATCCAGCCGGGGGACTCGGTGTATGCTTCGGTGCAGGCCCGGGACATGGAGGGAGACCAGCTCACCTACGAGTATCAATGGATCGTCAACGGCAAGCCGGCGGAAGGCGCCAGGGACAAGATGTTTTCCACGGACGGTCTGGCGCCGGGGGACCAGATTTTCGTGAAGGCCAGGGCCGTGGAAACCTCGAGCGGGCGAGCCGGAAAATGGAAGGAATCCAAGAAGATCAGCCTGGGCGAGTTTCCCCCCTTGCGGATCCAGGGCGTGGTCCTGGAGCCCGAGAGTATCAAGGCCACCGGGCCGGTGGAGGCCGTCATTGATTACGGGGACCTTGACCCCAATGACGTGGACACCGTCTATTACCGCTGGAACGTGAACGGGACCGACCTCCTGGGGGAGGAAAACCACGCGCCGTCGCTGTCGCCGGGCCAGTTCTCCCGGGGCGACAGGATCATGGTCACGGTGTGCCTGGACGGATTATTCAAGTCCCCCAATACCTGGAGCTCTTCCGTGTATACCGTGGCCGACACCGCGCCCGAGTTCACCTCATCCCCCGACATCGGCTATGATCAAGACAAGATCGTGATCTACTTCGAGGTCGAGGACCCGGACGGAGACTCGATCACCTACTCGATCAGCGGCGCTCCCCCCGGATCCTATCTGGACAAGAAAGACGGGACCAAGTTGATCATCAGCGCCAACGCCCCGCCGGGGACCTACAATATCATGATCGGGGCCTCGGACAACTATGGAGGCTCGACCGGAAAACCCATCGTCGTAACCATCCCTGAAAGATAGTCGTTATTAATCATATAGTTATACCATAACAGGCCGCGCCGCCCGCTTGGCCTGTATCTCTTGGCCCCAGCGGCGGCCAAGTCCACCATGATCCCGGCCCGGGTTCAAGCGAGGCGCCATTTCCCCGGCGTCAATTACTGATCGTTGATGTTGGCAAAACAATACGGGAGGCCGGCGCCGGCGGGCCGGGGGAGCGGCAATCCTTAATTTAAATTGATAGTTATGTTAAAAAGCTTAAGTTTGCTAAAGGTTAACCCCGGGGGAGCTTTATTATGGCGAATCGGTTCAGCTATGGCGTGAGTTTACATAATTTAGATGAAGGTTAACGATAATTATAGGAGAGTGATACGAAGTTATATGCCATTTTAACCGCGAAAACCGCCCCGGCGAACGGGGGGGCGCCAAAAAAACGGGTCCGGAGTTTACCATATGTTGGGCTTGCGGCCTCAAGATACACAAGATGTAATATTAATTATATAAAATTTTAAAAAAATAATCGATAATTATAAAAACTTCTTGACAATTATATAAGGTATCATCCACAATTATAATCGAAGCAATCAGCTCTTCGTTCGGTACGGAGACGAAATTCAATACCGGGGAAGGACGCGATGGGAAAAAACAGTGTGAGAGCGTTAAGAGAGGCACAACTGATGAGCAAGGCCGAGCTGGCCCGTAAGGCCGGCGTAAGCCCGCTCACGATTGACCGGATAGAACGTGGAGAAAGCTGCCGGATGGACACCAAGCGCAAGATCATCCTGGCGCTGGGATTAAGCCTGAACGAAAAGCAGAAGGTATTCAAGGATGATGAGAATTTCGCACCCGCGGGCAAGCGGCGGGAATCTAAAAAGAGAAAAGGTTCCGCCCGCAAGTAGGGACGGGCGGGTTCACGGGTCATAAGGAGGAGCCAGATGGCGCTACGAGGAAAGAAAGGGTTGATCGGCCTGGATATCGGGTCCAGCTCCATCAAGGTTGCCGAGCTCAAGGAGACCAAGAAGGGGTATTTGCTGGAGAATTTCGGGATGGTCCCGCTGCCCCCCGAGGCCATCGTGGACGGGGCCCTGATGAATTCCCCGGCCATTGTGGAGGCCATCCAGTCCCTGATCGGCGAGCGCAAGATCAAGACCAAGGACGTGGCCATCAGCGTCTCCGGGGCCTCGGTCATGATCCGGAAGATCAGCCTGCCGGTGATGACGGAGGAGGAGTTGGACGATCAGATCCAGTGGGAGGCCGAGCAGTACATCCCCTTTAACCTCTCGGACGTGAACCTGGCCTACGAGGTCCTGAACCGCGGCAACGACGAAGGCAACATGGACCTTCTGCTGGTCGCGGCCAAAAAGGACATGATCAACGATTACGTGGCCGTTATCACCGAAGCCGGGCTCAATCCGGTGATCGTTGACCTTGACGCCTTTTCGGTGCTGAACGCGTACGAGATCAACTATCAGATCATGGAGAACGAGGTCCTGGCCATCGTGAACATGGGGGCCTCGATCATCAACATGGTGATCACGAAGGGCGGGAAGTACCTGTTTTCCCGGGACGTTACGGTCGGCGGCAACCTCTACACCGAGGAGATCATGAAGGAGTTGTCGGTGAGCTGGGAGGAGGCCGAGCTCTTGAAACTTGGCGGCGCGGCCACGGGCGAGACCGAGGCGGTGATGCGCCAGGAGGTTGAGGCGGTGATCCGGCGGGTTTCGGACCAGATTGCGTCGGAGATCGCGAAATCATTGGACTTTTACCAGGCGACGGCGGCGGAGGAACAGATTTCCAAGGTCTGGCTTGCCGGCGGGGCCTGCGGCATCTCGGGAATGGCGGAAGCTATCCAGCAGAAGCAGAACGTTCCCGTGGAGATAATGGACCCATTCCGGAACCTGGAGCGGAACCCCAAGCTGTTTGATCCGGCCTATCTGGAGCAGGTTGGGGCGCGGGCGTCAGTGAGCATAGGACTTGCGCTGAGGAGGGTGGGGGACCGATGATAAAGATTAATTTACTTCCGGTCAAAGCGGCCAAGAAAAAAGAGAAGGTGATGACCCAGGTTTACATGGGTATCCTGGTGGTCATCTTCGCCGTGGTGGGCCTGGGCTACTTCTGGTTCACGCAGAAATCCAAGATCAACGTGGTGCGGACGGAGATCCAGAAGACCAACGAGCAGAAAGCAAAGCTCGCGGACGCCAAGAAGAAGTTCGAGGAACTGCAGAAGAAAGAGAATCTGTTAAACCAGCAGCTCGAGGCCATCACCAAGCTCGACCGCGGGCGCGACTGGTTCATCCGGGTCCTGGACAAGATCACCGAGAGCATTCCGCACAAGCAGGTGTGGGTGAACTCGGCCAAGTTCGGCGGGACCAAGTCGCGGGGCGCGCGCGGGGGCGGCGGGGGCGCAAACAACATCACGTTGCGCGGGTCCTCGTATGACCGCGACGCGGTGGCCCTGTTCATGGGCAACCTCTCCATCATCCCCTGCGACGACGCGCTGCCGGACGAGGAGAAGGCCCCGATCTGCCAGGAGCGCAATACCCGCTGCCGCCGCTGGAACGAGGCCACCAAGAACTGGGAGTGGGACTTCGAGGGCTGCCGCCGCTTTTATAAGGAGACTTGCGAGCAGTCCAAGACCTGCGCGGATGACGTGCGCAGCTGCAACAACGATGTCCAGACGGCCTGCACGGGACCGGAAGCCAAGGGGGGCAAGACCTGCCAGGACGCCAAGGACAAATGCGCCGCGCTCAAGAAGCAATGCGATGGGGCGAAGGCGGGCTGCGGCAAGCTGCACGAGGAGGAATACGTGGCCTACGACAGCGTGCGGCTCAACTATATCCGGACGGGCAAGGAGAAGCCCGGCAGCGTGCCGGTTTATGACTTTGAAATCGTTTGCTCAGCCACGGAACCGTCGGGCGAGTGACGGCATGACGATGATTTTGCAAGGCGGGGGAGGGGATCATGGCTCTTAACGCGGAATTCCTGGTCAAGATGCCGGTGAGTCAGAAAATCCTGGTTCTGGCGGCGGCGGTGGCGGTCCTGGTACTGGGGTACTGGTTCCTGATCGGCAGCTCGCTCAAGAGCGATTTGGAGAGGATGCAGGCGGAACTCTCCCAGGCCAAGTCCGACCTGGCCAAACTGGAGACGGTGCAGAAGGACAAGGAAAAGCTTGACCGGGAACTCAAGGAAAAGGAAAGGAAGCTGGAGAAGGCCAAGGAAAAGCTCCCCACCGAGACGGAGATGGAGAGACTGCTCCTCACCATCAACGAGCTGGGACAGCAGAACGGCATCAGGTTCTCCAATTTCAAGCCGCTGGCCGAACGCAAGGAGGGAAATCTCTACATCGAGGTCCCCATCGAGCTCAAGTTCACCGGCGGATACCTCTACGTCATGAACTTCTTCGCCAAGGTGGCGGCGCTGCCCCGGATCGTCAATTTCAACGGGGTCTCGATTACCGGGGGCGGCAAGGGGAAAACCAGTGAGATCGATGTCAGTTGCACGGCCAGCACCTATAAATTTATCGGGAAATAAGGGGACTTGCCATGAGAAGCCATAAGCTGACAAATGGTTTCGCGCTGGGGTGTTTGCTCCTCGGCGTGATCTGGCTCGCGGCCTGCGGCGGCCAAGCGCCGGCTCCGGGACCCAGCGTGCCCAAGGAAAATGTGGCCCCCACGGCCGCCAAGGAGGAGCCCGCGCCATCGGAGAGCAAGGCCAAGGAAACCGTGCAAAAGGAGTGGCATTACGACGCCACCGACAAATGGGACCCGTTTGCCGTTCCTGAGCCGCCGGTGATCACGGAGCCGTCGTCGGAGCGCTACGATCTGGACCAGATGACGCTGCTCGGCATCATCCGGGGTTCGAACATGGACGCGGCTTACGTCCGCATGCCGGACGGCACGGACAAGATCGTCCGGGTCGGCGACATCCTGGGCAAGCACGGCGGCGAGATCAAGGAGATCGGCAAGGACTCGGTGACGGTTGAAGAGCGTTACATGGACCCCAAACGTCCCAACGATACTTTTATCATTGAAAAGGAACTGAAGCTGGCGGGAAGGCCAGGCGGATGAGCCGGCTGGATACCTGGTGGCCACACTGGCTCAAGCTAAGCAGGGAGGATTGAACTGATGGGCAAGCGGAAATACAAAAGCGGGAGCTTGAAAATCCTCGGATCGGCATGGTTCGTGGTACTGGCTTTGCTGGCCGCGTGCGCGGCGCAGAAGGGGCCGGAGACCAAGAGCCCGGCGGACGCCAAACCCGAGGTCTCGGCCGTCCGGGTCGAGAAGGCGGATGCCAATGACCGCGTCGTGATCGAGACCAATCCGCCATCCATGGGGTACAGCGTGTACAAATGGATGGACCCCGTGAGGATCGTGGTTGACTTCGCCGACGCCGTGGCCGCCCGAGAGCCCTCGACCATCTCCGTGGCCGACGGGCTGATCAAGGGGGTGGACGTCAAGGGCATCAAACCCGATGGTCAGGACGCCACCTCCCTGGTCCGCGTCATCATCAACCTGGAAAAGAACGCGGAGTACGAGGTCAACCGGGAAGACGGCAAGCTCGTGGTCTCCCTGGCCAAGTCCGCGTCCGCGGACGCAGGCTCCGCGGAGCAGGCCGGCCTGGCCGTCATGCAGGGTGACTCCGAATCCGGCGCCGCCAACGCCCAGGATTGGGCCTGGGCCGGTCCGGCCGGAGCGGCCGCCGCTGACACGGGCGCCGCCGCCAAGAAACTCGTCAGCGTGTCCGTGAGCGAGGACGGGGACATGACCAGGGTAAGCCTGCTCGCCGACGGCGCCGTGGGCGATTACAGCGCGTTCACCCTGGAAAACCCGGACCGCCTGGTCATTGACATGTGGGGAGTGAAGAACCCTTCCAAGATCGGGGCCAAGAGCATCAATCAGCAGGGCATTCTCCGGGTCCGGGCCGGGGAGCACGAGGACAAGCTCCGGCTTGTGTTCGACGCCAACGGCGACTTGCCCCATTATCGCTTTGACAAGGACGGCAACCGCCTGGTCGTGACCTTCAGCCGGACCATGGACGTATCGGTCGCCCCCGGCTCCGTCGAGGCATCCGCCACCGAGACCGCCAGCAGCGCCACCTCCGACAAGGACTGGCCGGTCATGGACCTGGCCCAGAACGAGTGGAGCGGACCGCAGCCCAGCTCGACCGCCAGCGAATGGAGCACGCCCTCCGCTCCGGCCCCGGCGCCGGTCGGCGCGCCGCCCGCCGTTTCGCCCACCCTCGACTGGGGGCCGCAGGTGACCCTGCCGCCCAACGAGCGTGAGGCCGGGATCGCCAATATTGATTACGTTAAATTCGATTTCTCCAACAGCGCCTCGTCCATCGTGATCCACGCGGACCGGCCGATCCGCCGCGAGTCCTGGCGCAGGCAAGACAATCCCGACGAGAAGATCGTCAGCTTCTTCATCGGGAACGCCCAAGTCGCCGCGGACCAGCAGCGTTCGTATGACACCACCGAGTTCCAGAGCCCGATCGAGCTCTTCTCCGTGTTCCAGCGGCCGACCCAGCAAAACGAGGTCGCCATTATCGTGGTGATGCGCAACTGGGCGGCCAGCAAGTGGAACCAGTACGATGAGAAGCTGGTGATCCAGTTCGAGAATTATCCGGGGAGCCTGGGTCTCGGCGGCGCGGCCACCACCGGCATGTTCGGGCCCATGGGCGAAGAGGTAACCGGCGGCACGGGCGCGCCCGGCGCCATGGCCCCCGGGGTGTCCGGCGTTCCCTCCGCCACCACCCCCTATACCGGGGCGTCCGTCAGCCTGGACTTCAAGAACATGGACATCCTCGATGCCCTGCGCACCATCGCCGAAGTCAGCAACATGAACATCGTGGTGGCCGACAACGTCAGGGGCAAGATCACCATCAAGCTCGACAGCGTGCCCTGGGACCAGGCCCTCGACCTCATCCTCGACACCAAGGGACTGGGAAAGGTCGAGCAGGGAAACATCATCCGGATCGCCCCCCAAAAGGACCTCCAAAAAGAGAAGGCCGACCGCCTGGCCGAGCTCGAGGCCCAGCGCAAGTACGAGGAGCTGACCACCAAGATCATCCCCGTCAACTACCTCAAGGCCCAGGACCTGAGTAGGGTGGTGCGGCCCATCCTCACTCCCGGCCGCGGCAAGGTGGACGCGGACAAGCGCACCAACTCGATCATCATCCGGGACATCCCGGCGGCCGTGGAAGAGGCCTACAAGATGATCTCGACCCTCGACAAGCCCACCAAGCAGGTGCTGATCGAGGCCAGGATCGTCGAGGCGACCGTCGGCGTGACCCGCGAGATCGGAGTGCAGTGGGGCACCAATTATAACGTCGGACCCGCCACCGGAAACCCGACCGGCCTCGATTTCCCCGGCACCATTCAGCTCGGCGGCGCCGCCCTCGGAGGCACCTCCGGGTCGGGCGCCGTCACGGGACTGAGCCCCGGCGGAGGGGCATTGGGCATCAGCGTGGGATCCCTGTCCAACGCCGTATCGCTGGACGTGGCCCTCAGGACCCTCGAGGCCCAGGAAAGGATCAAGATCATTTCCAGCCCGCGCGTCCTGACGCTCACCGATGAGCGGGCCATGATCGAACAAGGCGTGAGCATACCTTATCCTCCGCCCTCCATCGTCGGCGGCGGGGCGGTGGGATGGACCTTTGTCGAGGCCTCCCTCCAGCTCGAGGTCACGCCCCACGTGGCCGCGGACAACAGCATCATCATGGATATCAAGTGCGCCAATAACGAGCCGGTCAGCATCGCCGGCTCCAGCCAGCCGGGCATCAGCAAGAAGGAGGCCCAGACCACCATCATGTTGAAAGATGGCGAAACCGCCGTGATCGGTGGTATCTTCAAGATCAGGAAGAGCCAGCCCCGGACTCTGATCCCGTTTCTGGGCAGCCTGCCCGTGATCGGGACATTGTTCAGCGATAGGATTGACGAGTCGAGAAACGAGGAGCTGATCATCTTCCTCACCCCCCAGATCATCGAGGCCGGACGCGGCGTCGGAGACCAGGGGATGGGCGGCGGGTTCAGCGGACTCAGGTAGACGATAATTATCAGGGAGGGCTTGAAATGAAACGTGCAATTTGTGCTATTATTGCGTTGACGGCTGCGGCGCTGACGCTGATGCTGCTTGGGTGCGCGAAGGACTCCGGACCGGGCAGGGACAATCAGTACGATACCGGATCTTTGCTCCAGGTGACCAGTCTGACATCAGGTGATGGCGGCGCCAGCAGCACTTGGACGATTGATGTGTTCCAGCAGCCCTGGTGCGGCGATTCGACCGGCGACCCGGAAGATTTTTACGACGCCACTTTTAACGTTACCTTTGAGAACCTTGCGCCAGACCACCTTAGTATATCGCAAACCGGTATTCTGGTCGAATCCTACAGCATTGCATATTCAACTATCGAACCAACCCAGCCGGCCCTGAAGCCCAAAACCAACATCGCCATCAACCAGTATCTCGAGCCCGGCACCCCCTTAAATGTGAACGGATTGTTGCTGATGACCATCGCAACCAAGTTTGAATTCATGGCCTTTGGAAACCCGTTCGCTTTCCCCGTTTATAAATGCACGATCACGTTTCATGGCGAGAACGATTACGGCTATGAGGTCACCGCCACGGCGAGCGTTTTCGTGGTCTTGGGCGCCTATGATAATTGCTGAGGATGATCCTGGAGACGGGCCCGGAGGATGAAAGGACCGTGCAAGGAATGAGAATGGATTGATTATGCGCTTCCGGCCCGCATCATGTCCGCGTTCGCCTCGCCGCCGGCAAAACCAGCGGGGGCGGGGTTCCGAGGGACTGTAGTGAGATGATAACAAATTGACCCCGAAGGGGTTGGATCGAGGCAGCACGATAAAACAGGGCCCTCCGCAGGGCCCTGATTAGTTTGCGCGGCGCTTTCCACGAAAAAATATTACGGGTCGGCGGCCCCGGCGGCCCGGTTGACGGGCGAATAAAATTGTAAAAATACCCGGCAACCGTGCTTAGCGCGCCCCGCGGGCCTATGCCGCCAACAGCTTGCTTTTATTAACCACTGCGGATAAGCTATTAACTGACACGGAGAGCATAAGTGGCCACCACCCCGGCACAAACCAATCAGGACCCCAAGCCTGAGATCGAAAAGTACAGAAAGGCCCTGGCCGCGGACCCGGACTCCAGGCTCTTCGCCGCCCTGGCCGATTCCCTGCGCCGCTCCGGAGACATCAAGGCCGCTATCGCCGTGGCCGAGCAAGGCGTCGGCAAACACCCCAAATACTTGAGCGGTATCGTGGTCCTGGCCCAGGCCTATTTCGCCGACCAGAGGTACCCCGACGCCCTCGAGCTCTTCAAGAAAGTGGTCAAGCTCAACCCCGAAAACCTCACGGCCCACCGCGCCATGGCCGAGATTTACGACCGCATCGGAGACCATGAGCAGGCCCTCAAGGCCTACCGCGCCATCACCATTCTCGACCATACCGATAAAAGGGCCATGGAGAGGCTCCAGATCCTCGAAGCCACCATGCCCAGGAAGGCCCCGGCCGGGACCCCCGCGGAACAGGCCCCCGCCGCGGGCCGGGAACAAGAACCGGCGGCAAAGCCAGCAATGGCCGATCAAGCACCGGCCCCCGAAGAAGCGCCGGCCCCGACACCGGAAGAAAACCAGGCCCCGGCCCCGGAGGAGGCCCCGGCCGAATCCATAGGCCAGGCCGCGCCGCCCGGCGGCCAGGCCCAAGCGCCGGCCCCTGCCGCGGCCGAGCCCTTTCCGAAATTGCCGGAAAACCTGGCCGGGCCGCAAGCGGAACCGCCGGAACCCGAGACCGGCGATCAGGAAATAACATCTCCTGGAACGCCCCCGCCGGAAGCCGCCATCTCCGCGCCGCCCGCTCCGCCGCCTGACGATGACCAGACCCTCGAAATCCCGCCGCCGTCAAAGCCCGCGGCGCCGCCGGCCGCACCCGGCGAAGACTCCATGACCGACGAGCTGCCGCGTCCGGAACCGCCGGGGCGGGAAGCCGATTCGCAAGGACCGGCGGAGCCGTCCGTCGAGGCGGCTCCCGCGGCGCAGGAAAAGGAGCTGAAGGCCGCCGCCGAAAAGAAAAAGGCCCTGTCCGAGGAAGAGAAGCTCGACCTCTTCTTCTCCGGCGAGAACCTGTCCCGTCTCGGCATTGCCGTGGAGGCCGAGGGATTCGAGGTCAAGGGAGCGAGGGACGCGCTGTCCAGCCCCCGGGACTCGGCCAAGACCCCGGCCGCGGGCCAGGACGTGAAGCCGGGCCGGTCCGCCCCGTCCCTCGCCGACGTCAAGATCACCAGGAGCGCCATGGCCAAGGTCTTCTGGAACCAGGGCTTCAGGCAAAAGGCCCTCGCGGTCCTCGCCGGCGAAACCTGTGAAAAACCGGATGACCCCGAGCTGCGGGCCGAGTTCGAGGCCGCTTGTCAGGCCATGAACAAGGACCCGGATCAAATCATCGCCGAGGCGGCGCCTAGAGCCGATGCCCGGCCAAAGGAAGAGAAGAAGGAACAGCCTGCGGAGGAGCCGGAGCAGCCGGAGCCGGAGCCCGAGGAGCCGGAGCCCGGGGAGCCGGAGGACGACCAGACCACCGAGGTCCAGCCGCCGGCCCGGGACGTGGAATGGTTCCAGCCGCCCGTCTTGCACCCGCCCGCCAAGGCGGAGCCGGTCACTTCCCCCAAGGCGGAGCCGGTCGCTTCCCCCAAGGCGGAGCCGGTCACTTCCGAAGCGGCGGCGCCTGCAAGCAAAACGGATGGCGGCGACGGCGGACCCCGCCAAGACGCGGCGGGACCCGCAAATACGGCCTCGGCGCCCGGCCCGGCCCGGGTCCAGGCCCTGCGCAAGTATCTGGATAAAATCAGGGGAGGCAAGGAGAACAAGCCATGATATTCGACGAGGTCGTGAAAAAAGCGGTGGAGGAGACACACGGAGCGCTGGCGGCGGTGATTATGGCCAAGGACGGCATTACCTTGAGCTCGTACATCAAGCCCGGCACCATCATTGACCTGGAGACCCTGGGCATCGAGTACGCCAACCTGCTCGCGACCACCTCCCGCGCCTCCGAGGCCATGGACGCGGGACCGCTCACCGAGCTCCAGCTAACCACCGACAAGTACCTCACCCTGCTCCGCTCCTTGAACCCGGAGTACTTCATCGCCCTCATCCTCTCGCCCTCCGGCAACCTGGGAAAGGGACGATTCATCCTCCGCGTCAGCGCCCCCGCCATCTTAAGGGAGTTCTAGCGCCATGCGCGTCCTGGTCATCCACGGGCCCAACCTCAACCTCCTCGGCTCCCGCGAGCCCGAGCTCTATGGCAAGGCCACGCTCAAACAGATCAACGCCGCGCTCAAAAAGCTCGCCGCCGAGCTTAAAGTAGACCTCGAATTTCTCCAGTCCAACCACGAGGGCGAGATCGTGGACGCCATCCAGAAGGCCAAGGGCAACGTGGACGCCATCCTCATCAACCCCGCCGCCTATACCCATACCTCCGTGGCCATCCGCGACGCCTTCCTCGCCGCCGCCGTGCCCTTTGTCGAGGTCCACCTCTCCAACGTCGCCGCCCGCGAGGAATTCCGCCGCCGCTCGCTGCTCGCCGACGCCGCCATCGGCACCATCGCCGGCTTCGGACCGGACAGCTATCTGCTCGGACTGCGCGCCATTGCAAAAATAGTAGCAAGCAGCAAGTAGCCAGTAGCAAGGGAAGGGAGAAGAGGTTTGTGGTTTGTGGTTTGGGGTTTGTGGTTCCCCAATGCCAGATCCGCGTTCTCCGCTCCTCCCCTCTTCATCTTTTTTCTTCTCTTCCCCTGGCTACTTGCTACTGGCTCCTTGCTACTATTCAAACTTTCAGGAGGCAAACCATGTCCCCCCAATTCATTGACCTCTCCGTCGCCATCGAGCACGAGCTGCCGTCCGACCCGCCAGGCATGCTGCCCAGGATAACCTACATGGACCACAAGACCGGCGCCCAGACCATGAAGGCCTTCTTCCCGGACCTCACCCCCGACGACCTGCCCGCAGGACTGGGCTGGGCCGTCGAGATCTGCACCCTGTCCACCCACGCCGGGACCCACATGGACGCGCCCTGGCACTACCACCCTTACATGGACGGCGGCAAGCCCGCCCTCACCATTGACCAGATGCCCCTCGAATGGTGCATGGGGCCAGGCGTCGTCCTCGATTTTTCGCAAAAACCCGACGGCTACAGGATCGAGCCCGCCGACGTGGACCAGGCCCTTCAAAAGATCGGGCACACCCTGAAGCCGGGCGACATCGTGCTCGCCCGCTCCGGCGCCGACCGCTACTGGGGCACGCCCGAGTACCTCTCCCGCGGCGCCGGCTTCGGACGCGACGCCACCCTCCACATCCTCGAACAGGGCGTCCACGTCGTCGGCACCGACGCCTGGTCGTGGGACCCGCCGCTCCCCGTCGTGGCCGAGCGCTTCAAGCAAACCCACGACCCGGCAATAGTCTGGGAAGGCCACTTCGCCGGCATCGAGCACGGCTACTTCCAGATCGAAAAGCTCATGAACCTCCACCAGGTCCCGCCCACCGGCTTCACCTTCTTCTGCTTCCCCGTCAAAATCAAAGGCGCCTCCGCCTCCTGGATCCGGGCGGTGGCAATGTTGGAGGAAAAGTAGCGCCGGCATCTTGCCGGCCTCCTTTGCCGCTGAGTCAGGCCCGAAAGTGAAAAGGTAAGGAATTATCTCTTATGCCCTTATCTTTAAACTTTGTGCTCTTTGTGTCTTTGTGGTTGAATAAATCTTCATGAAACAATTCGATCCCATACCCCAGGAGATAGAGGACATAGCGGCCCAGGTGATTGACGCCTGTTTCCGGGTGCATAAGAACCTTGGCCCTGGTCTACTGGAGTCGGTGTACGAGGTTTGCGTCTGCTACGAGCTCACCAAGGCTGACATCCCCTTTCAATCCCAGATTTATTTACCAGTGGTTTACGACGGGGAAAGGCTTGACGCCGGGCTCCGGATTGACCTGCTGGTGGCCGAGAAGGTGATTTTAGAGCTGAAGGCGGTGGAGAGAATGATACCGCTCTACGACGCCCAGCTCCTGACCTACCTCAAGCTCACGGGCCTGCGGCTCGGGTTCATCATCAACTTCAATGTGCCTTTGATCAAGGATGGTATCAGGAGGATCATAAGATAAGAATGATTAACCACAAAGACACGAAGAACACTAAGAAGAATTTTTATTATCTTGCTTTGTGCTCTTCGTGCCTTTGTGGTTAAAACTCTTCAGTCTCTTCCGCGCCTTTCCCAACCCGGACAAGGACGACATCAATGGCAGATGGGACACTCCCGTCCCTATCGCCACCCGCCGATGCCCCGAAGGGGCTATTTTACTAAGCTCAGAGTTGGCCGCCCCCGGCCTACCCTGGCAAACGATCAGGAAACGAGGTGTGCCCTGAAAGGGCTATTTAGCACGTCCCACGGTCGGCCGTACCATCTGCCTAAAGGAAATGAGTTATGTATTGTGTCCCCAGAATTCCACTAAGACACAAAGATCACTAAGAAGACAATGGCTTATATTCCTTCGTGCCCTTCGTGCCTTCGTGGTTCAATTCTCTCCTCCTTCCTCTTTTCCAGCCCGATTCATCGGGCTTTCTTCGAGGTACAGGCCAGCCATTTATGGCGGGTATCCCGGCGCGGCCGGAGCAGGGAAGGGCGTTTTAACGTCCTTCTCCCGGTCCCGGGCTTCAGCCGTCCGCACATCTCAGCGCTGCAAGCGCGACTCTTCGTTAACCCAGGGCGGGAGCCATGGGAACCGGACATCTCATATCGTCTTAAGCGCTGAAAGTGCGGCCCAACACGGTCTTAGGCCGCCCCTGCAGGGCTAAGCGGGTTACGCAGTCTCTTTCCCAAGGCTCCCGCCTTGGGTTAACCAAGGCCGCCCCGGCGGGGCTTCAATCAATGAAATTCCAATAATGGATAAGAAAACAATACCTTATCTTCCTTCGTGCCTTGGTGGTCTCTTCTCTTTCTCGCTGCGCGCTACGCGCTATCCGCTACTCGCTACTTTTTTTCCACTTTTTGCTTGACATTGAATCAGGAGGGGATATACTGGAATACAAGTTACGGGAAGGCATGGACAGGAACAGCAGGAATGCCATAGGATGCTGGAAAGTGTCTCGATGGGTAAAGAATGAGGGGGATAATGTTAAATGTTAAGACCTGACCCCAATTCCCCCCGCCAATTCCCCCCGCACTCGGACTCTGAAGCAACGTGGGGTAATAACAAGGTGGCGGTTTTGAATTCACAGCCTGCGGCTAAAGCCGCCCACGCAATTCCGCAAGGCGGAACTGCTTAGGCCACCCGCCCACGAAATTCCGAATTAAGCAAATAGAAAAAGCACCAGTTGCATAATCGAATATAGGGAAAAGGAAGGGGAAGCAATGTCTGATGAAGATCAAACAAGTAATGTAAAAGAAAATAATAAAAAAAATGAGAGAGATGATCAAAATGAGAATTATGAAAATCATTTCCGAAGTCTAAAAGAAGCTAAATCAAATGGCAATAAAAATGATTCAGCTTTTGAAATAATGGAAACTAAGGATAAAGAAGCAATTGAAGATGAATATAATCTCAGATGGTTATTACGTCATATATTTGACATACTTGCTTTTGTCATAGCTATAATTGCATTTATATTTTCTTTCTTTACATGGTACATTAATTATATAGAAGATAAGCCGAAATTAGATTGTAAATATGAAGGCGGTTATTTTTTCGTAATTGATGAACAATCTAATAAATCTTTACCAACTACATATGATATGATCGCTATATTTGAGATTACTATAACAAATTTGTCAGCTAGACCAGATTATATTACAGGCTTGGATCATATTGTTTATGATGGAAAATGGGGCGAAATGATATTTTTACCTGTAAATAATGCAGATCTCCAGAATTTAGATAATATATTTGATGTAGCAAATTATTTTCTAACAAAACGTAAAATCAATATTGAGCCCAAGCTATCCATTATTACTAGAAGATATTCTACTTATATAAACTTAAATAAAAAGATAATGGACGATCCAACTTATTATGAGCCATACAATTCTCACAATGGCTATTTCATAATTAAGTTTACTAAAGGAATTAAAAAAATAGATGGACCAATTCGAGTAACTATTAGAAATACTCGTAATAATACATATAGCGTGGTTTGTGATAATATTATAGAAGTTCCGAAACTATCAAATGGTGATACAACAAATAATTATAATTCAAATGCGAGGGGACCGTAAATCGGGGGATACTATACCTATTTCTCTCTAAATCGGGGGACCGGTGCCAGGCACTAACATAACTAACTTAAATCGGGGTACACCATATTTCCCGGAAATCTGGGACCGAGCGAGATCAATTCTTTATATCAACTGAATCGGATCGGCCGTCCCGCCAAGTGCGTAATGTGGGCCTGACCCAGAAGCAGGATAGCCCACATAGCTTGCTATGTGGGTGGCCTTGGCCACGGGATGGGATGCGGGTATGTTGCGATGGGGCATCCTGCGCCTGGCGGCGCCCACATAGCAGAGCTATGTGGGGTATCCAGTTGCTCCGCCCGCGTAATTGCGCCCTGCAGAACTGTACTTACTACACACCATTATGAAACTTGAAAACTGGGACAGGTGGGACAGGTGCCTGGCACTAACATAACTAACTTAACTTGTCTTTGAATCAGGGTACACCATATTTCCCGGAAAGCTGGGACCGAGAGAGATCAATTCTTTGTATCAACTGGAGACCGGTGCCTGGCACTAACATAACTAACTTAACTTGGCGGGTTGTCCACGGGGTTTCTCTTGAAACTGCGTTGGTGGCGGAGCCATCGGCTGAGTGTAGTGGCAGCCGTTTATGCTCAGCCCGCGGCCAATGCCGCCCACGCAATTCCGATGGGCGGAACCGGGTGGGGCGCCCGGCCACCGGGACGCGCGTTGATTAAAATTTATACCCCATCTTGAGCATAAGGCTCGCCGCGGTGAGGGTGCCGATGCCTTCAACTTTTGCGGTATCCTTAAATCCGCTGATGCTCGTCGTTCCCTTGTCGAACGGCGCGATCTGGTAGCCGATTTCCGGCCCGAAGTAAAAATGCGGGCCCTGATATAAGGCCCCGACCGCCGCGCAGTAGCCCAGCGTCGGATCAACGTCCAATGTTACCTCGGTGACAAATAAATCAAGCGTAGCCGATGCTTTGTAATAACCCAGTCCGGCCTCGCCGTAAATCCCCCAATGGTCGGAGAGACTGTGAGTGTAGCGCCCGACCACGTCAATGGCATAGTAGTCCCACATAACCAGAATGGTCGTTGGGCTGATGCCGTAAAGGGCCTTCAGCCCGACCGCCCATTGCTCGTTGAAGTTGTAATAGCCGTCAACCTGGACGTTCGCCCCAAAGACGGGCTCGTAGTCGCCGCTGCTTTGCGGCAAGATATCCACCGCCCCGATCGCGCCGCCCAGGCTGATCCTTCCCTTCGCCCACGCCGGCCCTGAAAGCGCCAGTGACAGAGCCATAACCATCAGCGCCAATCCTGTCCTTTTCATTACTTCCCTCCTCCCTTGTCAATTCAATTCCGGGCAATTCTGGGGACACAATACATAACTCGCTTCCTCTCGCCTTCCTGGAATTTGCCTCTGGTCTTAAAGCTCCATCATCAGCCTCCTGATCAGGACGGCCTCATTGTTTGCGAAGGCGGCGGGGGCGAGGGGGCCGCTCCAATGAGAGAAGCCTAGCATAATGCCGATATGGATGCAAGGGGGCGGGTGGCCCATGCGGTTTTCTCTGGAAACTGCATGGGTGGCGACGCCACGAGATGAGGGGATAGGGAGCAAAGGCAAAAGGAAAAAGGAAAAAAAAGGCGGATGAAATCAGGTGACACCACAGAATGGCACTAACTTAAGCCTTCTTGTATCGATTCCGATGCATGATTTCCTTGAACTCTCCGCGTGGTTTATTCAAGAGCTGATAGTTTTTCGGCCGGCGTTTTCGCGCGCGCGGCTCAACTCTGCCGGGTCGGTCCGGG
>DATKZS010000175.1:0-4069 GCA_035527835.1 bacterium
TCCCTGGTCAAGCGCGATCCCCACCATCATACTCGCCTGGTGAAGATCAATCGGGCAAAAAATGTGTTTGCCTGTTACCCCCTCTTGCGCTACATTACTCATGGTCAGTGGTCCTCCTTTTCAATTAATTTTGTAAATGAGTTGATGCTAACCCATCACGCTCGGTGAGGCCACTGACCTATTTATTCATGATGGCTTGGCGTTAAATCTTCGCTCCTACTTCCACTCCACCCTTATGATGCACGCCTCCCGGCCATCGCGCTCCGCCTTCACAAACTCCGCCCGCGCCTCGATCGCGCCGTTCAGCTCCGCCAGCTTCTCCATCGTGCCCGCCTGGATCTCGCGGAAAAGGTCCCACGACGGAACATTGTCCACCGGGTGAAAACAAACCTCCGCATGGCCCGCGCCCCCGCCATCCACCGAAACCTTCACCTCGTCTATGAATCGCGCCGCGATCGTCACGTACGTCCGGATCGCCCCCAGCGCGTCGCCCTTGTTCAAAAACTTCATCGTCGCCGCGTCAAACGACTCCGTGGCCCGCGCCCGCCCGTGCAGGCGCACCGCCGCGTAATTCTTGTTCACCCGTAGCTCGAAAATGCCGCGCCCGATGTGACCCATCGTCTCCGCCGGATACCACTGGGTAGGGATGATCATCGCGCCCCGCACCACGCCCCAGTCCGCCTCCGTCAAGAACCTCCCCCAATCAAGCTCCGGGCTGTCCAGCACGATCTTCACGTAATCCTTAAAAAATGTTCCCTTGATTCTCAACGCCCCGCCTCATCCCCCATTCTTCCAAAAAATCATTCCTGAATCAAGCGGCCGACCGCCTTTCGCGCCATCCATGGAAGGGAATTGAACCACCAAGACACCAAGGGAACAAAGATACGAATAAGACTTTATTTTTTGTAATCAGTACCCCTGGCGTCTTGGTGGTTAACTCTTCTCTTCTTTTTAACTTGGTACCCTTGGTGTCTTGGTGGTTGTATTTCGTCTTTGCTTTCGTTTAGACTGGATGCCGATGGGCGTGATTCTGATAGTTGACGATGACGAGGTCGAGCGCAAGAACCTCACGCGGTTGCTGGAGAAGGGCGGGCACCAGGTTCGGTCGGAGGCCGCGGCCCTGGAGGCGTTGGCGCGGCTGAGCAAGGGCCAGGTGGACGTTGTGATCTCGGACCTGGTGATGGACGAGATGGACGGTTTGCAGTTCCTGGAGCTGACGCGGGAGCTTCACCCGGAGGTCGAGTTCATCCTGGTCACGGGTTACGCCTCGATTCCGAGCGCGATCCAGGCGATCAAGAATGGCGCGTACCACTACCTGGAAAAGCCATTCCGTCCGGACGAGGTGTTGAACCTGGTGGGCCAGGCCGTGGAGAAGAAGCGTCTTCGGGAGCGGGTCAAGAAGCTGGAGGATGAGGTGAAGGGCGGCGGGGCGTCGCCGTCGCTGGTGGGCCAGAGCCGGGAGATGCAGGAGGTGGTGAAGCTGATCCGGCAGGTGGCGCGGGCGGAGTGCAACGTTTTGCTGACGGGCGAGTCGGGGACCGGCAAGGAGCTGGCGGCCTCGATGATCCACCACGAGTCGCGGCGGCGGGGCTCCAAGTTCCTGGCCATCAACTGCGGCGGCTTTGCCGAGGACCTGCTGGCCAATGAGCTGTTCGGCCACGAAAAGGACGCCTTCACCGGCGCCACCAGCGCGCGCGCCGGGATCATGGAGAGCGCCAGCGGGGGCACGCTGCTCCTGGACGAGGTCGGCGACATGCCGCCCTCAATGCAGGTCAAGCTGCTCCGCGTCATCGAGGAGCAGGAGGTCATCCGCGTCGGAGGCAACACCCCGCTCCCCATTGACGTCCGCATCGTGGCCGCCACCAACCAGGACCTCAAAAAGGCCGTCAACGCCGGGCTCTTCCGCCATGACCTCTATTACCGCCTCAACGTCATCTCCATCCGCATCCCGCCGCTCCGCGAGCGCCGCGACGACATCGCGCTCCTGGCCCACTTCTTCCTCAACCGCGCCCGCGACCGCGCCGCCAAGCCGATCAAGGGCTTTTCCGACCCGGCCCTCAAGGCCCTGACCGGATACCAGTACCCCGGAAACGTGCGCGAGCTGGAAAACATCGTGGAGCGGGCCGTGGCCATGGCCCAGGACGAGATGATCCAGGTACGCGACCTGCCGCCGGACCTCACCGAGATCGCCCTCTTCTCATTCGTCCCCGCCGACGAGAGCATCCGGCCGCTCCAGGACGTCGAGGAGGATTACATCCAGTGGGTCCTCCAAAAAACCGGCCGCAACAAGTCCCGGACCGCCAAACTCCTCGGCATTGACCGCGCCTCCCTCTGGCGACACCTCAAAAAACGAGCCATCAAAGACTGAACTCAGCCAAGAGCGATAAACAGCAACCAACTATCCAAAGGGCCGCGGGTGCCCTCACCCGCGGATCGCGGACCACTCTCTCCACCCCAAGCCCAAAACTATAAACTCCAAACTTTTTCATTTTCCTCTTGACAACCCAATTCACCCCTGCGTATAATGAACGAGGAAGATAATAGTAGCTAGTAGCCAGTAGCACGTAGCAAGGGATGAAAGAGGTTTTTCGTTTGTGGTTTGTGGTTTGTGGTTCATGGAAATTCAGACGGCGAAAGGGGAAAAAAAGAGCGGCAAGGCGGGGGGCAGGGAAGGAATACAACATCCTCCGCCCTGAAAGGGCAACCATAATATAGCCCGGGGTTGACTCGCCCGGCGGGGCTACCCTGGGAAAACCCGGCGGCCCCGCGGCCATCGTACCCTGAAAGGGTTACATATCAAGGCCGGCCCCCGGCCCCGGGATTGAAACCCGGAGGCCGCCATGGCCGGAAACATAGGCCCTGAAATCAGAGCGCGATTCAAGATCAGCCCGCGGCAAAGCCGCCTCCATAAAAATTTATGTGGGCCATCACGTTATTAAAAAGGATCGGCCTGCGCTATAATGTTTAAAGGCGTGAAGCGATGGAAAAGGTTGACGATATAACCGCCCGCGAATTCGCCCGCAGGATGCGCGAACTATTGGGTGACTCGGTCCGGGAGATTGTTCTATTTGGTTCCCGGGCCCGCGAGGAGGCCGGTGGAGACAGCGATTATGATTTCCTGATCGTGGTCAAAGGGGAGAGGCTCAAGCGAAAAGATCGGATGCGCATTGCCGCCGCGGCCGTGAAAATCGGAGTCGAGCTTAATGCCGACACCGATGTCCTGGTCATGACCGAGACCGAAAAGGCCGAGCGGGTGGACAAGCCCTATACCGTAACTCACTGGGCTTTCCAGGAAGGGGCCCGGATGTGATCGAGGACCCGACCATCAAGGGCTGGATCTTGAAAGCGGAGGGAGATTTCGCCGTCGCCGAACACGAGCTTTCCCTGACCCCGGAGAAAATGGTGAGAGAGGCCGCGGGATTGCAAACCCCCGGCCGCCATGGCCGGAAACAGAGGCCCTGAAATCAGAGAGATATTCAAGATCAGCCCGCGGCAAAACCGCCCCACATAAAAATTTATGTGGGCCATCCCGCGGAAGATAATAGTAGCTGGCAGCCAGTGGCCCGTAGCCAGGGCAAGTGGTCAGTGTGGAGAGAGGGGTCAGGTCTCAACATTGAACATAGGTGGTACCCTATCCATGAGAAATATCTTGTCAACTCGGGATAGAGACAATTTCCAGGATGCGCGGGTGGCCCCCGCGGTTTTCCCTTGAAACTGCGTGGGTGGCATTTCGACAAGCTCAATACAAGACGGCGCCACCGGCTGAGGTGAGTGTGCCCTGCAATATCAACCGCTGGATTTCATGGATAGAGGTCGGGCCCGGGTTCTGAAGCAATGGAGCCAGGACAAGGTGGCGGTTATTAATCCACAGCCTGCGGCTCTCGCCGCCCCCGCAATTCCGCCGGGCGGAAGCGCGTGGGCCACCCGCAAAGGAATTAAGTATCGTGTCCCGAATGGCACTAACTTAAGCCTAACTTGGCTTGTTTTTTGGGTTTTCTTTTCTTCACCCCTACCGTAGTCGCTTCGCCGATCGCGAGCGAGAGTTCGCGCATCTCCCGGATGATTTCCT
>DATKZS010000176.1:0-15185 GCA_035527835.1 bacterium
AACACAAATCGCATGAAAGATTTTTTTCAGCGCAAAGACGCAAAGAGCGCAAAGGTTTTTGTTTTATCTGTACTTTGGGAGAGGCAGCGTTTTATCAGCCTCATTTCCGGAGTTATTGGAAACTAGGTTACCCTGCTTGGCAATTTGCCTCCCCCTGGAAAAAACGCGATTTTGCTTTGCGTTCTTTGCGCCTTTGCGCTGATAAAAATCTATTGGGGACAAGAGTGATTCAAAATTATGAATTATGAAGGAAGAAGCCGGCCGTCAGGCGTTGAAGAGAGGGAATTTCATTATTCATAATTTTCAATTCGTCACTTGTGCGTGTGGCCCTCTCCGGTGTGCTTGTGCTCGCGCGGGAGGGAAAAGGCCGAGCGGGATGCGGAGCCGGTGATGGTGCCGTGGAGCACGCCGCGCAGGGCGATGAGCCGGTCGCAGAGCTTCTTGATCTCGTGGGCCTTGCCCTCGGCCACGATCACCTCCATGCAGTTGTCGTGGTCCAGGTGAACGTGCATGGCCGCCACCACCTTGCCCGGGAAGTCGTGCTGCAGGTTGTTGATCTTCTGCGACAGCTCGGGAACGTGATGATTGTAAACGATGACGATGGCCCCCACCGTCGGCCGGTCGTGCGCCCACTCCTCCTCCACCAGCGACCGCCGCACCAGGTCACGGATCGCCTCCGAACGGTTGGTGTAAGCGTGCTCCCGGATGAAACCATCGAACTTGTCCAGAAGTCCGGCCTCCATCGAAACCCCGAACCGCTTCAGCTCCTCGTCCATCACGCCCCCTCCTTGAACCCGGATTATAGCAGAGCGCGCCCCTAAGCGGAAAAAGCCCGGCCCGCGGCCCGTGCACTCTTGACAAGGTCAACGCGCCGTGGTAGCGGGAGTGGAGATTAACGCGCAAACTCCGTATGGAAACAGAAATTGGTCCGCCCCGATTCAGGCGCGGACGAAAAGATCGAGGAGAAGGCCGCATGGACCGGAGAAAATTTTTGCAAACAACCGGAACGGCCGGAGCGGTGGCGCTGGCCGGGAAACGGGCGCGGGCAATGGAACACACCATCGAGACGGACCTGCTCATCATCGGCTCCGGCTTCGCGGGATTGTGGGCGGCGCTGGCGGCGGGCGGGGGCGGGGTCAAGGACATCACCATCGTGGACAAGGCGTCGGTGGGCCGGTCGGGCATGTCGCGGATGTGCGCGGGCGCGACCATCTACCGCTTTCCCCAAGACGACGCCGAGGCGTGGCTCCGGGACGTTGCCGAGGCCAGCCACTACCTTTCGCGCCAGGACCTGGTGGCGCAAATTCTCGACACGAGCTACAGCCGGTATCAGCGGCTCGCAAAATGGGGCGTGAAATACGGCGGCACGCCGTGGGGCCAGTCCCGCCTGCCCTCCCGAGGGTTCAAGCTGCTCCAGATGAGCGTGGGGCCTTCATACCAGGGAGAGAAGGGCGGCGGCGCGGTCTGCCGGGCGCTCTTGGAACGCGTGAACGCGCTCAAGGTGAAGAAGCTCGGCAAGACCGTGGTCACCAGCCTGCTCAAGGATAAGGGCCGGGCCGCGGGCGCGGTGGGCGTGAGCCGTCTCACCGGCGAGGCGGTCTCCGTCAAGGCGCGCGCGGTGGTGCTGGCCATGGCCGACTGCAGCTTCCGCGGCAATTACGCCTGCGTGGACGCGGTGACCGGCGACGGCTTCCGCCTGGCCTATGACGCGGGCGCGCGTCTCAACAACATGGAGTTCCTGTGCGTGAACACGGCGCCGGTGCGCTACGGCTTCGAGGGCACCGGGGTGGCCGCGCGCTACGGCGGCCATTTTCTGAACCGGGACCGGCGCGCCTTCATGAAGGACTATTATCCGGAGGGCGACCAGGTCGAATGCGGCTACATTGTCCGGGCCATGGCATCGGAGATCGAGAAGGGCAACGGCCCGCCGCTGTACCTCGACATGTCGCGCCCGCCCATGCGCTGGGCCATGGGGCCGCTGCTCGGCAGCTCCATCGGCGGGAGGGTGCGGCTCAATCTGAAACGCCTCAAAGAGGAGGGCGAGAACATCTTCGCCAGGCCGCAGGAGTGGGTGGCCGCCATCCAGACTTTGCGCGGCGGCGCGCGAACGGACGCGAACTTCATGACCGACGTTCCCGGACTCTTCGCCGCGGGCATGACCCAGTCCATTGATCCGGGCCTGTTCAACGGCTGGTCCACCATGCGGGCCATGGGATCGGGAGAGCTCGCCGGCAAGGCCGCGGCACGATTCCTGGCCCACGCCTCCGACGTCGCGCCCGACACCGATCAGGTAAGAGCCGCTCAGGAGAGGGCGCTCGCGCCGCTCCTCCGCTCCTCCGGCGTGGACCCGGAAACTGTGTGCGCGCGCATCCAGGAAATCATCGCGCCCCATGAGGTGTGCGTGAAGAAAAGCGCGGAGTCGCTCACCACGGCGCTGGGCGAGGTCGAGCGCATTCGCGATCAAGAGCTGCCCGCGCTTTACGCCCGGGACCCGCACGAGCTCGGCAAGGCCCACGAGGCCGCGAACCTCACCTGGTGCGCCGAGCTTTTCCTCCGCGCGTCCCTCGAGCGCAACGAGACGCGCTCCGACCATTGCCGCCGCGAGTATCCCCAGGTGGACAACAAAAACTGGCTCAAGTGGATCAACATCCACAAGGGCGCGGACGGCAGGCCGGAGATGGCCCACGAAGACGTGCCGCTGGAATCGTATCCGGTGCATCCGGTAAAACGGGAAGCCTGAGAATTTTAGCCGCGGATGAACGCAGATGAACGCAGATAAGAAAATTTTTTCAATCGGAAAAGCCATAAAATATTTCCGCTCCGCCCATCAGATTTTTCAATATTCCGCTCTTATCTGTGTTCATCTGCGTTCATCCGCGGCAAAAAAATCTCTACTCATTTCCCTTCCAAGGAGCAAACCATGATCGAGTCGCTTGACCATGAAAAGTGCATCGCCTGCGGGACCTGTATCAAGGTCTGCCCGCGCGACGTTTTCCGCATGAACGAGGAGGAGGTCCACTCCGAGGTCCGCTACCGCGACGACTGCCAGACCTGCTACACCTGCGAGCTGGACTGCCCGGCCCACGCCATCCGGGTCCTGCCCTGGCGCAAGCCGCGGGCGCAGGCGTGGTGACGTTATCCGGCCGCGCCACCGGCGCGGCATTGCCGTCAGGTACGGCCAATTCACGAAAATTCCCCGCTGCCGTCATATTTTCGCCACATTTGTAATGTATGTTGATGTCGGATGAGACGGATCACGCGCCGATTGTAATGGAGAGGATGATGGCAAGATCACGGGCCGTAGTAATAACACTTTTCGCGGCGCTGGCGGTTGGGTTGACGCTTGCAGCGGAGCGGTCCTGCGCCGCGGCGAGTGACGAGTGCATTTCCGAAGGCAACTCCGACTTGTTCGGCGTTTACTCCTACGACACGGCCAAGTGCCTGATCAAAAACGGCGCCGACGTGAACGCGCGCTCGGCCAGGCGCCGCACTCCGCTCCACCAGGCCGCTGAATCCGGCCGGCTGAAAATCGCCGGGCTGCTCTTGAAACACGGCGCGGATGTCAACGCCGGGGACACCATTGGCCGTACACCCCTGCACCTGGCCGCCGAGGCCGGCAAGGCCGACCTCATCAAGCTGCTCCTCAAACACGGCGCCGATGTCAATGCCCCGGACATATACAGTACCACGCCCCTGCATCTGGCCAGTACGGCGGAGGCCGCCGCGGCCCTGCTGTCCGCGCACCCTGACCTGGAAGCCAGGAACTATCTAGCTTACACTCCCCTCCATTACGCGGCCCAATACGGAAAGCTCGACATGATCGAGCTCCTGGTCAGCCACGGCGCGAACGTCAACGCTGGCGCCAACGGCAACATGACCCCCCTTCTGGTCGCCGCCGAGTTCGGCAAGGGAGACGCGGCCCGGCTCCTTGTAACCAAGGGCGCGGAGGTAAAGCCCGAGGATTGGCGGGGCAAGACCGCTCTCCACTTTGCGGCGGAACGGGCGGACGCGGCGCTCGCCAAGGCCCTGATCGAAAAAGGGGCCGACGCCAACGCGGTTGACAAGCAGGGGCGGACGCCGCTCCACTACTCCGCGGACTGGAAATATTATTCCGGCAAGCAAAGTGAAAAGGAGGCCAGGCAAAACAATTACCGGATCGCTTCGCTGCTGATCGCGGCCGGAGCGGACGTCAATGCCGCGGATAAAAAAGGCGCGCTCCCGCTCGAGCTCGCTTTAAGGAACGATAATAAAGAGATCATGGATCTGCTCCTGGATAATGGCGCCGACATGTACGCCAGGGGCGGGACCACGTATGGACGCACGATTTTTGAAATCGTGGTCAACTCCAAACGCCTGGACCTTGTTAAAATATTTTTCCAGCATGGCGCGGACCTGGACCGCGCCGGACGGAACGGAAACACCATCCTCCACCAGGCGGCCCATAATAACGATGCGGCCCTCGCCGGCTTCATGATCGAGCACGGGGCCGACGTGAACGTCCGCGACCGCCAGGGCAAGACGCCTCTTCATTATGCCGCGGAGGGCGGGGCGGCCGAGGCCGCCGAGTTCCTCCTCGCCCACGGCGCCGACCCGCAAGCCAGGTCCGAGGACGGCGCCACGCCCCTCCATCTGGTCGCCGGGCATGACCGCAATAAAGAAGTCATGGCGGCCATGACCATGATCCTTCTCAGCCATGGCGCCGACATCAACGCCGTAAACGCCGCCGGACAGACCCCTATCCATATTGCCGCCGAAAAAGGCTGCAAGGACCAGGTGGATTTCCTGATCGCCAACGGAGCGCGTCTTGACATAACCGACATGAATGGTGAAACCCTTCTCCACGCGGCGGCCTGGGGCGGGCTCGCCGATCTGACCAAGCTGCTGCTCGACAAAGGCGCCGACCCCAATGCACGCGCCGCCGACGGGTCCACCCCTCTACTGATCGCGACTTCGCAAGCCAAAGATGACGTCGCGGATTTGTTGATCAGGGCCGGCGCAAATGTGCGCGCCCGCGACAATGATGGCAACACCGTTTTACACAAGGCCAATTCCCTGAGCATCGCCCAAGCCCTCATCAAAAGGGGGGCCAGGGTCAATGCGGTCAACAAGGAAGGCAAGACCCCGCTGCATCTCATGGTTTGTTCCGGCGGCCCCCTGGTGGGGCTCCTGCTCGAACACGGGGCCAAGGTAAACGTGATGGACAAGTCCGGCCGGACCCCGCTCTATTATGCCGCCTCTTGTGGAGACATGGAGGCCGCGGAGCTACTGCTGAAACATGGAGCGGATGTGAACACCGGCGCCGGGCGTGGCACCACCCTCCTCCATCTCGCGGCATGGGGAAACCCCACCCATGAAGATTTAGAAGGAGATTGGTACGGAGTCGCGGTCCAGCTCGTAACTCATGGCGCCCGGGTCAATGCTCGCGACAGCAACGGTGATACGCCGTTGCTCATGGCCACCATGAACCATCAATATGAAACGGCCAAGCTGCTGATTGAAAAAGGCGCGGATGTTAATGCCAGAGGCAAGCGCGGCTGGACATCGCTGCACCTGGCGGCAGGGGATTATTACGGCTACGCGGAAATGGCCAGAGTGCTCATCGAGCACGGGGCCGAGGTCAACGCGCGGCTGCCGGACGGCCGGACCGCGCTGGACCTGGCCCTGGAATCGGACCGGCAAAAAGATGTTGCCCGACTGCTGGCGGAGAGCGGCGGGGTCGAGCATGGAGAGGCGTTCCGGAAAATTCAGGAGGCGGTCAAGCAGAATAACATCGCCGAGGTCCGGGCCATGTTGGATGGGGACAGCCTGCTCGTCAACTCCGTTGACGCCAGGGACGCTTTCCTGACGCCGCTTGACCGGGCGGCCATGCTCGGCCATGAAGAGCTGTGCCTTGTTCTCATCAAGCGCGGCGCCGAGGTGGACTCGCGGGCCAGTTATGGACGGACGCCGCTGCAACTGGCCGTGGAGAACGGGCGCCTGGCCGTGGTCAAGCTCTTGCTCGACCATGGCGCCGGCCTGGACATGGTGCAAGGCTCTGACCAGACCCTGCTCCAGGACTGCGTCTTGTCCGGGCAGGCCGAGGTGTGCGAATTCCTGATACACAAGGGGCTTCCGTCCGACGTCTTCGTTGACGCCGCCTTGGGCCGGGAGGAGGAGCTTGAGCGCCGGAGGTTGAAAAATCCGGAAGCGGCCGCGGCCAGGGACAACAACGAGAAGACCCCGCTGCACTGGGCCGCGCTGGGCGGACAGGCCGGGACCTGCGCCTGGCTGATCGCGCACGGCGCGGACGTGAACGCCGCGGACAAGGACCGGCGCACCGCCTTGCACGAAGCGACCGAGAAGGGCCATAAAGAGGTCGTGCTCCTGCTCCTGGCCGGCGGCGCCGACGTTAACGCCGCCGCCAATTACGGGCTCACGCCGCTGCACCTGGCCGCGATGGGCGGCGGCGGGAACGGCAAAGAAATAGCCGAAGTCCTTTTGGCCCACGGCGCGGACCTCAACGCCGCAGGCGGCCGCTTCGGCGACGAGAAAAAGTCGCCGCTGCATCTCGCCGCCGAATCCGGGAACCTGGCAATTGCCGAATTGCTCCTGGACCGAGGGGGCGATGTCAATATCAAGGACCAGTACGATTCAACGCCGCTCTACTACGCCGCCTTCGGCGGCCATCTGGCCGTGGCCGAATTGCTTATCGTCCGGGGAGCGGTCATTGACCTGTCCTCGAAATATGGCTATTCCCCGTTGCATTTCGCCGCCGATGCGGGCCATGCGGAAATTGTTGAATTGCTGCTCGACAAGGGGGCACGGGTAAACGCGACCGCCGACAACGGGACGACGCCCCTGCATTCCGCGGCGGAGAAAGGCTACTATGAAACCGTTAAGCTCCTGATCTCCAGAGGCGCCGAAATAAACACCAAGAACACGAACGGCAAGACTCCCCTCGATCTGGCGATGGGAAAAGGCCATGAACAGGTGGCCGAGCTTCTCCGCGCAAATGCCCCGCTGCCCTGATCCGTCGCTACCCTTAAGTTAAAAAACCGCCCAAGGTCCCGGCCGGAATTTTCCGCCTCCCCGCCTCCTCATACCCGGAATTTTTCCCTTGCATGTTCCCGGACGGATTATGATATAGTTGGAGCGGTGCGGGTGGATGTTATTGCCGGGGCTTATAACGAGGTGAGGTGAAAAATGGACCGGAGGGATTTTTTAAAGGCGGCGGGCGCGGGCGCGATGGTGATGGCGGCGCCGGGGTCGTTGTTGGCGGCTCTGTCGGGTCTCACGGCGGAGGAGGTGGAGCGGCGGGTGGCGGAGGTGGTGCCGAAGCTGACGCTTTCCGAGAAGATTGACTTGATGGCGGGCAAGATCAGCCGGACGCTGCTGGGGGCGTTCGGGGTCGGCGACGGCGGGCACGGCTATACGGGTCAGACCGTTGGCAACGCCCGGCTCGGCATACCGCGGGTCCTGTGCACGGACGGCCCGCGCGGCGTGGGCTTCATGTACACCGCGACCTGCTTTCCGGTGGGCATGTGCCGGGGCGCGGCGTGGGACCCGGAGCTGGAGGCGCGGGTGGGCTCGGTCATGGGCTACGAGGAGCGGGCGATCGGGGGGAACATGCTGTTGGCGCCGTGCATCAACGTGCTGTGGCACCCGCGGTGGGGCCGGGCCCAGGAGACGTACGGTGAGGACCCGTATCATCTGGGGGCGATGGGAGCGGGCTTCGTGAACGGGGTGCAGGAGCACGTCATGGCCTGCGCCAAGCACTACGCGGTGAACAACGTCGAGGACTCGCGCATGTTCGTGAACGCGGTGGTTGACGAGCGGACGCTGCGCGAGATTTTCCTGCCCCACTTCAAGAAGTGCGTGGACGCGAAGGTCGCGTCGGTCATGAGCGCGTACAACGACGTGAACGGGGATCTGTGCTCCGACAGCATGCACCTGATGCGTGACATCCTGAAGGGGGAGTGGGAGTTCGACGGCTTCGTGGTCTCGGACTGGGAGAACGCGGTGGAGGACACGGTGGGCGCGGCCAAGGCCGGGCTCGACCTGGAGATGCCCCGCGCCAAGTTCTACGGCAGGAAGCTGAAGGCAGCGGTGGAGTCGGGCCAGGTGCCGGAGTCGGTAATTGACGAGGCCGCGTCCCGGATGTGCCGCCAGTTGTTCCGCTTCGTGGGGCCGGACTTTGCGGCGGGCTACGACAAGAAAAGGATGGCCTGCCCGGAGCATGCGGCGGTGGCGCTCGAATCGGCGCGCAAGGGCATCGTGCTCTTGAAGAACGAGAACAGCGCGCTGCCGCTGGTGCGCGGCGAGGTGAAGACGGTGGCGGTGTTGGGTGAGGTCGCGAAGGAGAAGAACATCGGGGACCACGGCTCGAGCATCGTGCGTCCTCCCTACATCGTGTCCGCGCTGGAGGGGCTCACGGACCGGGCGGGGAGCGTGCGGATTATTTATGAGTCGGGCAAGAACCTGGCCGCGGCCAAAGCCGCCGCCGGCAAGGCGGACGCGGTGGTGGTGGTCGCGGGATACACTTACAAGGAGGAGGGCGAGGGCCGCGACCGCGCATCACTCGCCCTCCCGGACGCGCAGCAGTCGCTGATCCTGGCGGCGGCCGAAGCGAACCAGCGCTGCGTGGTGGTGCTGGAGAGCGGATCGGCCATCGCGATGGACCCGTGGATCGGCAAGGTCCCCGCAGTGGTCATGGCGTGGTATCCGGGGATGGAGGGCGGCCACGCCATTGCCGACGTGGTGTTCGGCGACGTGAACCCCTCGGGCAAGCTGCCGATCGTGTTCCCTCGGAGCGAGGACCAACTCGCCAAGTTCGACAACGGGTCGAAGGAGGTCAAGTACGGCCGCTATCACGGCTACCGCTACATGGAAAAGCACGGAGCAGAGCCGCTCTTCCCGTTCGGCTTCGGCCTGTCTTATACGACGTATCAATACGCGAACCTGAAGCTCGATAAAAAGAGCGCGGGCCGGTCGGGCAAGGTGGTGGCGCGGGTGGACGTGACCAACACGGGCAAGATGGCGGGCGAAGAGGTGGTCGAGCTCTACGCGGGCTGTCCGGGGTCAAAGGTGGACCGGGCGAAGAAGGAGCTGAAGGGGTTCGCGCGGGTGGCGCTGGCGCCGGGCGAGACCAAGACGGTGGCCATCGAGCTCAGCGTGCCGGAGCTGGCGTATTACAACGTGGACGCGGGAGCGTGGGAGGTGGAGGAAGCGGAGTACATCATTTCCCTCGGGCCATCGTCGTGCGAGGACGACCTGCTCAAGGAGAGACTGAAGGTTACGGGCGCCTGAGCGGACAGTTCCGCAGTTATAAGCCGGCGCCGATTCATCACTGCGGGTTCTTGAGCTTCTCTTTGAGCTTGTCCAGCCAGGTGTCCTTGCTATCCTTGCCGGAAGAACTTTTTTTAGGCTGCAGCAATTTTTTGATCTTGCTCGCGGACGAATCGTCCGGATCCGGCGCCGCTTTTTCCTCGCAGGGGGGAAGGGTGCTTTCCTTTTTGGCCGCCTCGATCTCGGCGCCGGCCTGGTCGCCGCCCATCTCAATCAGCCTTTTTTCCGCCCGCTTCCTGATGCCGCAATCGGGGTTATGTTTCAAGTCGAGGATATGGAGCGGCCGCTCATCCGTCTTGCGGCCCATGTCGCGCAAAGCCCGGGCCGCGTTCCAATGCGCGTTGTAGTCCGGATTGTCCAGGGCCTCCTCAAGCCGGGGCACGATCGGCTCGCCCACGCTCACGGCGATGAGTCTTACGGCCGCGTCCGGGTCGGGCTGGGCCAGCGCCTTGATCAAGTCCTTTTGCAGCGCCTCGTCCATGCGGTAATCCGGATCAAGCGAGAGCGCCTGTCCGTAGGCGGCGATGCCGTTCTCGAAGTCATTCAGCTCGACGTATTCCCGGCCGAGCAGGTATGACGCCCGGGCATCGCCGGGCCGCTTGGCCCGGGCCTGGAGCAATGCGGCCACGGCCTCCGCGTGCCGGCCCTGCTCGATCAGCTCCCGCACGCCGGCGTAGGGGTCATGGAGGAAAAAATACAGGGCCATCGCGGCCACCACGGCCAGAGCGCCCGCGGCCGCGGCGAAGAGCGGCTTGCGTAAACGGGACGGCCCGGCGCCCGCCCCGTGGTTCGGGACTTTCAGATCCAGGGCCTTTATAGGCCGGGTGACGGCGCTACAGACGTCGTCCGCGTTGGCCAGCGGCTTGCCCTCCGCCGCGTTTTCCAGGTCCTGGGCCATCTGCTCGGCGGAGTCGTACCTGTTCTCCGGCCGCTTGGCCAGGGCCCGGGCGATGATCTGGTTGAAGGCCGGGCTGATGACGGGATTGACCTGCGTGGGTTCGATGTGCTCGATCTGCACGATGCGGTAGCCGATGGAGGTCGGGTTTTCGCCGGGGAAGGGTTTTTCGCCGGTTACGAGCTGGTAGAGGATGACGCCGAGGCTGAAGATGTCGCTCCGGTGGTCCACCGCCTGTCCGGTGATCTGCTCCGGGCTCATGTAGGAGGGCGAGCCGAGCACCATTCCCTTTTGCGTGAGCTCGGACCCGATTACGCGGGCGATGCCGAAGTCCATGATCTTGGCCTCGCCCGTGTTCGCGACGATGATGTTGGCCGGCTTGAGGTCGCGGTGCACGATGCCCTTGCCGTGGGCGAAGGCAATGCCCCGGGCGGCCTGGGCCAGGATCGAGCACACCTTCCCGATGGGCATCAGCTCGCCCGGCGTCATCAAGGACTCGAGCGTGACCCCCTCCACGTACTCCAGCGCGATATAGGATACGCCCTCGTCCTCGCCCGCGTCATAAACCGAGACGAGGTTCGGGTGCTGCAACACGCCCGCGGCCTCGGCCTCCCGCTTGAACCGCTCCTTCATCTCCGCGGCCAGCTCATCGTCGGCGTCAAAGGTCAGATGGATCACCTTGAGCGCCACCACCCGGCCGATGTTGGGGTCCCGCGCCTGATACACCACCCCCATTCCGCCCCGGCCGATCTCCGCGAGGACCTCGTAACGCCCGATCTTTTTAGGAAGCCCTGCCATCTCTAACCCTGATAGACGATTGCCCGCGCCAAAAGTTCGATGCCCGCGCGCAAGGCTGATTATTATTATAAGTCAGCCCGCGGCAAAGGGCGAGGAGCAGCCATGCTATTTGTCAACAAGGCGCACGGTGAAGGTGCTTCCGCCGGCGAGGTCGCAGACCCTTCCCGCGTCAAAGGCCAGGCTTCCGGCCAGCGCTCCCTGGATCATGTCGGCGCCGACCACGCCGATGCCGGCGGCGGAGGCCCCGAGCAGGGGATTATTCAGGTTCAGGGTGACCAGGGTCCCGGCCACCAGCCCGCCGATGCCGTAGACGTTGCCGTAATCATCAATGGGGGTATCTACTCCCGCGAGGATCTGCCCGATCTGGAGCATGGAGATGGTGTCTCCGGCCGGGGTGGACAGGGTATCGCCGAACGCGATGGTGTTGCCGACGAGCAGCGCGGGCGTGCAGTTGATAGCCTGCCCCTGGATGCGCATGACCCAATAGCGCGACGACAGGTCGGTCTCGAACTGGTGGTGGACCGTGGCGGTGAGCTCGCCATGCTCCACGCAATCGTGGTTTTGCGACTCGCCCCTGAACGTGCCGGCCAGCATGCCCGGCGACTGCGCCGCCGCGGCAAAGCTCGTGAAGTACCCGCTCCACACCGGCTCCCACGCCTCCATGAAAATCCCGGGGATGGCATCGGCTAGGCTCCCGCCGCCCCCCAGCAGCTCGGAGAGCGTGGAGCTCGAAGAGCCCCCGATGAGCACCGACCCCGTCAACCGCCGGTAGCTGCCGCCCCGCCACACCGCCGAATAATTCCCGGCCAGCGCATCCTGCGCCGACACGCACATCCCGCCCACCGACCAGGCCGGGTCGCGCACCGACCACAGCTCGGCATTGATTCCCGCCGGGCCGCAGCTCCCTCCAGGACCCGCCTCGAAGTCCTCCACCAGCTTCACCCCGCCCGAAACCGTGGACACCATCACGTTGTCCAGGATGAATTCCTCCCCCTGGTCCGAAAGACCCACGATGAAATCAAGCCGCGCGAACGGCGACAAGGACGTATAGGTCAAGCTCACCACGGTGTCGCCGGAGTTGACGCTGGCGCCGAACAAGTATTGGGCGTCCAGGCTTTGCGCCCCGTTCACGGCCACGGCCCGGAAGAAATCGCCGTTTTGCCCGTCCGCGACGATGCGCCGGCGGAACGTGATGGTCACGGTGTCGCCGGGCGCGACCAGGGCCGGCAGCAGGAAGGTGGTCGTGGGAACGATCACGTCGCCGAGGTCCAGGCTGAGCACGTGCTCTTCCGGCACCACCGCCGCAAGATTAGCGCCCGTCTGGGAGAGACGGACCGACAGCCATTGGCCGCCCGCCCAGCCTCTACCCGCTCCGCCGGGCGGGCCAGCGCCGGGAGGCACCGCGGAGGCCAGGACCGACCCGTCGCAGGGGGCCGCAACGCAGGTGTCGAGGCCGCCGGCCGCGACGTAGGCCACGGTCGAAGCCACGCTGTCTCCGGCGATGGGCTGTCCGGGAAAACCTTCAACCACGTTGATGCGCCAATTATCTCCGGCCGCCAGGTTAAAGCCCGGGATGTTCCCGAAGACCATCCATAGGCCGCAGGTCCCCAGGTCCACCGACGCCCCCGCCGTTACCGCCACCGTGTCCGCGATCGAGGGACCGGTAATGGACACCATGGCCGCGCCCGAGCCGCCTCCCTGCTCCACCGCCACCGTGTACAGGGATACCGGGCCCAGCGCCGGGAGCAGGGTAACGTCGTACGTGCCGCCAACGTCGGGACGGGCCGCGCCCGAGCTCGAGGTGCTCGCGGTATCACAGCCCGCGAGCAGCACCGCCGCCAATAAAAGCCATCCTGTTTTTTTCATGGCGCACTCCTTCAGGTCAGGGCATCATGCCCTGGAGCGAGTTGATGTCAAGGCCCGCCGGCAACGAACCGGAAAGTTGCTGGATCGCGCTCGAGTCAATCCCTCCCGTCAGCCCGCCCGAGCTCAGGCCCGAGGACAGGCCCGACGGCAGCGACGCCGCCGAGACGCCGGCCCCCGAGATGAACCCCTGGCGCGCCCGGTCCAGCCGGCCCACCGCCTTGTTGTACTCGATCAGCGCCCCGATCTCCGAGCTCCGGGCCTCCTCGTAATTCTCCTCGGCCTGCAAGACCTCGTAGCTCGTGTTCAGGCCGAGCTGGAACTTCTTTTCCTCCACCGCCAGGTTCTGGCCCTGCAGCCGGCCCGCCTCCCGGGCCGCCTTGAGGCTCCGGTGCGCCGCGTCAAGGTCATAGATGATGTTGATCATGTTGATGAACACCTGCCGCTCGCTGTTCTTGAGGTCCGAGAGCATCTTTTCGTAGCTGAGCAGCGTCCGCTCCAGGTCAGACTTGGCCGCGCGGTTGCCCAGCGGCACGTTGAGCGTGAGCCCGGCGGACCAGGACAGGTTGTCGCCTTCCAGCATGTTGTTGAGCGCGTCCATGTAATCGCCCTTAAAATCCGACGGCTGTCCCGGCACCATGATCCGCTCCACCATGTACGGCTGCGGGAACTGCGCCGGCGGCAGCGGGTTGGGCACCACGAACCCGGTCTCGACCAGCGAATCCTGCGGGTTGTCGGTCCCGGCCAGGCCCGACACCCCCACGCTCCCGCGAAGGTCGAGCTGCGGCTCGGTCCGGTTCCGCGCCTGCAGGTTGGTGATCTCCGCGTTCCGGATCGAGAGCTTGCTCTGCATGAGCGAAAAATTGTTGGCCAGCGCCTCGCTGATCACCGCGTTCTTGTCGAACTCCACCGGCTGGTAGCGCGGCAGGTCGGTGGGGATGATCTCCAGGGACCAGAAGTCCTGGTCCTCGAGATTGAGCACCATCTTGAGGGTGGTCTGGCTCTTGCGGTAGTCGTTCTCGCTCCGGATCAGGCCGGCCTTGGCGGAGGCCAGGTTGGCCTCGGTCTGCGTGGTGGAAACGGCCGCGGAGGCCCCCGCCCGCACCTGGGTCTTGGTGATCTCGTTCATTCGCTGGGCCAGCTCCACGCTCTTCCTTTTCAGGTCGAGGTCCAGGCGCGACCGCACCAGGCTCCAATACGCGTCCTCCACCTGCGACTCGATGTCCAGGGTCTTGGATTCCAGCGCGAGCCGAGTCCGCTCATAATCGTTCCGCTTCTGCTCGAGGTCCATGGCCCGGGTGTCGTTGTAACGGTTCTTCAGAAGGGGCTGGCTCACGTTCAAGGTGAGGTCCGTGTTGTAGGACGGGTTCAAGGTGCTGAACACGGAGTCCGACTCCGAGCGCGAGTTGCGGAAGTCAACCGATACGTTGCCCCCCGTCACCGTGGTCACGCCGGTGCTCAGGTTGACCGATGAGGTCTTGCTGGTGTTGCCGAACACGGCCTGGCTCGAGGGCTTGGTGGACTCGGAGTAGGAGCTGTCGGTCTTGAAGTACGGGTCATACCCGGCCTTGGCCCGCGTGATGTCCAGCTCCGCCATCCGGAGGTCGCGCCGCGCATTCTGCAGGTCAAGGTTATTGTCCAGCGCCGCCCGCTTACCCTGCTCCAGCGTGAGCGGCAGCGGCCGCGTCAAATCATCCAGCCCCGCCGAATTCTTGACCGTGAGGTCAGCGCCTATTCCCCCGGGAATTTCCTGGGCCAAGACCCGGCCGGCCGGCGGGACCTGCAAAAACAGGCCCAGGCCGGCCAGCGCTGCAACCAACTTCAGACGGCGCCTCATCATCCGCCTCCTCCCGTGAAAAATTTTGGTTTCTCCATCGCTCTTGAAAATAGGCCGTAAGAAAACCGCCAAGGCGCCAAGAGCGCCAAGGATCGCCAAGTAAATCATGATGTTTCTTTGCGGCCCGGCAAAGAACAGCTCCGGAGCGTTAGCCCCAACCGGCTTGGCAAACCGGCCGACGGGATCGCCAAGCAAGAAACATTCGCACCCAGGCTCTCTTAAAATCGCGTTGAAAAATAATCCGTGGCGCTCTTGGCGTCTTGGCGGTTCTCCGGTCCGTTTATTTTGGACAGCACTGTTTTTCCATCGCTCGAAACCGCGCGGAATCCCGGCTCTTCCTGCTAATGATTAGCACGCGGACCCGTTAAAAACAACCGCGCCGATGCGCGTAGCGCGCGGCGCGCAGGGCGTAGGTCGGAGGGCGGAGGGCGGGAAATAAACCGAGGGCGCCGCAAGGGTCTTTTCACC
>DATKZS010000177.1:0-2561 GCA_035527835.1 bacterium
GGCTTCGCCTTGGGTGTCGGGAAAACAGTGCTTGTGATGTTTTTTTTAGGCGTTTGACCGACATGGGAATTTTTAGAATCTTGTAGAGAAAGGGGTTAGGGTATTAGGTACGGAGTGGCCGGGGGGGCGGTGAGAAGGGCCGGGCAGGAGCGAGCAGGGCTGGAAGCAGGCTAGATCGGTGGGCGATCGACGATGGTAAATGGCAAGGAAGCCGAAGGATACAGGAAAGCTCAACCACGGACGCCTGCGGGAGCTGGCCAAGGGCGGCACCGATGTCGCGGCCGCCGAGAAGGCGCTGAGGCTTCGAGCCGGCAGCCTCGAAGGCCTGCTCAAGACGCGCAAACGCGCGGCGGCGGCGTGGCGACGCGGCCGGCGGCTCTTCGAAGTCCATGAGATGGCCCGGGAGGGTTGCACCCGCCCGGCGGCGGCCCGGGCGCTGGAGATCTCCGAGCCGGCCTTCGAACGGGAACTGACCGAAGACGCCGAACTGGGCGCGGAATGGTCAGCGGGCCAGGCGGAATACACGCGACGCTACCAGAGGATGCTCCACGCCGAGGCCGAAAAGGGCTCGGTCGCGGCCTTGCGGGAGATTGCGGCGAACCGCCAGGCCGAGACCCGGGCCACGCGGCCGGCGGGAGAGCCGGACCCGGCGGCGGTGAGCTTGGGGTTCCTGGCCAAGGCCCTGAACACCACCCGCCAGACGCTGCATAACTGGTCAAAAGAAGATATCCCGCTGCCCCGCAACCCCGACGGGACCTACGCGCTGCCCGCGGCGATCACCTGGTGGCATCGGCGGGCGATGAGCGCGGAGACCGGCGGGGAGCGAGGCGGGGAGCGAGACCGGGACGAGCAGCTCAAGGCCCAGAAGATCGAGAAGCTGAGCCTGGAGAATGCCGCGCGGCGCGGGGAACTGCTGGACCGCCGGCTGGTGACGGGCGGGTACGTGGCCCGGGCCCAGCAGTTCGTCCGGTGGCTGGAAGGCCGGTCGGCGTCGCTGACCAGCCGCATCCAGGGCCAGCCGCCCAAAAAGATGATGGCGACGCTGGACGCGGACTTCGCCGAGCTGCGACGAACCATGATGCGCCCGCCGGAGGTGCTCCGGCTTCAAGGAGAGGCCGCCACGCTGCTGGGAAAACTGATGAAGATCCTCGAAGCCAAGGGGGATGGGGATGGGTGAGCCAGGCAAAACCCAAATCGTTACTGCGGGGACCCTGAAAAGCCTTCTTGCTCAACGGCACTGGAAAGATGTGTTTGTTCCAGAGTGCAAGGACGGGCCGACCTGGATTGGATCACACCTCCGCCTGGACGCTTGGGCGATGAAACGCTCCTGGGCGCAGCCTTGTACCTATGGCTATGAGATCAAGGTGAGTCGCTCGGACTTTCTCAGGGATGACAAATGGCCTGAGTATCTCATGTATTGCAACCAATTCTACCTGGCCTGTCCGCCGGGGCTGATCGCTGTGGAGGAACTCCCCGCGGACGTCGGGCTCTTATACGCCAGTCGGACCGGGACACGACTGTATATGAAGCGGAAAGCGCCGCATCGGCAGGTTGAAATACCCGAGGACTTCTATCGGTACATCCTGATGCACCGGACAACGATCATCCCCGCTGGCCCGGCGGCACCCGAGAGCCCCCGCGCATTCTGGCAGCGATGGTTTGAGGGCGAGGCGACAGACCGCGAATTCGGATGGATGGTCAGCAGGAAAATCCAGCAGACCGTCGAGGAACGGATTGACAAGGTAGAGGTCCGGAATAGGCAACTGGTTGACCAGATGAAGGAATATGAGGGTATTCGCGCGATGCTACGCCAGGCCGGATGTCCCGCAGAAGGCGGCGACTACTGGTGGAGGGATAAGGCGAGGAAGGCCGCCCAAAGCATCCTTACACGGGTTCCCGCCGACCTACTAGCCGATGTGCGCCGCAGCATCGGGGCGCTCGAAGGGCTGGAACGGGCTCTAAAGGAAATGACCAAGCGGGCGGGGGTCAATGATGGGTAAGAGCGGGACGGAAAACACGCTCGTCGAGGTCGCCGTCGAGGCGCTCGGGGTGCTGGCCGAAGAGGCCGCCACGCTGGAGCCGCGAGAAAAACGGACCGTCGTCCAGTGGGCCGCCGATGAACGCGTCCTGGACCCGCTGACCGCCCCGATCCCCGGCCGGTTCAACTGGGATTATACGCCGTTTTGGATTGAACCGGCCCTGGCCATGTCCGACCCGGAGGTCCGGGCCGTGATTATCCAAAAGCCCGCTCAATGCGGCGGCACCGAACTGACCAACAACGTCGTCGGCTGGGCCATCGACGAGAACCCCGTCCCCATGATGGTCATTATGCCCTCCGAACGCGACGTGTCGCGACGCGTGGATGTCCGACTCCGGGCGATGTTCCAGGCCTGCCCGTCCCTGATGCGCCACCTGGGCGACGACCTTTCCAACCTGAACATCGGCAAAGAGACCATCCTGGACAACTGCATCCTCTACCTGGCCTGGGCGTCCTCGGCGGCGGCGGTGAGCTTGGGGTTCCTGGCCAAGGCCCTGAACACCACCCGCCAGACGCTGCATAA
>DATKZS010000178.1:0-38704 GCA_035527835.1 bacterium
GAAGAGAGGCGGGGGACGATTTTGGATAGCGGGACTCAACAAGAAATGGTTTGAGGTTTGTGGTTTGGGGTTTGAGGTTCAAGAGGGGAGGACGGAGATTTTGGATAGCGGTACTCGACAAAAAATAATCCGGGTTCATGCGCGTTCATCCGCGGCATGCCCTCCCCTCTCCTTCTTCTTCCTGGCTGCTGGCTACTGGCTACTTGCTACTCTCTTCCCGCCCCTGGCTGCTGGCTGCTTGCTACTATTTACTTTTCTTGCCCTTGCTCCGTGTCCTATTCCGTGTCCTGCCCCTTGGGCCGCGGGTGGCCTTATGGCTGGGCCGCGGGAGGCCGGATGCTGGGCCGCGGGTGGCCGGATGCTGGGACACAGGTGGCCTGGCGTCTGGGCCACGAGGGGCATTTTTCAGGCCATGCTAAGTCAGGGCGCGGGGTGGAAGTCATGGAAAATATTGGGGCGGGTTTTGGAAAAATTCACGGTCAAGCCTGGTGCGGCCTTGGATGTAGGCCACCTGGGCGGTTTGCGGCGCGGGGACAATTGGAGCCGATTTCAAAACCATTTCAGAAAAAAAACAAGGATATTAAGGATAAACAGGATAGGAAATAATTTGGATTTATCCTTGAAATCCTTGACATCCTTGTTCATAAATATCTTGTCTGGGGTGCTGGTGGGGGATATGGAAGCATTTCTACTCTTTTTTGATCGTGGTCTCGATTTTGAGGCCGTACTTTTCGATTTTGGAGAGGAGTGTTGGCCGGGAGAGTCCGAGGAGCTTGGCGGCCCGGGAGCGGTTTCCGGAGGTGATGTTGAGGGCCTCGGCGATGAGGATTCCGGCGAATCGGTCCATGAGGGATCCGAAGAGGTTTTCGCCTCCGTCCTGGGCGAGCGCTCCGCGTGCCCAGCGTCGGATGGCCTCTTCGAGGGACGCATCCTGGGGCGGCCGTGCCGCGGTCTCTCCGGCGATGGCCTGGGACACGTCGGCCAGGGAGATGGGGTATCCGCGGGAGAAGATGAGGGACTTCTGGATGGTGTTGGCGAGCTCGCGCACGTTTCCGGGCCAGGAGTGGCTGGTGAGCGATGCCTTGGCCTGCTCGGAGATTCCGGGGCTTTCGATGCCGAGCTCGCGGGCGAAGCGGGCCAGGAAAAAGTCGCAGAGCATGGGGATGTCGGCGCGGTGGTCGCGGAGCGGGGGGAGGGTGAGGGAGACGACCTTGAGTCGGTAATAGAGGTCCTCGCGGAAGCGTCCCTCGGTGAGGGCGGTTTCGAGGTCGCGGTTGGTGGCGGCCAGGATGCGTACGTCCACTGGTATGGGGTCTCGTCCGCCGAGTCGCTCGATGCTTCGCTCCTGGAGCAGGCGGAGGATTTTGGCCTGGATGGATATGGGCATGTCTCCGATCTCGTCGAGGAACACGGTTCCGGAGTGGGCCTGCTCGATCTTTCCGACGCGGCGGTTGTGGGCGCCGGTGAATGCTCCTTTTTCATATCCGAAGAGCTCGCTTTCGAGGAGCGTTTCGGGGATGGCGACGCAGTTGATGACGAGGAATGGCTTGTCGGCGCGGATGCTGTGCTGGTAGATGGCGCGTGCGACCAGCTCCTTTCCGGTTCCGGACTCGCCGCGGATGAGGACGGTGGCGTCGGTGGGCGCGACTCGGCCGATGGCCTTGTAGACCTCCTGCATGGCCTCGCTTTTGCCGACGAGGGCGTCGGCGTCGGCTTTGTCGGGCGCGACGTCCACCTCGACGCGGTTGCGCATGAGTCTTCCGGCCTGGATGGCCTGCTCGATCAGGGAGAGGATGTCGGGGATCTCGAAGGGCTTGAGCACGTAATCGAAGGCGCCGATCTTGGTGGCCTGGATGGCGGTTTCGGTGGTGCCGAATGCGGTCATGATGATGACGGGGAGCTTGGGTTCGAGCTCGCGGATGGCGCGGAAGGCTTCGAGGCCGCTGATTCCGGGGAGGCGCACGTCCATGATGACGAGGCCGGGGGCCTTTTGGCGGACGTCCTCGATGCCGGCCTCGCCGGTGGGCGCGGTGCGGACCTCGTAGCCTTCCTCGGACAGAAGCTTCTGAAAGCTCGAGCGCAGGTTGTCGTCGTCGTCAACGATCAATATGGAGTTCATGTTTCGCCCTCGTTTCGCGGAAGAATGATCACGAACGCCGCTCCCGGTCCCTCGCCGGGCCGGAGCGCGATGCTGCCGCCGTGCTGCTCGATGATGCGGCGGGAGATGGCGAGTCCGAGGCCGGTGCCCTCTTCCTTGGTGGAGAAGAACGGCTCGAAGAGCTTGTCGGCGATGGTTGCGGGCACTCCGGGGCCGGAGTCGCTGACCTCGATCCTCTCGCTCGCGGCCTGGCCGGTGCCTTCCGCGTCTTCGAGGATGGTGATGCGGCCGGCGTTGCCCATGGCGTCGCAGGCGTTGTTAATGAGGTTCACCAGGACTTCCTTCAAGAGTTCGGGGTCGGCCTTGATCACGGGGAGCTTGAATTCGCGCTTGATCTCGACCTCGACGTCGTGGAGCTCGAGGCGGTGGCGGAGCAGCAGGAGCGCGCTGTCCACCACGTCGGAGGGGCTCACGTACTGCATGCGGAGCTTGGGCGGCCGGGAGAATTCGAGGAAGTTCTGCACGATGTTGTCAACATTGCGGATCTCCTGCGAAATGACCGAGAAGTCCTCCTTCTGCACCTCGGCCAGGTCCAGGCCCCGCTCCAGGGAGAACAGGCGCATCTTCACGGAGGTGAGCGGGTTCCTGATGCTGTGGGCCACTCCGGCGGCGAGCTTGCCCACGGCGGCCATCTTTTCGGCGTGGACCAGGAGCTCGCGGCTGCGGCTGAGCTCCTCGCGGGTCTGGTCGCGGTCCTCGATCAGGCCGTACACGCGGTCGCTGAGCGCCTCGACCTCGTCCTGCGGCCCCGCGCCCGCTCCCGCCGGCGAGGCCTCGCGCGCCAGCCGCCGGATCGGCATGAGCACCTGCCGGCTCAGCACCAGCGCCAGCGCGGCCGCCAGTACCAGCGACACCGACAGCGCGGTGATCGCCATCAGGCTTAACCGATGAACCCGCTCCCGGCTCCGCACCTGCGCCGCGGCGATCCGCTGCACGTGGATGTCCTTGTAGCGCTCACACAGCTCGAAGATGTCGGTGAACTGGTCCCGGACGTCCCAGTGGAGCCTGGCGCCCTCTTCGCGGCGGCCGGCCTTGTACAGGGCGATGACCCGGTCGCGCGCCTCTTTGTATTCCTGGTATTTCCGCTCGATCTGATTAAGGAGGAGCATTTCCTCGTTGGAGGTCGAGGTCTCGCGGGCGGTGTCGAGCCAGGTCTCGAAGGCCTTGCGGTGGACCTCGAGCTGTTCCAGCCAGATCTCGTCGCCGTGGAGGAAGTAGTAGGTCACTAATCCTTTCTGGCTCGCCAGCTCCGTCTCCAGCTCCTCCGCGGCCCGGAGCGAGTTTACGTCCTTCTCGATCACCTGGGCGAAGAAGTCCTGCATGGCGTAGGCGTACCATATGGTTGTCGCTCCTCCCGCCAGGGTGATGGCCACCAGCGCGCCGATGAGGAAAAATATCCTGCTGCCCAGGCTGAGGCCCAGCGTCTTGCTCATTTTGGAAACATCTCCGTTTTCCCGGCCACGGTCCGGTCAATAAATATGATACGGCTTTTGGTTGCGGCGGACAAACTTGATGAATGCGGTGGCGGGAAAAGATTATTTTTTACGGGTCAGCGCGATGGGACTCCCGAGTTTTCGTAAAATCCGCCCAATCTCCCGGTCCGGATCGGAAACCCGGATGTGATCGTAAAACGCAAGCTCCGGGGCCGGGGACGACGGGCCGGCGCCGACGGGCCCCGACACTTCATGGTTAAGATTTTGAGACAGCCAGGAAATGCCGCGCGCCGCCAGATCGCTCTTTTCGGAGCTCATGAGGTTACGCAGCGACCGCTCCACCTGGTCCCACTGCCCGGTCCGGGCGTAGACCAGGGCGGCCAGGAGGTTCAGGTCCTCCGCGCGCTGATTGATCTCCTCGCGCGCGAGCCCGGCAAGCTCCTGGTCCAGAAACCGGATGATGGATTTATAATGGTCCGCGGCCGGGTTGAGATCGAGGCCAAGATCATGGCCCCGCTCACGTCCGGCCACATTTTCCGCGCTCTCAAAAGGCTTCAGGTTGGCGAGCAGCTCATCGTGCACGGCCGCGAGCTCATCCGGGTCCGCGGCGATCGGGACGAGCTTGAGCACGCCGGCGGAAAAAATTCTTTGCAGGTCCGTTTCAGGAACGCCTTCCGGCCCGTGCTCCGCTTCCAGGGCCCGAAGCTCGGTGAGACCTTCGGAGACGCGCAGGAAATCCTGATGCGCGGCCGTGACCCGCTCGAGCGCGGCCGGGCTCAGCTCGCCCAGATAGCGGGCCTCGCTAAAGGCCTCGCGGGAGAGCGTGACGGCAGCTCCCACCGCTGCCACCAGGTCAGCGGCAAAGGGCAGGTCCGGCGCCGTAAGCACCGGCTCGATCGCCGCGCGCGCCCGCATTTCCTCGTGCAAGGGGACGACCAGACAGGCGTGGGCCGTGGCGGAGATTATGGCGACCACGCTGCCCTCGCTAATGGTTCCGTCTCCGGGCTTAAAGATGGTCCAGACTTGTTTTTCCTGTATCGTCTCGGGCCTCTTTTGGTCCTCCCACCAGGCTTCGATCCATTTTTCGAGTTGCTCCGTCATTACCCTTCCTCATTATCCGCATTGGCCAGCACCGCGGCGAAAACATTTAATAAGTCTTGTTCATCGAGCCCGTCCTTTTTCTGTTCGACGAATACAAAGATCCTTTGTTCCACGGCCTTTTCCCAGCGTTCCACGGTGGACTTTGACACCTGAAGCGCCCGTCCGATCTCGGTCAAGGTTTTCTTCTCCCGGTATCTTAACGTCAGCAGGCGGCGTTCTTCCCGCGAAAGCAGCGACAAAATTCCGCGGATCTCGTTTTCCGTGTCGGCGTCGTTGACGGCCGGGGCGGGATCGCTCACGGCGAGGTCGCCTTCATCCGGCAACGGGGCCAGCCGCGCGCGCCGGCGGGTGCTCTCGCGCAGGTGGTCAATGATGGCGTTCTTGAACATGGTATGGAGGTAATTCTTGTAGGCCTTGACCGTGGCGAACCTCCGGCCCCGGCCCTTGACCTTGGCCTCGACCTCATCCATCGAGCCCATGCGGCCGGGGAACAGGACCCGGTCATGGAAGATCTCGCGGCACAGCAAATCGTCGCCGGCCACGCCCGGGGCCTCGCGCCAGGCCACGGCCATGAAGTGATTGAACAGCTCAGTGTAAAAAGCGCTTTCCATGATTTCCTTATTCACTGCCGCATCCGGGACCGGCGACCCTTATTCTATCCTATCGGGTAAGAGACGCCAAGCGTGATTGATGTTTGGACGGGATGGAATGGTACGGGCGGACAAAATTAAACATTAAAACTTTTAATTTTTCATTGACATCGCGCCAAATATGTTGGTTAATAGATGGAATGACTGGCGGCAAACATGGACCGGGCATTAAATACAATGGCGGGAGGCGATGGTGATGACGGGAGTTAATGCCGCGCTGGAGGCACATAAAGCGGGCGGCGAGTTCGTCTCGGTTGACGGGCTCAACATTTTTTATCGGCGCGCCGGGTCCGGCTCGGGCACACCGCTGGTGCTCACTCACGGGATCCCGCGCTCCAGCTTTTTGTACCGCAAGATGGTGCCGATCCTGGGCGCGGCCCGGCCGGTGCGGGCGTGGGACCTTTACGGCTTCGGTCTCTCGGAAAAGCCGCGCGACCAGTCGCGTTATTATTTCCCCAAGTTCGAGGAGTTCTTGGGGCGGTTCCTGGACCAACTCGGGATCGAGCGCGCGCACCTGGTGTGCCACGACGTTGGCGGGCCGTTCACCATCGGCTGGGCGGTGCGCAACCCGCACCGGGTGGCAAGCCTCACCATCATGAACACCACCGTGTTCCTCTCCGGCTTCTGGATCCCGGGCCCGGTGCTGGCCTCGATCCTGCTGCCATACAGTTTGCAGGAGCGGTTCATGAGCGACGCGCAATTCGCGGACATGATCCTTCGCTACATCCAGCGCAAGGCTCTCAAGAACGGGGACGCGCTGGCGGGCGAGGAGGGGGAGGCGTTCAAGGAGCTGCTGACGCGCGACGGGGGCCGATGGTCGCTGGCGCGGACGCTCAAGGCGTACCGGGTGGTGCTGCCCTATTTACTGGGCATCCAGAAGGCGCTGCCCAGGTTCACTCGTCCGACCCTGGTGCTGTGGGGAAAGCATGACCCGTTCTGCACGCTGCCCATCGCGGGCCGTTTTGCCCGTGCCATCCCGGAGGCCGACATCCGGGTGGTGAGCCATGCGTCGCATTTTTTGCAGGAGGACCAGCCGGAGGAAACGAGCCGGATTATCCTTGATTTTATAAAAAGAGCGGAGGAGTAGTGCTGGTTTCATAAGCCTCTCAAGAAGAAGAAACAAGGATATCAAGGATAATCAGGATAAGAAAAATCTCCGGATTTATCCTTAAAATCCTTGACATCCTTGTTTCTAATCTTCTGGTCCTGGATGATGGTGCGGGTTATGAAACCAATTGTGGATAAAAAACAAGCCCGGCGGTTGGCGGGCGTCACTACCAGGAGAACAACATGAATGGTAAGCCCAAGGTATTGTTGACCACTTCGTACGGCCCTTATGAGCTGGGCTGGGGCGAGGACATGTACGACATGTTCACCGCGCGGCTCTCGCGCGGGCACGGAATTTTTTCGCTGACCTCCCACTGCCATTACTTCGGGCTTTACCTCATCGCCGAGAATCTTTCTTGCCCGGCCACGGTATTGGAGGACCCGCACTGGGACGAGTTCGAGGCGGAGCTGGACCAGGGCTACGACTACATCGGGTTCCAGTTGAAGAGCCTGCACATGGACAAGATCGCGGAGATGGTGGCGCTGATCAGGAAGAAGTCGCCCCGGACCAAGATCGTGATGGGCGGTTACGGGGTGTCCACGCTTTATGACCCGGTGCCGGGCGACACCAAGGGGAGCGCCAAGTACATTCTGGAGAACTCGGATTATTTGTGCCGGGAGGAGGGCACGAGGTTCATGCGCAAGGTGGTGGGCGATGATCCGGTGGACCGGCCGATCACGCAGTACCATTTGCCGCTCACCGGCTTCTCGATCCGGGGCTTGAAGCAGCGCTACATCCACGTGCCGATCATCCTGGTGTCCCTGGGCTGCCCGAACGCCTGCGAGTTCTGCAACACCAGCGCGTTCTTCCACCACAAGAAAATCATGGTGGCCGAGCCGAGGGAGACGTATGACTTTATGAAGAACTATTCGCGGCGGCTGCGCTCCGACCAGTTCCTGACCCTTCTCTTCGACGAGGACATGTTCATCAACAAGGACTACGTCCAGGAGCTGGGGCGCCTGATCCGGAGCGACCGGAAGACGTGGAACTATAAGTGGTTCACGTTCGGGAGCATCCGTGGTCTTTCGCAGTACGATCCGGAGGAGTTGCGCGACTGCGGCCTGGCGGCGGTATGGGTCGGCGTGGAGTCCACTTTGTGCGACGATCCGGAGGCGGCGGGCAAGGACCATCTGCCCAAGCGCGCCGGCGACGTGGCGCGGGTGATCGCGGGTCTGCACCGGAACGGGATCCAGACGGTGGCCTCGATGGTGCTGGGCTTTGACTTCCACAACCGCGAGAACATCGAGCGCGACATTGATTTTTTCGTGGGGCTGAAGCCCACGTTCTACCAGATCGGTCCGCTGACCCCGTGCCCGGGGACCCCGCTCTACGACCGGATGAAGGAGGAGGACCGGCTTTACGACAGCTACCAATGGAAGGACTTTCATCTGTGGAAGGACGACGTGTTCAAGGTGGTGAACTTCGAGCGCAACGAGATCAAGAAATATTTCGACCTGGCCCACGAGCGATTGGTCAAGGAAAACGGGCCGCCGTTCCTGGCCGGGCTGGAGAGCTTCCTGGACGCGTACCAGGCGCTCGAGGGAAAGACCGACGATTTCCATGAGGAGCAGCGCGAGTGGTTCAAGCGCATGGCCTCGGTCAGCCGCTCCTTGTTGAAGCCGCTGATGAAATACGGGGCCTCGCCGGCGGTGAAGGAGCGGGCGGCCCGGCTCGATCAGCGCTATCACGAGGTGATCGGCAGGGGCCCGGTGACGTCCAAGGCGCTCGGCCTGATGGCGGACTGGCGCATGAGCAAGTCGGCGCAGGAGCCGCCGGCGCCGGTGGTGTCCGACCCGCCCGCGCGCTGGACGTACTATCACCGGGAGCCGGGCAAGGACGCGATCTTCGTGAGGAAGGGCCACGGCGCGACGCGGGTGAAGAAGCGGCGGGAACGGGTCGCGGCCATCATCGGGTGAGGCGGGGTTAAACAGGGCTTTATTAACCGCGGAGACGCAGAGAACGCAAAGGGAAAATCCTTAATCAGGATTCTTTGCGATCTCTCTGCGTCTCTGTCCTGAAAAAGAGTGGACAGGATTAACAGGATGGAAGAAGAAACCGAGCATTGGTGTTAATCCGGTAAATCCTGTTAATCCTGTCCGACAATCTTCTTTTCATGAACTTAGGGTGCCGCCTCGCGGCATGAATGACTGCGGTTAAACAATATTTTATCAGCGTATCATGGCATCAGGACCAGATGATACCTGGCCTGCTCCTTGATCTGGTCCGGGTCCATGACGGCGGTGAGGTGGTCGCCTGCGACCCAGACGGGGTGCAGGTCTTCATAGTGCGGCGAGAGCCACTGACCGGAAATGGAGCCGTCAATGACGGCGAGCGCGTGGTCGGGATCGCCCAGGTCAATAATGTGGCGCCAGGCCGGTCCGTTCATGTCCTTGAAGTGCCAGCGGCCGGACTCGGACGGGCTGGCGCAGCGGATGGTGTGGCGCGAGCCCGGCATCTCGAACGGACCCACCGACAGGTCCGCGAGCGGGCCGAACCCGAGCGGATGGTAGAACTTGATCACGTGGATCTTGCCCCACCGCCAGCCCGCCGGGTCCTGGCCGTAACTCTTCTCCATGAACGCCACCGAGTCCCGCAGCGAGCGCACCATGATGTCGGCCAGGTCCTCCACCACCTCCGGCGTGCGCTGGTCGTCGAACAGAGGCGATGATCCCTTCTTCTCCAGCGACTCGATCACGATGTCGGCCTGCGACTCGGAGAGGAACAGCTCGAAGTCGTCCGGCGTGACCTCGTCCGCCAGCACGTTCTTTCGCATCTGCTCCACGTAATTGAAGAACACGCCGGTGGCGATGGAGTCCACGCCGGCCTCGTAGTCCCAGCTCTTCAACAGCTCGTATCCTTTCATCACCCGCGGGTCGTCCGCTCCTTTTTTCTCGACGGCGGCCAGGATCATGGGGACCTCGACCTCTGCCTTCTTCACGTACACGTCGTTCTGGATGCGCTTCATGTCGGCCATGTCAATGGGCGCGAGCTTGCCGATCAACTCCTCGATGCGCCAGGCGCGCCAGCCGCCGTCGTAGTTCAGATCGAAAACGTACGGATACCACTGGGCCTTGACCACCTCGTTGTTGGCGGACACGATCCAGCCGCGCTCCGGATTGATCAGGTGCGGAAGCTCCATGAGCGGGATGAAGCCCTGCCAGTCAAATTCGCCGGAGGCGCCGGGGACCGGGAGCGCGCCCACGCCTTTTTTCCGCACCGGGATGAGGCCGCCGGGCAGATAGGCGATGTTGCCGGCGGCGTCGGCCGCCACCCAGTTCTGATTGGGCAGGTCCACGAAGTTCATGGCCTTGATGAAGTCGTCCACGCTCTTACCCTGCATCAGCATGGTCACGCTGATGGTGATGTTGGTGAGCTGGAAGTCGCTTTCGGGGACGACGCTAGTGCGGGCCATGAACTCGTCAGCGTCCCGGGACTGGATGAGCTCATCGAAGATTTTCGGGTTGCGGGAGAAGTCCCACGCCACCCAGCGCAGGGCGGTCGGAGGCGTGCCGGCGGGCAGGGGCAGATAGTCGGAGAGGATGGGGCCGTGGATGCTCTGCCGGACTTCGAGGTCTATGTCGCGCTCGCCGCGGACCTTGATCTTTTCATGGCGGATGGTGAACGGCCTCCACTCGCCCTTGTACAGGTATTGGCCGGGGTGGGCGGCGTCAACGGTCTCGATGAACAGGTCCTGCACGTCGGCGATGGAGGTGGTTGCGGCCCAGGCCAGGGAGCGGGTGTGGCCGAGGGCGTGAAACGGCGTGCCCGGGAACATGGCGCCGTAGGAATCGAAGCCGGCGCCCTTGACGTGGGACATGTACCAGATTGACGGCTCCATGTGGAAGAGGTGGGTGTCGTTTTCGAGCATGGCCGTTCCGGTGGCCGTCATTTTCGGGGCGAGGGCCCAGTTGTTGGAGGCAAAGGGCAGGTCGAGGCTCACGCCGCGGCGGATGGAATCAAAGGCCACGAGCATGTCGAGGGCGGATTCGCCGGAGAGGGGCGGCTTGAAGCCGAGCTCGGCGTCGGAGGGCCGTCCGCCGGGCGGCAGGTCGCGCGGAAGGTCGAGCTTGGTGGTGAGGTATTCGAGCGGGACGATGGTGGGTCCGTAGGCGTTGTGGATGCCGGTGATCTCCCAGCCCACGTCCTCGCCGTATTTCTCGATCAGGCCGTAGCGCCACAGCTCGACCATCATGTTGTAGCCCAGGATGAAGCCCATGAGGCGACCGAAGGAAATGCTGTCGGCGGGGCGCCATCGAGCGGGCTTAACGCGCAGAATCTGGAACTCGATGGGGAGCTCCGCCCAGCGCTGATGGGTGTCAATGAAATGGTTGATGCCGTCGGAGTAGGCCTGGAGCTGGTTGTAGATGTCCGGCCGCCGCTGTCTGAGAACGGCCTCGCCGATTTCGCCCACGTAGCGCATGCCCATGGCGCGCTGCTGCTGGTCAATCATGATGGTGTCCACGGGGAATCCCTTGAAGGAGGCGCCGGGGACCTTGACCCGGCCGAGCAGCTCGGCGCTCCGTCCCTCGGCCACGGCGCGCAGGAGCATCATCTCGAAAAGCCGGTCCTGGGCCTGGACGTAGCCGATGGCGAAGAAGAGGTCGTGGTCGTTGTCCGCGAAAATATGGGGCACGCCGTAAGAGTCGCGATAAACGTCCGCCTCGCCTTGCAGGCCCGGGACCTTGAGCCGGCCGTCATAGACCGCCAGCGCCTGGTCCTTGTTCGCCTCGTACGAATACTTGGCGGCCAGGCAGCCGCCCATCCCGGCCGACAAGATCACGGCCGCCAGCAACGTCACGGCTTTTTTCATACTCTTCTCCTGAAAATTTATTTTCTTGGCGTCGGCGCAGTGCTTCATCCTGTTATTTCTTTATACGCGGGAGGCACGCCGTTTTCGTCCCAGCCGCGCAGCCGGTAGTATTCGCTCACCATGCGTTGGACTTCCTCCCGACTGATCTCTTTGCCGCTGTTCCGGAGCTTGCTCCCGAGGAGGCGCTTGGGCAACATGTCTTGCCCGGCCGTTGCGCCTTCCCGCAAGTTGAAGGCGCGGCTTAAGTCCACCACGTTTGACGCGATCCTTCTCAGGCCGGCCTTGTCCAGGTCCATGCCGGTCGCGGCCCGGATCAGGACGGCGAGATCGTCCCACAGAATCATGTCGCGGAAGAAGCGGCAGAGGATCAGGGTGTCGAAGAGGGTGGCCCGGTCCTCGAAGTCCAGGAACAGCCCGGCCTTGCCCTCGACCTGATCGGGCGGGGCCGTGCCGGAAAGCTCGGGCTTGTAAATGGTGGCGCGGAGGTGGCAGGCGCCGCGGTCGCTCACGGCGTAAGCGAGGCCCATGCCCTTGAGCGCGCGGGGATCGAAGCCGGCCGGCTCCAGGCCCTTGACGTGCACCGCGTCGTCTTCCAGGCCCCACTCGCGCGCGGCGTGGACGATGCCTTGCGCGAGCACGGCGCCGATGCCCTCCTGCGCGGCGATTTTTTGCACGAGGTCCGCGGCCGCGTCGGCGTCGCCGAACGGGAGCTGGTCCGGGATCGCGCCTTTCTCGGAGGCGTGCATGGCGAAGCCGATCAAGTTGCCGGCGGTGATGGTGTCAATCCCCAGCTTGTCGCAGAGGTGGTTGAGGTAAATGATCTCCTCGATCTCCTTGATGAGGCAGAGACCGCCGAAGGCGTAGATGGTCTCGTACTCGGGCCCGTCAATCACGAGGCCCCGGTGGCGTCCATGCACGACCTCGGTGCGGTTCGTGCAGGCCATGAAGCAGCGCGGGCAGGCGGAGGGGCGGACGCGGCACTTCGAAAGCAGCGCGTCGCCGGATATCTCTTCTTTCCAGTCCGCCCTGATTCCCGCGCTCCAGTAGCGGGTGGGGAAGGCGCCGGCCTCGTTGGTAAGCTTGACCATTAAAGTGGTGCCGTACTTTTTATAGGCGGCGACGCCGGCGTTGTTCCGACTCCTCTCGACCATGGTGTTCCAGTGCGCGGCAAGGAGCGCGGGGTCCGCGGGCTCGCGGCGCTTGTCGCCGTGGAACACGATGGCCTTGACCTTCTTGTTGCCCATGACCGCGCCGGCGCCGGTGCGGCCCGCGCAGCGCCACTTGTTGTTGGCGATGATGGCGAAGCGCGCCATTTTTTCGCCGGCCGGTCCGATGACGGCGGCCGCGGCGCCGGGCTTGCCGACCTTCTTCAGCGCCAGCTCTTCGGTCTCGTACACGTCCTTGCCCCAGAGGTCATGCGCGGGATGAAAGACCACGCCGCGATCGGAAATTTCGAGCATGACCGGCTCGGGAGATGCCCCGGCCAGGACCACGGCATCGTAGCCGGTGCGGCTGATCCGGTCGGCGGTGGTCCCGCCGGAGTAGGACTCGGTGTAAAGGCCGGTGAGCGGCGACTTGGTGAACACGCCGTAGCGCGCGGAGCCGTGGGCCTTGATGTCGGTGGCCGGGCCGACGGCGAAGATGAGGCGGTTCGCGGGCGAGAGCGGGTCCACGCGCGGGGGATTGTCGCGGAGCAGGAGGCGCGTGGCGAGACCCTTGCCGCCAAGATAATTCTGATAGACCTCGTCCGCGATCGGCTCGTCACGCCAGGTCTGGCTGGCCAGATCAATTACCAGAATTATATTAAAGAAGCCTTGCATCGGTCAGAACAATGATAACTTAGATGGCAGCTGCACATTTTCACAATTCATTAAACTGTTCAACGCTCAGGCCAGCCTGTTTAATCAGATTTCTCAGAATGCCGGGTCCGAGTTCGGGGTGTTGGGGAATAGAAAGGGTATACTTGTAACCGTCCTTGACCATCATCACGTGAGAGCCTTTCATCCTTGCCGTCTCCCAGCCCGCTCTCCGCAGCTTCTTGACAGCCTCGGCGCCGGAGCAGAGTTTAAGGCCGTCGGCCATTCACTTACACCACTAATTCCAAGAGCTCTTCGCCCGGATGTTCCTCCTGCCTTGACTCCATCACTTCGAGCCAGCCCGCGATGGCCTCCTGGATGTTTTCGATGGCCTCCTCCCGGCTCCGGCCCTGGGAAAAGCAACCGGGCAACGCGGGCACCTCGGCGACGAAGTATCCGGCCTCGTCCTTTTCAATGCGCACATGAAGCTTCATGGGCTGACTCCTTTGCTTTTAATATACCAAATATAATCGCACCGTTCAAGAAAATCTCCAGCCATCCGCCGGCGATGTCAAACCCCTCGAACTCAGCCCATCATCACCTTGAAGTGCTTCTGCTTGCTGGTGCGGACGTCCACCAGCGCGGGCTGGTCGCTGGAGATGGCTTCGTGGAGGGCGCCTTTCAAGTCCTCGGCTTTTTCGACCTTGTAGGCTTCGAGGCCGATGCTCTTGGCGATCTCGGCGAAATGGGGCTCGGGGTATTCGGTGGCGATGCGGCGCTGGTCGGGCTGGAAGTCCATGACGTTCCCGAGCGCTCCGTTGTTCATGACCACGTAGGTGATGGGCAGGTTGTAGTGGCGGGCCATCTCCAGGCCGTAGAGCTGCATCTGCATGCCGCCGTCGCCGCACACGGCGATGACCCTGCGGTCCTTATAATACATCTGCGCGGCGAGCGACGCGGTGACGCTCCAGCCGATGGGGGTCACGCCGCCGGGCGCGATGACCTGCCCTGCCCTCTTGCTCTGGAAATACTTGCCCATCCAGATGCGGTTGTTGCCGCCGTCCATCACGATCAGCTCGTCGCCGGTCACCGTGTCGTTCAGGTCCTTGACCACGCGCTCCGGGGCGATGGGCGCCTCGTCCGAGGCGAAGGCGGCGTCGGTGAAAAAGTTTTTCTCGGCCTTTTCTTTTTTGAGCTTCGCGACCCTGGCGGCCGCGTCAATCTTGGGCGATTTTTTGCGGATGGCGGCGATGATCATACGGAGCGCGATCTTGGCGTCGGAGGTCGCGCCCAGGGTGAGCGGATAGGTGAAGCCGCAGTTCAGGGGCTCGATGTCCACCTGGACGATCTTCTGGGTGGCGGGCTTGATCCAGTCGGCGGCGAGCATCTTGTGGTTTTCGGGGGCGAGTCCGGTGCCGACGGCGAAGATGAGGTCGGCGGAGACGATTTTTTCGTTGGCGATTTTCTGGCCGAGGTTTCCGGTGAGCCCGAGGGCGAGGTCATGGGTCTCGGCGATGGTGCTCTTGCCCATGACGGAGGTTGCGACGGGCATTCCGATGAGCTCGGCGATTTCCTGGACCTCGGCGTAGGCCTTGGCCATGTGGATGCCGATGCCGGTGACCATGAGCGGGTCGGCGGCGGTGATGAGCAGGTCCGCGATGCGGTCGGCGTCCCCCTGCGAGAGGCACGGCGGGGAGACGTTGAGGTAGCCCTTGATGGGATGGAGCGGCGGCGTGATGAAGGCCGGATCAATCTCGGAGGTGACCACGTTCCAGCGGGCGACCACGGCGGCGGGTCCGGGCTTGCCGGTCGTGGCGTGCTTGATGGCGAGCTGGACGCCGTGGATGAATTCGGAGGGATGATGGGCCACCGAGGTGAACTTGGTCATCGCCCTGAAAATGTTGGGCAGGTCCACTGATCCGTATTCGCCGCTCATGCACTGATAGGGCATGTGCTGGACGAGCCCGCCGTAATCGGAGAATTCGGCGAGGATGAGCATGGGCGATCCGGCGAGGTATGCCTCCATGATGCCGAGGCCGGCGGACGAGCCGAGCCACGCTCCCTGCGCGATGATGGCGGCGGGCTTGCCCGAGAGCCGTCCGATCATATCGGCCATGCCCGAGGCGCACTGCTCGTTGCGCACCAGCACGGTGGTGATTTTGTCCTTGCGGTCGAACAGCGGGTCGAACAAAAAGGTGTTGGACCCGCCCGGCATGCCGAACACGTACTCGATGCCGGCGTCAATCATTATGTCGGCGATCATCTCTCTTACCTTGGCCATGGTACTTCCTCCCTGGAAAATAGGATCGAGCAGCGAGGAGCGAGGATCGAGGGATCCCAGATAAATTACCTCGATCCTCGCTCCTCGATCCTCTCCTCTTTTGGCGACGTCCGCAGAGTCATTATAAGTGTGACCAGGCATTGCAACAAAACGGCGCGGTTCTGCCGGGGTTGTTAAAGAGGCGGAGGGAGTCGAGGGTGAGTGGGGGCAGAAGGCCTTCGGGCTCAGTCCCAGTCGCGTCGGGTCAGGTTCTTGTCGGTGAAGGTGGAGGGATCAATCTTGATGTCGAACTCGATCTTTTCGATCTCGATCAGGGTGCGCCTTCCCTTCTGGTCCGGTTCCAGGCTCTTCATTTCCCATACGGTGGGCAGCTTGCGTCCGCCCATCTCCTTGATGGCGGTCAGGTCCATTTCCCGGACGGCGGTTCCGTCCTCGTCGTGATAGACGTAGCGGACCGGGATGTAGTCCTCGACTCGGACCCAGGTCACGATCTTGCCCCACACCACCGGGGCCTCGGGCTTGGGCGTGAACTCGACCTTCACCAGCAGCTCGCCGCTCTCGCCCTGGTCCAGGCCGATGACCTTGTGGTCATAGTCATTGATCTCGGACGATTCATGGACCAGGTCATCATTGCTGAAGTCGGAGCCCATCCAGGACTGGAGCATCATGGAGGGCGGGATGGTGAGCGGCTTGTTCTCGCGCTCGGTCGGGATGTAAACCTTGAACACGTTTCCGTCCTTCATAAAGGCCTTGCCGCGCTCGGAGGCCGGCGAAATGATCCGGATGAAACTCCGGTTGGAAACCTTGTCCTCCCACGACTTCATCTCATAAGCGCGCGGGCCGGGCCAGTCAGGGTTGTAGATCGTCATCTTCATCTCCGAGTAGTTGCTGTCGCCGCGCATCAACTCCTGGACCTTGGCAATGATCGCATTGGCGTCATACTTGCCGAGGTCCGCGGGCGCGGCCGCGGGCCCTTCAGCGCGGGGTCCGGAAAGAGCGCAGAACAGGGCCGCCCACGCCAGAGCGGCGCCAATTAGAAAAGAGGCCTTTTTTAGAGCCATGATTTTCCTCCTTCGCTTTGATGAGCAATATAGTAATAAAACAGCGCATGGGCAAGCGGGCGGGAGATTTGGAGTGCGCGCGGCTTGCCGCCGCCTGAGGCGGGTCACCCGCTTTCGCTCGGCCAGCTTGCCGGCCGGCCCCGGAACAAGTTCTTCAAGCCGCCAGGAGCAAGCTCGAAGCACTCCCCAGTTTTGGTTGCACAAGGAAAGTCCGCCGGGAGCAAGCTCCCGGCTTGTAAAAGCGGCGGCAAGCCGCGCGCACTCCAAAGCGCGGGGCGTGCCTTTATGATCCGGGCTAGTTGAAATAGGCCACGCCGTTCTTGAAGATCTTGAGGCCGTCGCCTTCGTCGGGCATGGATTGGTCCGCCCGCTTCAACTCTTCCCTGATCCGGGTCCAGTGAGGATGGTTGGTGAAGTGGAGGAATCGCTCGGGGTGGGGCATCATTCCGAGGATGCGTCCGGTGGGGTCGCAGATTCCGGCGATGTCGTTCTGGGCGCCGTTGGGGTTGAGGGGAAACTCGCCGTTGGCCGGCTGATAGTCGGGCGTGGCGTAGCGGAATGCGACCTGTCCGTTTTTTTCGATGGCGTCGAGGCGTTCGGGGGTGGCGAAGAACTTGCCCTCGCCGTGGGCCACGGGCAGGTAGATGCGGTCCACTCCGGCCGTCCAGACGCACTGGTCGGAGACGCGCAGAAGATGGACCCAGCGGTCCTCGTAGCGGTTGGAGTCGTTAAAGGTCACGGTGACGCGCTGGGTGCGGTAGTCGCCGTCGGGGTCGGCGAGCAGGCCGTACTTGGCGATCACCTGGAAGCCGTTGCAGATTCCGATGATGAGCTTTTGGGCCTCGATGAAGCGCATGATCTCGTCGCCGAGGTTCACCTTGCTCTTCACCGCCAGCACCTTGCCGGAGGCGATGTCGTCGCCATAGCTGAAGCCGCCGGGGAAGGCGAGAATCTGGTAATCCGCGAGCTTCCGGTCGCCGGAGATCAGGTCATTGATGTGCACGCGCTCGGCCGAGGCCCCCGCCGCGTCAAAGGCGGCCTTGGTCTCGAAGTCACAGTTGATGCCGTAACCGGTGAGCACCAGAACCCTGGGCATCGCCATCGTCCGTCCCCCTCTGTTCAGAAAATAATTTTTGACAGGATGAACAGGATGAAAGAAAACAAGCATCTGCTCGCTCCCGAAAATCCTGTTAATCCTGTCAAAAATCTTTTCATTATTTCCGGGCGCCGCCTCGCGTGATGATGAACTGTTAACAGGTTAAAGGATACCTTAACAGCCTCTGGTGTCAAGAAGTCGGCGGATGAGTCAGAGGTTGAGCCGCGCTGATTGACGGAGCCGGATGCCTGCTCTAACATTACGGAAAGTGGGATCGGGCATGAAAGATTATCCTCAGGCCTGGGTGGGATACAGGAAGGGATGGCGGTGGTGGTTCCATAACCTGATCGTTTTGATGGACCGCCTTGACCGCGCGCCGAAGGTATCGCTCCTGGCGGCGGCCGCGGGAGCGCTGGCGCTTTGCTCGCTGACCTGGCCCGGATGGAGACTCGCGGCGGCGCTCATCGCCGGCGCCGCGCTCATTATCGAGGAGAGGGTGCTGGCGTGGGGCCTGCGCACCGGCCGCGCGCCCACGCCCTTCGGCGGGCCTTTCGCATTCTTCACCTTGGGACACGCGGGGGCCACGGCGCTTGCCGGCGCGCTGCCCCTGCCGCTCGGGTGGTTGTTTTCGGCGCACGTCGTGATCCAGGCGTCGCTGCTCGGCGCCATGCTTTACGCCTCGCTGCTCGAGCCGTTCAATGTGGTTTGGAGGGAGGTGGAGGCCGAGGTTCCAGCGCGGCGGCATGAGGGAACGGATGAAAAAGCGGCGGAGCGCCTGGAGGGGACGGGCCGAGAGACCACTTTAAAAATTCTGCTCATCAGCGACCTGCACCTTGACCGCCGGGGCCTCCGGGAGGAGCGGGCGCTCAGGCTGGCGCGCGAGTATGGTCCGGACCTGGTGCTCTGGCCGGGCGACTTCACCAACCTTTCCTTCGTGGGCCATGAGGGGGCGTGCGGCGAGACGAGGGAGATCATAAGGGAGCTGTGCGCGCTGGCGCCGGTTTACGCGTCGCTGGGGACGCATGAGGTTGACCGGAAGGACTGGGTGGAGGAGCTGCTGCGGGGCACGGACGCGGTGCTGCTGGACCATGATATCGCCACGGTACGCATCAGGGGCGTGGAGCTTCACCTGATCGGCATCCCGTTCGTGGGGGGCGAGGAGAAGCGGGTGCAAAGCCTGGACCGGTTGCTGGCGCGGGCGGACGGCCGGCCGGTTATCCTGCTCCACCACTCGCCCGACATTTTCGTGCGGGCGGCCCAGAGGAACGTGTCGCTGCACGTGGCCGGCCACACCCACGGGGGGCAGATCAGCCTGCCGCTGTTGGGTCCGCTCTACACCAACTCACGCTACGGCAAGAAATACGCGTGGGGCACGCACCGGCTCGGGGACACGACGCTGGTGGTGAGCCGCGGCATCGGGATGGAGGGCGCGGGCGCGCCGCGGATGCGGTTCCTGTGCCCGCCGGAGGTGGTGGGCATTCGTTTAAAAATCAGCGGGTAACTTAAGGGGCGGGATCTTTCCACGCCAGGACGCCAGGTTCGGGATCGTCCGAATTATTTCAAGACTCTCTCCTTCATTTCTTGTTCCAGCGGCGCCCTGATGTACTGGACCCACATTTTAAGGCCTTCGGTTCTGAGGTGCTGGGTGTCGCGGAAGTGGATTTCGGGGACGGCGGAGGTGCAGTCAATCACGGGTACTCCCCTCTTCTCCAGGTCCGCGACGTAGGCCTGGCCGGCTTTCACCGTTTCCTCCCACGGCGCTCCTAGCTCCTCGATCAGCTCCCTGTTCTTAGGAGGGATGATGGCGATAAACGGAACGTCATTGGCCGCCATGAGCCCGGGCAGGAGCAGCAGGTAAGTGTAATTGATGCCCTGTTCGGACAAGACGAAGCGTTGCATGTTGCGGATGGCCTTGGTGTCGCGCTTCTTTCTTTTTTTGCCCAGGTCCTTCCAGTAGATGTTGTTGGTGTCTTGACACTCGACAAGGTAGCAACGCGAGCTGAGGCCGGAAAAGACCGCGGGGGGAAGCATGATATGGCGCAGCGCGCCGCCGTATCGGATATTAAGGAGGTCGTGAACGGTGGTGAATGAAAAATGCCTTTGCCAGCCAACCTCCGACTGGGAGTCCTTTATTACCCGCGCGTAGGCCCTGGCCTCGTCATCGGAGAAGAAGGGCCGGTCCATGAACGCCGTGTAGCGAGGCACCGCGTCCGAGAGCTCCTGTCCGGACAAGGCGGGGTTGGCCACGTAGATAACGAGGTCTGGCCTGAACTCGGCGAGCATGGCCTTGAGCAGGTAAAAGGCCGCGGCGCAGTTCATGCCCGGCATGCACAAGGCGTAAACCTGCACGTCGGACCCGGGAAAGTCGGAGGCCAGCACGCGGCCAAGCTCCTGGTGAAAGGCCACATGATCGGGCGTCTGCCAGACGATGGAATCGCCGACCACGACGATCCTGGTCCCCGCTTCAGTCCGGGCCAGGCCGCGCAGGTAGGCCTCGTTCATGGGCCGTTCGGCCAGGTCCTGGTGCAACGGCATGATCGCGGACGCCCTCCTGGTGACCTCGCGGTCAAGCCACAGGCCCTCCGATAGGGCCTCCACCCCATGCCTCACGGGGCCCAGGTGAAGGACCGCCTCGGTGAGAACGAGCAGGAGCGCCGCGATCCAGAAAGGACCCATGCCTCCGGTCCTGCTTAATGATTCCTTGCTGAGCTGAGCCATGCGTTTTGTCCGCCCCTGCTTTAGAAGAGTCTCCGGTAAATCGTGATCGCCCGGTCCAGGTCGAAAAAGAAAATGACCCAGCACAGCGCCGCGAAATGAAAGGTCACGGCAATGCCGGCCCACGTTCCCGCCCTCGCGAATGCGGGCCCGGAAAGGAAGCTTCTCTTGAGCGCGGTCCGCCACCAATCATTAACGATCAGGGCCGCTCCGTGGAGCGCTCCCCATAGCAGGTAGTGGGCCTCACCCCCGTGCCACAGGCCGCACGCCGCCATCACGGCCAGGTAGTTGAAATAATGCCTCCCCCTCCCCTTCCTCGACCCTCCCAGCGGGATGTAAACGTAGTCGCGCAGCCAATAGCCCAGCGAGATGTGCCACCGCCTCCAGAACTCGACCAGGTTGGGCGACAGGTAGGGCTGGTCGAAGTTTTCCATGATCTTGTATCCGAGCAGGGCCGCGGTGCCGATGGCGATGTCCGAGTAGCCCGCGAAGTTATAATAGATATAGGCCGCGAGCGCATAAACGGCCCCCCAGAGATGGAGGCGTGAATGCGCCGCCGGGTCCATCAATACCGGAAAACACAGCCCATGGGCCACATTGGCCAAGACCATGGTCTTGAACAACCCGAAGATGATGCGGCGCATGCCCTCCTTGAGCGCGTCCGCGTCGTCGAGACCAATGTTCTCCTTAAACCGCTCCGACCGCTCGATGGGTCCCGCGGCGAAGGTCGGAAAGAACATGAGGTAATGAAGGAACTTCAGCGGACCGAGTTTTTCCACCCGGCCCCGGTAGCGCTCGACCAGGTAATGGACCAGTCGGAACACATAATAGCTCATTCCCGCGGGGACAACGTATTTTTGCATAAAGAAGCGCGGGTCCCGCCCGAAGAGCTCGAGCGTGGCGTTGCCCGTGCGGTGAAACCAGATCGTGTATTTGTAAAACGCGAAATAGGCCAGCGCCAGGCCAAGCGCAAGAGCATACACCAGCTTTTTACGGGGTCCTTCCTCCCGGTCCATCCACCAGGAAAGGCCCCAGAAGGCGAGCAGCGCGGGAACCAGGCCGGAGGCGTAGTCAAAATCGTAAACGGCGACGTAGGCCAGTGAGCCGGCGAGGACAAACATCCAGCGGAACCGGGGGGGGAGCAAGCGATGGACGATAGCGAACAGCGCCAGGACCAGGAGGTATGGGAGCACGGGCAAAATCACCGGCGGCCTCCACCATCGCCGTCAGAAGGCGACATAAATAAAGGTGGGGACCGACTTGGCAAAAACAAAAAAGAGCACCGCGAGCGTCATGGCATAAAAAATCATACCCCACAGAATGTCACGCCACGTCAAGCCCATGAACTTGCTGATAAGCTTTTTCACGCTCGAGCTCTCTCCACGATCGTCATTCCGGATTGGGGCGGGGCCATTACTTGCCCGGCCCGAAATTTTTCTGGTCGGTCATTTTGAACCTGTCCACGTCGTATCCCTGTTCCGTGAGCCGCTGCTTGATTCCGGCCAGGACGTCGGCCGGAAGCTCGGACGCACGGCCCAGGATCCATCCGTACCGGCGCGACGGATGGCCCACCACAGCGTACTCATAATCCGGCCCCAGGTCAATGATCCAATAATCGCCGGCCAGGAAGCTCAGGCGGAGCCAGGGAATGAACGACACCTTGAGCTTGGCGTTGGTCGCGGCGTCATCCACCCACGCCCTGCCCCTGGCCTGCTTCAAGGTTCCGTCCGCCTGGCAGCACTGGTTCAATACCTCCACCGTGCCGTCGGGGAGCGCGGTGTAAGTGGCGGTGGTCCCGCCCGCGCAGTCCTTCTGGAAGGGCGCGGTAATAGTGGCGATCTCGTACCACTTGCCCATGTAGCGCGCCAGGTCAACGCGCTCCACCGTAATGAGCGGCCTCTGCTCCGCTGGCTCATCCTTTCCACCGGAGCCGGCGGCGCCGGCGCCTGACGCCAGAGCGATAAATACCAGAAACATGCCTGCGACGATCATCCGGCTCAATATCATTTTCATGATCAGACTTCCTCGCTTTTTTTCCCGATGTTTATTGACTGAATTCTAGCGGTGCGGTAATCTTGACGAAATCTTAGCACGGTCCGGGCCGCCGAAAAAATACGGGCCAGGCCCGGAAGCAAGGAGCATGGAAATGAATAAAGCGCGGAAATATCTGATGGCGGCGATGGTAACAGCGGCCATACTGGGCCTCTCGACGACGGCGCGCTCGGCCGGGCCGTGGGATGAGCCGCTCGAGAACATTTACTGGGGCGACCTTCACGTGCACACCAATTTTTCGCTCGACGCCTGGATCATGCTGCTTCCGCCGGGCCGGTACGCGGCGGAGGCCGGGAGCTACGCTCTCCACTGCGCCAAGCTGGATTTCTACTCGGTGACCGACCACGCCGAGGTCCTGACCCGCGGCGATTACTGGACCGAGTCCATCCGCGCCGCCCAATACTACAACACCTTTGCCGCGGACCACCTCGCGGCCGACGGCGACCCCGCGATCGTGGCGTTTCCCGGGTGGGAGTGGACGCAGCAGACGCCGTGGGGCCATAAGAACGTGATCCTGAAATACGACGACCCCGCGAAGCTGCCGCCGAGCCCGATCCGCTGCGTGAAAGGCTTTTTCGGGTTCCGGCCGCAGGATTTATTCGCGAGCCGCGACCTCACCTTTCTGGCGCCTGATCCGCAACGCTTGTATGCCCTGCTCGAAAAATACTGCACCCAGGCCGGCACCGGGTGCCAGGCCACGGTCATCCCCCACGGCAACGCCTGGGGCCAATTCACCATGCACACCGACTGGGACGGGCAGATGAACCCGCAACATCACGACCCTGACCTCCAGCGCCTGATCGAGATCTACTCCAAGCACGGCAACTCCGAGGAGTACCGCGCGTTCCCGCCCGACTACCGCTACTACCGGGGCGGCAAGGAAGTGGCGGCCGCGGAGTGCGGCGATGGCGGCTGCGACAAGGTCTGCTCGGAGCCGACCGCGAGCTATGAGCCGTGCTGTTGGCGGGCGGGCGAGATCGTGCGGCAGCGCTGCGCGGACCCGGACTCGGCCTTTTGCCGGGAGCAGATCGAGCTTGCCAAGAAGACCGCCGAGCCCTTCGCGGACGTGCCTCCCTCAATGCGGGGCGAGATCAAGCCCGAAAACCGGATGAAGCCGGGCAAGATCGAGTACTGGGAGTGGGGAGTGTGCGGCCAGTGCAAGGACTGCTACCAGCCGGCATACGACTACAACCCGCTGGGCTCGGTGCAGAAGGCCCTGGTCACCGCTTTCTTTGACGGGCAGGGCAAGCCGACCTATTACCGGTTCGGGTTCCTGGGCTCCACCGACACGCACGCGGCGCGGTCCGGCTCCGTGATGGAAGACAAGCAGGGAACGGAGCTGGTCATGGCCAAGGGCGGCGCCTTCCTCTATGACCTCGCCCGCGCCACCAAGGCCTCGGTCGCCGGCATGAACTCTTCGATCCCCATGTACGGCTACGAGCGCATCGCCAACTACCTGAACCCGGGCGGTCTCGTGGCCATCGCCGCGCCGCGCCGCGACCGCGACGCGTTGTGGCGGGCGCTGATGGACCGCCACGTTTACGGGACCTCCGGCGCGCGCATCGGCCTGTGGGTCCGGGCCGAGGTCACGGTGAACGGAGCGGAAAAGATCGTGGAGATGGGCGACATCACCACGTCCTCGCAAAACCCGGTGTTTCACCTCAAGGCCAACGGCGCGTTCCGGGAGGACGGGACCTGCCGCTATGACGAGCACCCGGAAATCCAGGCGGCCATGTCGCTGCCGCAGTTCCAGGACATCTGCTTCAGCCAGTGCTACGAGCCTCTGGACCAGCGCACGCCCATCAACAGGATCGAGGTGGTCAAGGTCCGCCAGCCGCTTACCATTGACGAATCCAAAATGGCCGACCTGAAGTGGTCGCCGGAAAATCCCGACGGCCTGATCATAGACCCGTACGCGACGTTCGAGTTCCACGAGGGCCAAGTCGAGTGGACCTGGACCGACCCGGTCTTCGAGCGCGAGGCCCGCGGCCGGAGCGTGGCCTATTACTTCCGCGTGATCCAGGAGCCGACCGAGGGCTATAACTGCAACCCCACCGCCCGCCTCGAGGCCGGCAAGACCTGCGACAACGGCGAGCCCGGGCCCAAGGATGTTGGCAGAAAAGCCAACCCGCAGGACGGCGCCGCGGCCGTGGCCCGCGACCAGCTCGGCGACGCATGTTACTCCGACCGCGACGACCAGTCGTCCTGGTGCCAGGAACGCGCCTGGAGCTCGCCGGTGTACGTGGTCAAGGAATAGCCGCCGCGCCAAATTCACCAGCCTTGCCGGCCCCGGCGGGGCCGCGGATAGTAGCCCAGCCATTCATCGCTGGGACATTGGGATGCCATCATTTCTCAAGTCCCGGAGGGACGGTCGAGATTCCCGGTCGTCCCTGCCGGGACTTAATTGTTTATTTGACCAACGGTTCCCAGGAATAAATTCCCGGGCTACTCTCGAAATGTCCCTCCGGGACCAAAATCCTCGGAATTCGGAAAACTTGACTGCAATCGAGTCATGCGATAATTTTTTAACGGGATCGTTGCAATATTTTTGAATCACACGGTAATCGGGCGGGGAGGATGAAGATGGCTAAGAAGGCGGTGAAGGTATTGATCCTGGTTGCGTCCCTTATCGTTCCGCTGGGCGCGGGCGCGGTTGATCCTTGGGCCGAGCCGCTGGAGAACATTTACTGGGGCGATTTGCACGTGCACACGTCGTACTCGGTGGACGCGTTTATCGGCGGCATGTCGCCGGGGCGGTACGCTGACGAGGCCGGGATGTACGCGGCGTATTGCTCGCGGCTCGACTTCTACTCGGTGACCGACCACGCCGAGATGCTGACCGACACCAACTACTGGCCCGAGAGCATCCGCGCGGCGCAGCATTTCAGCGACTTGGGCGCGCAAAACCTTGACGAGAACGGCGATCCGTCCATCGTGGCCTTTCCCGGCTGGGAATGGACCCGCTCCGCGGTTTACGGCCATAAGAACGTGATCCTGAAGGACGACGATCCGGCACGGCTGCCCCCGACACCCATCCGTTTCACCCCGGGAGTGGAAGGCTTCCCCGCGCTCCTCAATAAAATGAAATTCTACTCCGAGCGCGGCGGCGCGCTTTCCCTGAAGGGGCTGCTCACGGTCCCCACTGGTTTCATTTACGGCTATCGCATGGGCAGCAGGAAGGACCTGGAGTTCGTGGCCCCCACGCCGCGCGACCTCTTCGACAAGCTCCGCAAGTACTGCACCCAGAACGGCAGCGGGTGCGAGGCCCTGGTCATACCCCACGGAAACGCCTGGGGCATGGCCCCGGCCATGAACACGGACTGGGACATCCAGCTCAATCCGCAGGACCACGATCCCGCGATCCAGCGCCTGATCGAGACCTATTCCAAGCACGGCAACTCCGAGGAGTACAGCTACTTCCCGCCGCAATGGCATTATTTCCAGGGCGGCGCCGAGGCCAGCGCTGAGCAGTGCACCCAGCAAGTTGAGCCGGGCAAGATCATGTCCTATGCGCAGAAGTTCCAGGGAGCGGACAATACCCTGACCGAGCTCAAGCCCGGGTGCACCCGCCAGTGCTCCGAGCCCACGTCCTCTTTTACCCCCTGCTGCTGGCGGGCCGGAGAGATCGTGCGCGAGCGCTGCATCGCCCCGGACTCCGAGTTCTGTTGCCATCAGATCGAGCTCGCCCGCGCCGCGTTAAAGCCGTTTCCCGAGGGCCTTACCCTGGAACAGAAAAACCAGCTCAAGCCCGAGTTCCGCGCGAAGCCGGACCAGACGGTGTCCACCGACTGGGGCGACTGCAACCAGTGCCGCGACTGCTGGCAGCCCGCGGTCAATTACCGCAACAACGGCAGCGTGCAGAAGGCCCTGGCCAACGCCTATTTCGACGAGAACGGCAAGCCGTTGTATTACCGCTTCGGCTTCATCGCGTCCACCGACACTCACTCGGCGTGGCCCGGATCGGTCAAGGAGAACAAGCGCATGATCGAGCCCGCCACCGGCATGGTCGCGCGCACCAACCAGTACTTCAGCGACGAGTACCCGGGCTGGGAGCGCGTGGACAACTTCCTGAACCCGGGCGGACTCGCCGCCATCCTCGCGCCCCGCCGCCGCCGCGACGACCTCTGGAACAGCCTGGAAGACCGCAACGTTTATTCTACCTCCGGCGCCCGCATCCAGGTCTGGGCCCGCGCCAGCATCGGAGACAAGGTGGTGAGGATGGGCTCGGAGACGCTCTCGTCCAAGAACCCGACCTTCTTCATCAAGGCCAACGGCGCGTTCGTGGAGGACGACACCTGCCCCTACGACGATGAGCCGATCATCTCGCGGCACTTCAGCAAAAAGGAGTTCGCGCGCGTGTGCATGAGCCAGTGCTATCGCATCACGGACGAGCGCACCAGGATCGCGCGGATCGAGGTGGTCAAGGTGCTCCAGCCGCTGAACCGGGAGGAGGCCAAGATGGCCAACCTCGAACGCTCGGCGGAAAATCCTCGGGGCCTCATCATGGACCCTTACGACACGGCCCAGCTCGGAGACGAGCAGATCGAGTGGTCGTGGACCGACCCGGAGTTCGTGAACGAGCCGCCGGGAAGGAGCGTGGCCTATTATTTCCGCGTCATCCAGGCGCCGACCCCCGGCTATAACTGCCGCCCCATCGCTCTCCTCGAAAGCGGCAAGACCTGTAACCTCCACGACCCGCCCGACGCCAGGATCGAGGCCCAGACCAACCCGCAGAACGGCGCCCAACCAAAGCCGCTCCTCGACATCCCGGACCCGTGCTACTCGGTCAAGTCACTGCCGCAGAGCTATTGCCAGGAGCGGGCCTGGACCTCGCCCTTCTACGTGATCCGGAAATGAAGCACGAGCAGCTCCTCATGCCGCGAGGCGGCGCCCAGAAATCATGAATATTTTTCAAGACAGGATTAACAGGATTTACCGGATAAGAAAAAAACAAGAGTCGTATCCCAAAAATCCTGTTAATCCTGTTAATCCTGTCTCCAAATTTTCTGCGCCGAGGGGAAATTTAGCCGGCCGCGTTGCGCCGTGGCTCGGGCTCGCGGGATCCGTGGCCCTGGTCGCCGCCCTTTTTCTCTCCCCCGGCGCGAAAATGAGCGCGGAGCAGGAGGAGCCCGCGGTCAAGGTCTCGCGAGCGCAGGTGCAGGGCGCGGTGGACGCGGCGCTGGCGGAGGACCCGTCGCTGCGCGACCACCTGGACACGCTTAAAGCACAGATGCACCAGGGCGCCGTGGCCCAGTCCCTGTTCGTGGCCGAGGCCTTCAGCCAGGGACTCGCCGCCAATGACTACATCGTTCGCAACCGCCTGGTCGAGCTCCAGGCCATGGCGCTCTACGAAAAGGCCGACGCCCTCGTCACTCCCGAAGCGGTGAAGCTTTACTTCGAGAAGAACCGCGAGCGCTACCGGTCGCTGCCCCGCCGGCAATGCCTCCAGATCTTCGTGCCGGTCACCAACCTGGTCGGCGACACCGCGGCCAGGGCGCGGCTCGAAAGCATTTTCAACGAGGGCCGCGACCGCCTCGAGCCGGCCGGGGTTACGCAAGACGGCCTTCAAAAACTCTACGGGCCCACCATGGCGGCCACGATTTTCAAGCTGCCGAAGGGCGAGTGGAGCGCCGCCATGCGCTCGGGCGTGGGCTGGCACTACGTCAAGGTGCTGCAGGAGGACCCGGGAAGGCTGCTCGATCTTGACGAGGCCAGGAACCAGGCGACCGAGGACTACCGCCGCGAGCTGCGTAATCAGGCCTACCAGGAAGAGCTCAGCCGGCTCCGCGCCAGGTACCAGGTGGAGGAAGAGGAGTGAGCCGCGTCCGGCTTTTGCTCGCGCTCCCGGCCCTGTGCTTGCTTCTCCTACCGGGCCCGGCCTCGGCGCACCACATCAGCATGAGCTTTTCGCAATGGGAGCTGAAAAAGGATTCGGCATCGGTGGTGTTCCGGCTCCCGCTCGCCGACGCGGTGTGGATCATGGACCCGGACCTGGTGCGGGTCCAGGAAGCCTCCATCCAGTTGAAGGGGCCGGTGGACGCGGCCATCCGTGATCTCCTGCGCGCGTTCCTTATCAGCGCCATCCCGAAACAGGTCAGCGTGCGGGGATGTGAATTCGACCCGGACATGCGGGTCACCATCGAAGAGACCTCGGTCCAGGTCAATGCCAGCATGCGCTGCGTCGCCGGTTACCAGGACCATCTCCAGATCGAGGACCATTTTTTGGTGGACAAGAACCGCCTGCACACGAGCCTCGCCAGCATCGAGTTCCCCGGCCGCGTGCAGCAGTGCCTGTTCCGCTACGGCCAGTTCAAGTGCGGCGCAACCGCGGTCACGACCGAAGCCGCTCCGGCGTGGCAGGCCCGGGTGGCGCCGTGGTGGGACTACCTGGCAATCCTCGCGGTCATCGTGATCCTCGCGCCGACCGGCCGCTCCGCGGCTTATGCCCTCACCCTGCTCGTTCTCGGCCACGCGCTCGCGCCCATCGCGCTGCTCGCGGGCCTGCCCGTGCCCGCCACCGCCGCGTCGTTCCCGGCGCTGGCCGGGGTGCCCGTGCTCGCCGGAGTGTACATGGCCGGCAGGACGCGCGCGTCTTCCGCGTCAGTATGGCTCATCCTGGGCGGGGCCGTCGCCATGATCCTCGCATGGTCCGGGTTTTTGCGCTTGACGCCGCTGATGGCCGCGGCCATGTTCCTGATCGGAGCGAGCACATTGGTCGCGGCGGGAGCACAAGCGCCGGAAGCTGACGACAGCGGCCGCCCGGCCGAGAGCGTGCTCTATATATTGGCGCTGTGCTTCGGCATGATCGCCGGCTTTATCCTGCTCCGCCGGATGCCGCACCTCTCCGTCCCGTCCGTCGCCATGATCCTCGCCGCGCCGGCCGCCGTGGCCCTGGCCCTGCCGCTCCGGCTCGCGGTCCGGAGATGGAACGCGCAGACATGGGCCGGCCTCTTCCTGATCGCCGCGGGCCTCATCGTCTTCGCGCTCCGGAACGTCAACCTGCCGTTCTCCACGTTCCGCTACGAGAACGCGCGCGAGCTTCTGCGCAACGTCGTGCAGAACCCGGAAATGAGCGGCGCCTTCCTCGTCCTCTCCCTGGTCCTCGCCCTGGTCATCGGCGGCCTGCACGCGCTAACGCCCGGCCACGGCAAGACCATCGTCGCGGCCTACCTGGTCGGAACGCGCGGCCGCACCCTCGACGCAATCATCCTGGGCTGCATCGTCACACTCACTCACACCTCCAGCGTCATCATCCTGGCCGTCCTCGCCCTCTTCGCCTCCCGCTACATCCTGCCCGACCAGCTCGTGCCCTGGCTCTCCGCCGGCTCCGGCGCCCTCATCCTCGCCCTCGGCGTCTGGCTCTTCCAGCAGAGGCTACGCAATTACCTCCGCTTCGGCACCGTGGCCCCGGTCCCGGAGTTCCATGGCGCCGACCATGACCATGACGATCACCACCATGATCATGAGCACCACCACGATCATGACCATGACCACGATCATGATCACGGCCATCACCATGAACACGATGACCACATCCATGATCATCATCACCACCATGAGAGCGGCGGTCCGCGCCGGATCACCCACTCCCACGGCGGGCTCTCCCATACCCATTACCTGCCCGCCGCCGGCGTGAGCCTCGCCAGCTTAGTCGCCCTCGGCGTCACCGGCGGCATCGTCCCCTGCCCCGACGCGCTCGCCGTCCTGCTCATCGCCGTGTCTTTAAACCGCATCGCGCTCGGACTCTTCGTCATCATCGCCTTCAGCCTGGGGCTCGCCGCCGTGCTCATCGCCATCGGCATCTTGATAGTCAAGGCCCGGCCCATCATGGACCGCTTCACCGGGCAGGGACGCTTCACCGCGCTCTGGCTCCCGCTCCTCTCCGCCCTCCTGGTCACAGTCCTCGGCGCCGCCATGCTCTGGACAGCGCTCGGGGCATTCATCTGAAGTATTGATTTCGCACCGAGACACAGAGAACACAGAGTTAATGTTTAAATAATTTTTTCTCTGTGTTCTCTGTGTCTCGGTGCGAAATCAGCCGCCTCTATTGTTGCTAAACGGAAAAAATCGAGGATAATAACATCCATAAACGAGTTGATGCCGGGCTGTCGAAGAACGGACCCGGCGCTGTTAAAGGGATTCCTCGATCCGGCCTCCGTAAGACCTTCCCGGAAATTCCCTGAAATTCATTCATATCGTGCTCCCGCCCGCGCGGAGGCGCACTAAGGAATGGTTCGTCATGAAACTCGGTATCACCGGACTTGCCGGCGCCGGCAAGTCCACGGTCTTCGAGGCGATGTATGCTAACGGCGGCGGCGCGCGGGTCGGCGACCGCATCGGCGTGGTCAACGTGCCCGACCCCAGGGTGGACGTGTTGAGCGGTATGTATCATCCGAAGAAGACCACCTACGCCAAGGTCGAGTACCTGCTCCCCGCCAGGAACAACGGCCAGGAAAAAAACGACGGGGAAGGCCTGCTCCGCCCGGTCCGCAATTGCGACGCGCTCATTAACGTGGTCAAGAACTTCGGCGGCAACGGATTCCCCGCGCCGACACCGCTCCATGACCTCGCCAAGATGGAGCGCGAGATGATCTTCGCCGATTTCATGCTGGTCGAAAAACGCCTCGAGCGCATCGGAGAGGACAAGAAGCGCGGCAAGAACATTGACCCCGAAGATGCCCGGCTCCTCAAGGCCTGCCTCGACGTCCTCGAAAAGAACGCCCCGCTGCGGCGGACCCTGGAGCTGGCGTCGGCCAGGGAGCTACGCGGCTACCAGCTCCTTACCGCCAAGCCCATGCTCGTGCTCTTCAACAACAGCGACGAGGACGATGCGCTGCCCGAGTTGGACGGCCGCCTCGCCGGGGTGGAGGGCATGGTGATCCGGGGCCGGATCGAGCGCGAGCTGGCCGAGATGGATCAAGAGGAAGCGGCCGAGTTTTTAAAGGAATTCGGCATCGCGGCGCGCGCCATGGACCGCGTGATCCTGCGGTCATACGCTCTGCTGGGCCTCATCTCGTTTTTCACGGTGGGGGAGGACGAGGTCAGGGCGTGGACCATTCATCAGGACACGGACGCGGTGGACACGGCCGAGGAGATCCACTCCGACATCAAGAAAGGGTTCATCCGGGCGGAGGTCGTCTCTTATACTGACCTCATCGCGGCCGGCTCGCATCAGGAGGCCAGGAAAAAAGGCACGGTCCGGCTGGAGGGCAAGACCTACAAGGTCCAGGACGGCGACATCATCAACTTCCGCTTCAACATCTAACCGCCGCCGCCCCGACTTGCACGTCCCGCTCATGCTGTAATATCTTAAGCGGCGGGATTCGCGGACCACGGGTCCGGCCCGAAAAATCCAGGGAGGGACCATCATGCGGCTGAAGGCCTGGCTCTTTTCACTCCTGTTCATCGTGGCGGCGATGGCGCCGGCGGCGGCCGGCGCGGGCAAGCTGCCCAATATCATCATCCTCTCGGTGGACGCGCTTCGGGCGGACCACACTTCTTATTACGGGTATCCGCGCCGGACCACTCCCAACATTGACCAGGTGGCGGCGCGGGGCACGGTGTTCATGGACGCCACGTCGCTGATCCCGCTCACCTGCCCCTCCTTCTCCACCGTGTTCACGTCGCTGCCCACCTGGGAGAACGGAGTGAACAGAAACGGCATCCCGCTCGGGCCGGAGTTCGAGACCCTGCCCGCCATGCTCCGCGCGCGGGGCTATACCACCGCCGCGTTCGTGGGCTGCTCTCCGCTCTATCATACCCGCTCCGGCTTCAAGCCCGGATTTTCCTATTACAGCGACGGCGGACTCGGCCTGCTCCTTGAGCTCGACGCCAAAATCCTGACCCGCCGCGCCCAGAAGCTCCTGGAGAAAGGCCTGCCGGAGCCGTTCTTCCTCTGGCTCCACTACCCTGACCCGCACCAGCCGCACTGGCCCATATCCGGCCACAGCTTCAGAAAGGCCCCGCCCGCCGGCCCCCGGCGCAACCGGGTGGAGGACTATTACGACAGCGAGGCCGCCTACGCCGACCATTGGCTCGGCGTGCTCCTCGACGACCTCCGGCAAAGGGGCTTGCTCGACAACACGCTGCTCATCATCACCGCCGACCATGGCGAGAACGTGGGCGGCGAAAAAAAATTCATCGGCCACGGCCGCAAACTCTATCAGACCATCCTCAACGTCCCCTTGATCGTGGCCGGGCCGGGCATACCTCAGGGCCGGAAAATTTCCGACCCGGTCGAGCTCCTCGACCTCTCGCCCACCATCTTGGCCTACCTCGGCCTTGAGCCCGGTGCGAGAATGGAGGGCCGCGAGCTGATCTCGGCCATCAAGCAGGCGAGCCCCCTTCAGCCCGTGCCCTTCCACTTCGAGAGCTACGGGCTCATGGTCCTGGACCTGCCCGGCCTGAAAAGCCTCGGCCAGAAAAGCCCGCCCGTGGTCATCGGCATGAGGGCCGGCGATTATAAAATCATCTACACCTTTAAGAAGGATTCCTGGGAGCTGTACAACCTGAAGAATGACCCGCAGGAGGAGCGCAACCTTTTTGACCCCGCTGATCCGGGGTTCCGGGAGCTGGCCGGACAACTGGTGGAATTCTACGAAAAGCGCGGCCGGCCCGGCCCGCAAATTCCTGAACCTTGAGATCAACGAGCGGGCCCTGATGGGCCGCGCAACCCCCTCTGCGCCCGGCGGCCAGGCTGATAATCACGGCCTGCCGCGGGCATTCCCATGTTGTGATGGCCGCTATTTCATGCTATAAAATATGATGGATGTTCGATCAAAACATAGCCATTCTTAAGGTCCAGGCATAAGCACATTCCCGTACCGGACATGAATTCCGAGACGTTCCCATGGCAGAAGAAGGACGCGCGATGAAGTATTGGCGGACACCGCTCGACCTGGACACGATCCGGGTGAGCAAGGGCAGAGTGATTATCGTGGAGGAGCGCTGCAAGGGCTGCGAGTTCTGCATCGAGTACTGTCCGCGCGGCGTGCTCGGCATGTCCAAGCTCTTCAACGTCAAGGGCTACCATTACCCTGAGATCCTCGATGAGTCGCGCTGCGTGAACTGCCATTTCTGCGAGGCCCTGTGCCCGGAGTTCGCGATCTATTCCATCGAGGTGAAAGAGGCATCGTAGCCTTTTTAAAATTTTGCTGTCCAATGTATTTCCCCGAAGGGGAACGATGTGAGTAGCCGGGAGGTGAAACCCCCGGAAAAGCGCGCGACACCAGACCCTGAAGGGGTCGCACCTTGCCGCTGCTTTTAATTCAACCCCTTCAGGGTTGATAGCCCGGTGGGCGATTTCCCGTAGGTTGCACCTACGGCTACTCATGTTCCCACCCCTTGCGGGGTAATGCTGATCTTGTCAGGAGGATTGACGTGGCTCGCGAGGCGGTGATGAGCGGGACATATTTCATGAACGGCGACGAGGCCTGCTCGGAAGGGGCGTTGGCGGCGGGCTGCCGTTTTTTCGCGGGGTACCCGATCACGCCGGCCACTGAGATCGCGGAGCGGATGTCCAGCCGGCTGCCCGAGGTCGGCGGGATCTACATCCAGATGGAGGACGAGATGGCCTCGATGGCCGCCATCCTGGGCGCTTCCTGGGGCGGGGTCAAGGCCATGACCAGCACCTCCGGCCCCGGCTTCTCCCTGATGATGGAAAACATCGGGCTCGGGCTGTGCACCGAGACGCCGTGCGTGGTCGTGAACGTGCAGCGGGCCGGGCCCAGCACCGGCTTGCCTACCCTGGTCGCGCAGGGCGACATGATGCAGGCAAGATGGGGCTCGCACGGCCACTACGAGATCATCGCCCTCTGCCCGTCCTCCCCCCAGGAGATGTTCGACTTCACGGTGCGGGCCTTTAACCTCTCCGAGACCTACCGCCTTCCCGTCCTGGTCATGGCCGACGAGGTGGTGGGCCACATGAACGAGCGCGTGGTGATCCCGGCCGAGGACAAGATCGAGCGCATCGAGCGGACGCGGCCCACGTCGCCGCCGGAAAAATATCTGCCCTATCATCCCGGCCCCGGCGGGGTCGCGCCCATGGCGTGCTTCGGCGACGGCCACCGCGTTCACGTCACCGGTCTCACTCACGACGAGCGCGGCTATCCGGTCATGGACGCGGCCACCCAGGAACAAATGGTCGGACGGATCACGCAAAAGGTCAGCCAGAACGCCGGCAAGATCGCGAGCTGCGAGATGGCGGACATGGATGACGCGGAGGTCGCGGTGGTGGCCTACGGCATCTCCGCCCGCTCCGCCCGCCGCGCCGTGTGCGACGCCCGCGACCAGGGCATCAAGGCCGGGCTCGTCAAGCTCAACACCGTGTGGCCCTTCCCGGAAGACTTGATCCGCGACCTGGCCGGCAACGTGCGCGCCATGATCATGCCCGAGATCAACCTGGGCCAGATGGTCCTCGAACTCGAGCGGTGCGCCGCCGGCAAGTGCCCGGTCCGGCTGGTCGCCCACGCCGGAGGATCCATCATCCGGCCCGCGGCCGTGCTCGAAGCCATCGAGGCCGCGCTCAAGGAGGCCAGATGAGCGGTAAGAAAACGAAAAATATTCCCCCGCATCCGCAGGACGGGCTGCTGCGCACCGACCGCATCCCCCATATCTGGTGCTCCGGCTGCGGCATCGGCACCGTGTTCTCCAGCGTGATCGCCGCGATCCAGAAAACGGGCCTGCCGCTCGACGACGTGGCCATGGTCTCCGGCATCGGCTGCACCGGCCGCATGGCCGGCTACATCAAGCTCGACTCGTACCACACCACCCACGGCCGCGCCATCCCCTTTGCCACCGGCTTGAAGCTCGCCCGGCCGCAAGGCACGGTCATCGTGGCCTCCGGCGACGGCGACCTGCTTGCCATCGGCGGCAACCACTTCATCCATGCCGCGCGCCGCAACCTGGACCTCACCGTCATCTGCGTCAACAACCTGAACTACGGCATGACCGGCGGACAGAACGCGCCCAGCACTCCGTTCGGCGCCAAGACCACCACCACCGCGCTGGGCAACCCCGAAGAGCCGTTCAACTTCTGCGACCTGGCCGCGGCCTGCGGGTCCGTGTTCGTGGCCCGCTGGACCTCGCTCCACATCCGCCGGCTCGTGGACTCCATCGTCAAGGGCACGAAAAAGCGCGGCTTCAGCTTCATCGAGGTCCTGGCGCCGTGCCCCACATCCTTCGGCCGCCGCAACAAGATGCGCAACCCGCTGGACATGGTCAGGTTCTACCACGAACGCTCCGTGATCCGTAACAACATCAACCCGCGGGAGGCCGTGCTGGACTTCAGCAAGAACATCGTGGTCGGCGAGTTCGTGGACATCGAGCGCCCGACCTGGCTCGACAACTATCAGCTCATCAACCGGCGCGAGCTGGGCGAATGGCCCGACCTGTATCAGAAGGCCGCGCCGCCCGGCCGCAAGGCCGCGGGGTGAACCCATGCCCAAGGCAGTCGAGCGGGAAATTCTTATCACCGGCTTCGGAGGCCAGGGCATTGTCCTGGCCGGAAACATCATGGGCGCCGCCGCCACCCTCCACGACCTTAAGCACGCCACCATGACCCAGTCCTACGGCCCGGAGGCCCGCGGCGGCTCGTGCTCGTCGCAGGTCGTGATCAGCGACCACGAGATCCTCTTTCCCTACGTGGAACATCCACAGGTGCTCATCTGCATGAGCCAGGAGGGGTTCACCAAGAACATTGCGTCGCTCATGCCCGGCGGCACCCTGATCTGGGACACCGACCTGGTCAAGACCGCGGAGCTGGACCCGGGATGGACCGCCTACAACGTCCCGGCCACCCGCTTCGCCGAGGAACTGGGAAACAAGATGATGGCCAACATCGTCATGCTCGGCCTCTTCTCCGCCGTCTGCAACGCGGTCAGCGCCGACTCTCTGCGCCAGGCCGTGATCGAGTCAGTGCCGCCCAAGACCAGGGAGAAGAACGGCCAGGCCTTTGACCGCGGCCGCGAGTACGGCGAGGAAATCCTGAAGAGCCGCGCCAAGCAGGACCGCGTCCGGGGGCAGTAGTGGCCCGCGCCAAGACATCGTCCGGGCCGAAAAAGGCCGTGCTGCTGGCCGGCTCCGGATACGGTGCGCTCAAGGTGGCGGAGGACCTGGTCCAGTCCGGCATCCCCGTGGTCTGGGTCACCCGCGCCCCGCACTTCCTGGAGCTGCCCGCCACCATCGAAAGAGGCGAGGACTGGCCCGACGACTTGAACTACCAGTTCCGGCCGCTCTACCTCCGGGTCACCCGCCACCCGCTGGTCACTCCGCTCACCCGCGCCCGCATCCAGTCGCTCACGCGGGTGAAGGACGGCTTCCGCGCGGTCATCGTCCAGGACCCGCACTTCATTGACTATGACCTGTGCACCGGCTGCGGCAAGTGCATGGAGGTCTGCCCGCTCAACGAATCCGACCACCCTCCCCTCTCCCGCAGCCCGGCCTATTGCCCGTCGCGCGCGCTCGAGCTCGACAAGCGCCGGCTCAGCGCCTGCCGCACCTCCTGCCCGCTCGGCTTGAACGTGCAGGCCTACATGGCCCTGGTCGCGGCCTCCCGCTTCGACGAGGCCCTGGCGGTGATCAAGGAGGACAACCCGCTGCCGGGCATCTGCGGCCGCGTCTGCCATCACCCGTGCGAGGAGTCGTGCCGCCGCTCCGAGCTGGACCAGCCCCTGGCCATCCGCGGCATCAAGCGCTTCCTGGCCGACTGGGAGGCCATGCGGGAGACGCCGCGCTTCCAGATGCCGGAGCGGGAGATGAGGCCGGAACGCGTGGCCGTGATCGGCTCCGGCCCGGCGGGCTTGACCGCCGCCCATTTCCTGAACAAGGCCGGGTTCCCGGTCACGGTGTTCGAGGCGCTACCCGAGGCCGGCGGCATGCTGCGGGCCGGGATCAACGCCTTCCGCCTGCCGCGCAAGGTGCTGGACGCGGAAGTCCGGGCCATTGCCGAAGCCGGCGTCGAGATCATCGTGAACCATAGGGCCGGGTCGGTGGAGGAGTTGTTCAAGCAAGGCTTCCGGGCCGTGCTCCTGGCCGCCGGAGCGCATTGCGACCTCAAGCTCAACATCCCGGGCGAGGACCTGAACGGCGTGGTCCACTGCGTCGAGTTCCTCTCCGGCGTCAACCTGCACGGGACCGGCGAGGTGGGCGCGCGCGCCGTGGTCATCGGCGCGGGCAACTCCGCCATGGACGCGGCCCGCACCGCGCTCCGGCTCGGCGCCGAAGAGGTGACGCTGCTCGGGGTGGAGCAGGAGAACGAGATGCCCGCGCATCCGCGGGAGGTGCGCGAGGCCGGGGATGAGGGCGTGAACTTCATCCTGGGCGTCGCGCCGGTGGTATTTGCCGGCGAGGAAGGCCGCGTAGAGCGCATCGAGTACCGGCCCGCCCGCTGGGAGCCGTCCGCCTCCGGAGGGCCGCGCCTCGTGATCGAGCAATGCAATTCATCGGTGATCGAGGCCGACACCGTGATCGTGGCCATCGGCCAGAGGCCGGACCTGGCCCCGTGCGGCATGGACCAGGAGATCGCCACCGGGCGCGGCGGCCGCGTGACGGTGGATGAAAATTCCGCGGCCTCCCGAGAAGGCGTATTCGCGGCGGGCGACGTGATCACCGGCCCCTCCACCGTGGTCGCGGCCATGGCCTCGGGCAGAAAGGCCGCTTGCCGCGTGATCGAGTATCTGACCGGCGAGCCGGCGCCCTTCCCCGATCTTTCCATCGAGACCCGCGGAGTGGGCGACTACCTGGAAATCTCGGAGGACACGCCGCGGCAATGGCGGCCGGAGATGGCCGAGCGCCAGCCCAGGATCCGCCGCCGCGACTTCGACGAGGTGGACTTCGGGTTCAGCGTGGAGCAGGCCAAGGCCGAGGCCCGGCGCTGCCTCCAGTGCGGGGCCTGCTGCGAGTGCCGAGTCTGCGAGACCGAATGCCGGGAGATCGGAGCGATCAACCATTTCCGGCGGGAGACCACGACCGAGGTCATGGGCCCGGCGGTGATCGTCGCCGACGAGAGCGAGATGCCCGCGGGGTCGCCCGACGGCGGGGATATCTTCAAGGTCGCCGAGTTCAAGCAGAATCTGATGAACGTGATGGTCTCGGGCAGCGCCGCCGCCGGCATGGCCATGGTGAAAGGCGCGCGGCTGCGCCGGCCCGCGGTCCCCTCGCCCGCGGACGACGACGCCATCGCCCCGGACGGGGAGGACCGGCTCGGCGTGTTCATCTGCACCTGCAACGGCACCATGGCCTCTCCCGCCGCGCTCGAGCGCATCAAGGGAATCGCCTCGGCCGTGCCGCAGGTCGCGCACGCCGAGCTGATCTTTTCCGCCTGCCATCCGCGCGGCGCCGACCTCATCGCCGCCGCCGTGAAGAAGCAGCGCTTCTCCCGCGTCATTCTGGCCTCCTGCGTGTGCTGCCCGCTCGAGTTCCAGTGCATCTCGTGCAACGACCAGC
>DATKZS010000179.1:0-14247 GCA_035527835.1 bacterium
GCGGCAGCGCCAGGTCATAGACGAGCAGAACTCGCTGTCGGTTCAGGCCAGCGGGAACGCGGAAGAGGTCACCCGGGCCTCCTCCGAGATCAAGGAGCGGGCCCACTCCACGCAGTACCAGATGGACGAGGTTGCCGTGGCCACCCAGGAGGCCGACACCACGCTGGGCGAGGTGTCCAAGATCATCCAGGACATGATGGACCACTCGGAGCTGATCTGGACCAAGATGGAGAACCTGGAGTCCAAATACCGGCGGATGGAGGAAGTGGTCAAGATCATTGACGACATCGCGGAGCGCACCGAGATGCTGTCGCTGAACGCGGCCCTGGAGGCCGGGACCAGGACCGAGGTCGGCGACCGCTTGTCGGTGGTGGCGACCGAGGTGCAGCGTCTCTCCGAGCGGATCAGCGAGCAGACCGCGGACATCAGGGCGCTGTTCAACGAGATCCGCCGGGCGTCCATGGAAATGGCCCAGGCCATTGACGTGGCCCGGGCCCGCGCCCAGGAAGGTCCGCAATGGCTGAAACGGCTCACGGACAGCCTCAGGGGCATCGAGAACCGCGCCCGCGCCGCGGCCGGGTCCATGGCCGAGATCGTGAACATGACCGGGGAGCAGGGCCAGGCCCTGGAGCAGATGAAGATCCTGATCTCGGAGATCCAGGCCGTGGCTTCCGTCATTGACGAGGTCAGCGCCGGGGCCGAGTCAACCATGGAGCGGCTGAACAGCCTGGCCGGACACCTGAGGCAACTGGTGGAGGAAAAGGGCTAAAGAGATTGCTCCGGGGCCGGCCGGGCCGTGACCATCAGTATTCTTCAAACGCCAAGGCGCCAAGGCGCAAAGAAAAAATAAAAAAATATCTTTGCGCCTTGGCGCCTTGGCGTTTGAATTATCGCCTGAAATCAGGGAGCGCTCTGATTGAGCATGGAGACGATGCTTTGCAGGGCGAAGTCCAGGACCTGTTCGGCGCCCGTGAGCGTTTTGTGGATTGACCGCGCTCCTTGCCTGGCCGCTTCGATCCCCTTGATCGCCGGCGTGTAATTGATCTCCTCCTCGATCTCGGCCTTGATGATCAGCGCGTCACGGATGACCCCCCGCGTCCGCTCGATCTTTTCGGCGTCAATCTCGGGGCCGCCCGTTTCCAAAAAGCGCACGATCACGTTCCATTGCTCGGGGATGATGAAGGGCTTGACCTTGTTCCAGAGCGCGGGCTGGTCCGCGAACAGGAACGCGCGGATTTTTTCCAGGCAATAGTCCGTGTCGGCCAGCCGGGCTTCCAGGCGGGACTCCCGCTCCCGCTGCTCCTTTAAGCGGGCCAGGGCCTCGAGGTCCGCCGCCAGGCTCGCGCGGATGCGCGGCTCCAGCTCCGACCGGATCTTCTTGATGATCTCGAGTTGCACCTGCGCGCTGATGCCGGGCGCGGCCGGCGGCGCCGGCGCGGCCGCGGCCCGCGGTTCGGACGACATGCCTCCCTCGGGGACCTGCTCCCCGGCGGCCCCGCCCAGCTCCTTTCTCAACTCCTCTTCCAGCACCGGGGTCAACATGGTGCGCAGGTCCTGCTTCACCTCTTCCCGCACCTCGTCCCACAGCTCCTTGCGCAGCTCCTCGCGGACCTCGTCCCGGCAACTCTGTTCCAAGGTCCGGCGGATGCGGTCGCGCTCCACCGCCGTGATCTCCGCGGCCACCTTCTCATGGATCGCCGGGTACAACTCCTCCCGCATCCGGGCCTCCAAGACGGCCCGAAGGTCTTCTTCAACCTCGCCCTGCAATTCGCTCCTAATCTGGGCCGCCACCTCGGGCCGGAGCTCCGAGTGGAGCTGCTCGCGGACCTCCTCGCAAACCACCGGCCAGAGCCGGGCCCGGAGGTCGTTTTCCACCTCGTCCTTGATCCGCTCCTCAACGTGGCGCCGGATCTCCTCCATGGAGATGTCCCGGCCCGGCGGGACCGCGTCCGCCAGCCACGCGGGGGCGGCCGGCGCCACTTCTTCAGGGGCGTAAGGGTCCGCCAGCTCGCTCATGATCCGCTCGTCCGCGTCCTCCAGGTTCAGGTCCCGGCCCGGCCCCAGCCGCGGCCTCGCGCCTGGCAATGACGGCCCGCCGCCCGCATCATGCCCGCCCTCCTCCGGAGCGCTCCCGCCGGAACCGGGACCGGGCCCGTCCATGGCATGGTCGTAGCGCAGGTACTCCTTGATGACCTCGTCAAACGACGGATCAAAGCCCCGCGGCAGCTCGACCTTGACCCCGATCTCCGCGGCCTCCTCGATCATCCGCGAGAACACCCGCGAGAAGACGTGGTCGGGCACCGAGTATTCCTGGCGCACCCATTGATAAAACTGGCTGGTGTCGAGGCGGTCATCCTTGAAAGATACCGGGACCACCTGCTTCACGAAATGGCCGATCATGGGGTCGGGCATGTAGTCGCGGAAGCCTAAGGAGCGGCAGGCCCGGTCCAGGGCGGTGGTAAGGATCAAGATTTTTTCGCGGGCGTCCGGCATGGAATCGCGTTCCGTGGTTCTTATCTATTTAGCATAGCCCAGGAAAAATTTCAATATGGTAAAGCCTACTTGCGGCCGATCCGGAGCGCGGCCCGGTCGGTGCCCGCCGCCTCGAACGCCGCGCGGAGCGCCGCCACGTCAGCCTGGCGGTGCGGGCCCGCGGCCGGATCGTGGTAACGCACCGTGTTGCCCGCGTGGCCGGTCAGGACCACGTTGTAGCGGCAATAGGGCAGCGACGGGGCATGGCGCAGGACCTGGCGGCTCACCGCCAATACGACCAGGTCTCCCACGTCGAACCATTCCAGGGCCTCGTCAAAAACGGCCGGGCGCTCCTGGAAATTCTCCTCCTTCAAGTACGGCAGCGCCCATTGCAGGGCCTCGCGGTCAATGCGCTTGCCGGCCTCCGCTCCATATCTTTCCTGGGCCTTGCCCGCGGCAAGCTCGGCGTAGGGAGTCTGGGCCTGGAGCACGGCGCGGCAGCCCTTCTGCAAGAGGATGGGGATGAGCTGGGCCTCGAAGGTCCAGAAGCCCTCCCGGTGGCACACCATCTCCGCAACGTCGGTGCAGGGGGAATGCTCTTCCGGCTCGAAGTAACCCAGCGCCATGCGGGCGCAGGCCACGCCGGCGTCAAGGTCCGAGCGCTCGGAGTAGTAGGGAATCGGAAGGAGCGTGGCGCGCTGATCAGAGGCCGCCGCCGCAAACGCGCCCAGAGCCGTCGGCGCTCCCGCCGCCAACGCCAGGAACTCTCTCCTTCCGAGTGCGCGGGCCCCTTCGGAAACAGACCCATCCTGACCGTGATCCTTCAAGTCCCTCACCTCATGCCTCAAGCCTCACGCCCCAAGCCTCAAGCCCCACGCCCCATTCCCATTCCCATTCAACGTTTCCAGACCTCGCGGGCCGCGAGGTCCGGCTCGGTGGCGTCGTCGCCGCCGCCCGGCGCGGCGTACCAGAAGGCCGTGGCGTTCACGTCAATGGTCGTGTCGCGGTGGTGATAGATCTCCATGTCGAAGCGGAGGCCCGACTCGAAGGGAATGGCGTCGAGTATCTGCCAGCGGTACTGGGAGACGATGGCGGCGCGTCCGGTGGCGTTGGAGACGGCCTCCCACAGCCAGGGCACGGTCAGGACCTGGGGCGCCGCCAGCCACTCGCGCGTGGGCAGGCTCACGCCGTGATAGGCGTGGGTGAACTTGAAATACTGCACGCACCAGGCATAGCCGAAATAGTCCTCCGTCCCCGTGCCGAAGATGGAGGGGAACTGGTCTTGGTCCACCCACACCTTCTCGTCGCCCTCGCCCCACCAGAAATACTCCATCGGGTTGCGGACGTTCATCTCGAGGCCCACGAAATGGCCGCGGCCGTGGGCTTCCAACATGCGCATATCTGAAAAGGGACGGGTCCGGATCCCGTTCTTTTCGCGGTACGCCGCGTGGAAATAAAGCGTGTCGTCGTCCCACTCGCAAGGCGCGGTCACCACGGCGGCCCGGAGCTTCAGCCTTTCGCCCGACTCGTTTAGCAGGCTGAGCACCGCTTCCTCCCGAAACGGCATCACCCAGCGGCTTAGGAGCCTGGCCCCGTGCTCGGTGCGCTCGATCAGCGCGGGCAGCGAGCTCATCCCGTTGGCGCCGGGCGAGGTCCCGAAAAAATCGCCGAGCGGCGCGAGCGCCTGGGCCTGGGCCATGCCGTCCCATTGCATGGTGAGCAGCGTCTGGCCCAGCACCGCGTCCAGATACCTTTCATCGCCTGTCAGCTCGACCTGGAACATGACGATCTCGCGAGGGCCGGCGAGACGGAACAGCTCGCCCCGGGCCCCGGGCGCGAGCTCCGCCTCCACCTCGTGCTTCTCGCCGTCGGGCAGGGCGTTAAGCCCCGGGGCCGAAAGCGCCCTGGCCGCCGCCGCGATCTGATCGCCGAGCGCGTTCACCGCGTCCCACGAAAACGGCTGCACCCTGGTCCCGTCACGGTAGAGCCGCACGTCCACCTGGTAATACATGAGCGGCGGCTTGCCGCCCTTGCCCCCGCTCTTCGCCGCCGTCACTTTGACCGACTTGGAGAACGGGATCGGGAAGTACAGGTTGTAGCCCGTATTGCGCCGGCCCGCGAACGGATCGCCCCACGGCTCGACCTTCCCGGAGAGCAGGTCCGAGCCGTTGGCCTCGATCACCGGCCGCGCCATGCCGTCAATGTAAATCCGCCAGGTGACGCCCCACGGGTTCGCGGACCACAGCCGCACAATGGCGCCCGGACCCGTGGCCTCGGCCATCACGTACTCCGTGCCCCGCTCCGTCTGTTCCTCGCGGAGAAAATGGCCCAGGTCGCCATTGGCCCACCACATCACCGTGGCCCCGTCCTTGATCGTGGTCCGCCGGTCATAACTTGAAAACTGCACCAGGCGCGTGCCCGCCGGGAAGGCCCGGCTCAGCGACTTTAATGACCTCATCTGCCCGACCAGGCCGCTAAGCGTGACCTCCTGCTCCTGGCCCAAAGCTGAAAGGGAAAAGAACAAGACGCCAAGCGATAATGAAATAACCAGGCAAGCCGCTTTCTTCATCCCAAACCTCCTTGACATGGAAATTATTTAGAACTGGCTTCATAACCAGGACAACCATCTCAGATTAAAAGATTATTAACAAGGATGTTCAGGATTTCCAGGATGATTCCCGGTTTTCTTAATCCTGAACATCCTGAATATCCTTGTTGAAAATTCTTGTCGGGGTTATGAAACCGCCTCTAATCAGGCCGCGGGGCGACACCCGGCCTCACTTCCCCGCCTTCCGGACCATGATCTGATAATTCCCGAGCCGCTCCCCCCGGTCGTAATTGGCCGCCAGGTATCCCTCGATGGCCAGCTTCTCTTCGGTCTGCGCCACGTGCCTGATGGCATCGCCCTCCATCTTGACCACGGCGATCCGCGGCCGGTTCCGGTCCAGGTCGCGGATCACGCGCATCGCGATGTCGTGGTCGAAGATTTCAAAATAGAGGAAGGTGTCATAGGTCGCGGCCGGGCGCCGGGAGAGGTAGTAAATCAGTAGGTCCCAGGGGTAAACAAAAATTTTCTCGTCCGGCCCGGAATTTTTTTCGATCCAGGCGATGGTCTGTGTGAGCTCGCGGGCCTGCTCCGGCGATGTCCGCATCATGGTAAGGCCCGGGAGGCGTATCGGCGCGGTGTCGTTCCACCGAGGACCCTGGGCGTAAGATAGCTGCGGGACCGCGGCGTCCAGATATAAACCGGCGGCCATTACCGCTGTTAATGATACGCCGGCCAGGATGCGCGGCCCCGCTCCGCTTGCCCGCGACGTCCCCCACAGGTTTTGCAGGAACAGGCCCGCGAAGAAAGACGCGCCCACGCCCGCCATCAAGAGGTGGCTGAAGTCGAGCCCGGAAGAGACCCCCGCGATGAACAGCAGGATCCCCGACACGCGCAGCAGCGTCCAGGGACCGCGCCGGCCAAAGGCCCCGCCCGGAGCGGCTTGGGCTTGCGGATGCACGAACAGCAGGAGCGTTAGCGCGGCCAGGCCGCAAAGGAGAGGTCCCGAGACCTGCGCCGGCATGAACGCCGCGGCCAGCGCGCCCGCGCCCATGATGGCCAGCCCCAGCGGCAGATAGAGCGCGGTCCGGCGTCTCACCACGGCGATGCAGATCCGAACCAGGCCGAGCCCCAGTATGAGGAGCAGGGCGGCGCCGGGCAGGAAGCGCAGGAAAAGCATGTTCTTCATCCGGCCGCTGCCCACCATGCAGGCCCAGGCCTCGATGAGCGCGTGGTCCATGGCGAGCCGGGCGAAAAATATCGCGGCGGGAAGGGCGAGGCCGAGGCCGGCCAGCAGCGCTTCCCTGTCCGCGTCGCGCCGCGGCCGGTTGCGGTTTGCGAGGTAAAGCGCCGTGAGCGTCAAGATGACCGCGGCGGGCGCCATGCTCTGCTTGGCGCAGCCGGAAAGCGACGCGGACAATGCGCCCGCGAGCGTAAGCCACGGCCGGGGCCGGTCCAGCCGCGCGTCGAAAAACGCGAGCGCCACGATGAAGAAAAAGATCGAGTCCTGGTTGTAATGGGGAAACGACTCCAGCGCCGTGGTATAAGCGATGTAGATGATTCCCGGGACCAGGGAAAACGGATAGCGAAGCCGGCGGCGCCCGATGGCGAGGGCGGCCGCCACCAGAGCGAGGCCCTGCGCCGCGGCGTAGAGCCGGCCCACGATCAGGTGGTGCCCGAACAGCCGCTCCAGGAGCGCCGCGATTTCATAGCCCGCCGGCGCCACCGGGTTGAAGAAGTCGCGGTAGATGGTGAGCCCCTGCGCGATCTCCCAGCCGTAAAACGCCTGCACCGCTCCGTCCGCCGGGTTGAGCCCGCGGTTGCACAGGGCGAGGAGCCAGGCTGCGGCCGCCGCCATTATAATGAGCTCCGCCCGGCGCGGCGATGATTTCGGGGGGGCCGTCATCTGAAGATCCGCTCAGGCCGGCGGGCCCACGTTGAAGGTGATCCCGGAATCGCCCACGGCCTCGAGGTAGGCCTCCATGGCCTCGCCGTCGGCGATCAGGGTGACGTCCGAATGGGTATGGAGGAAGGATGCCGGGAGCTCGGGAAAGGGGGCCGAGGTGAGCGTGCGGGAAAGGATCTCGGCCTTCTCCCACCCCGTGACCACGAGCAGGATGCGCCGCGCTTCCAGGATGGTGGCGATCCCCATGGTGATGGCCTCGCGCGGCGTCTCCTTGACGAACCGGAAGTCGTCGTCGTTGGTCCGCCGCGTCACCTCCAACAGCGCCACCACCCGGGTGCGCGAGTTAAGCGGCGAGCCCGGCTCGTTGAACCCGATGTGCCCGTTGCGGCCGAGTCCCAGGATTATGAGGTCCATCCCCCCGGCGTCCCGGATCATCTTCTCATAGGCGCGGCACTCGGCGGTGGTGTCCATGTTCAGGCCGTTGGGGATATGGAAGGACCCGGGAGCCAGGTCCACCTGCTTGGTCAGGCGCAGCTTCATGAACTCGCAAAACGAGTCCTGCTCGCCCTCGCCCAGGCCCACGTACTCGTCGAGGTTGAAGGTCACGGCCTGCTTGAAGCTTAAGCCCTCCTCCTCGTGCAGCCGCACCAGCTCCCCGTAAACCGGGATCATGGTGTGGCCCGTGGCCAGCCCGAGCACCGACCCCGGCCTTTCCCGGAGCTGCCGCGCCGCCTCCCGCGCCGCGGCCCGGCCGGCGCCGTGCGCATCCGCGAATACTTTTACCTTCAATCAATCACCTGCTGTTCGAAACATTTTAAAGATGGGAAGTAAATAAAGCCGCGGATGAACGCGGATGAACGCGGATAAAATAATATTGTAATTCATCTGCGTTCATCCGCGTTCATCTGCGGCCCTTCTTCTATCCCATGCCCCTTTCAAGAACCTTCCCTCAACCAATATTTTCATTCCGCCAATAGCCTGCCAAGCTCCTGCTCGATGTCGCCCGCCAGGTCGGGGCCCGCGCACATCGAGGTCTCGTATTCGTAAAGGTCAGAGCCGTAGTCCGGCGGCGCGATGATGTAGCCGAGCTCGTCGGCGGCGAGCCCGATCTGGAAGGACAGCGGCTTCTGACGGGCCCGGACCTTCATGCCCAGCTTCGGATACGCCTCGCCCGGAAACGTCACGAACTGCGCCGACCCGATCTCGATCACGTTGACCTCGGTGATAATGTTCTCGCCGACATAGGAGTCGCGGTTCAAAAGCCCGGTCTTGGACAGATACAGGTATTGCTCGTTCTTCATCGGGAACAGGACCAGGCTCTGCCGGTGCGCGATCGCCGGCTTCTCATCCTTCACCAAGAGGTCCATGCCCCGCTCCACCTCGCGGAACACGCGCTCGCCGATGTCCTCCATCGTTTCCCACGACCGGCCCTTGGAGCTCTGCGGCAAATTCGGCGTGATCATGGCCCCCAGCGCCCCGTTAAAGAAAATCGCGCCCCCTCCGTAATTCTTCTCCACCTCCCGGCAGATCACGCCCGGGTAGTCCGCCGTCAGCACGCGGTTGTTGCTCCACATGCTCTCCGCATGGCCGGCCACGTTCACCAGCGTCGCCACCGCCCGGCCTTGCCCGTCCCGGAACACCATGATGCCCATGGTGTCGTCCTTGGGCTCGCCCGCGTTGGCGTTGATCATGATCGCCGGGTCCATCGGGTAAACCGCGCTCAGCACCGCGGCCGGCTCCGCCGCGGCGTCCGCCCGCGCTATGGTATTGACCACGGCCTGCTTGATGCTCTGCATGAACCGCTGGTCCTGGCCCGAGACGTAAGGCGGCAGGCCCCACAGCCCGATGGTGTCGGGCCCGGAGTGGGTGTGGGTGGAAGCGATCAGGACCTGGTCCGGACGGAACCCGGCCACCGCGGCCTTGATCGCCATCACGTCCGTGCGCTGCAGCCCGATGCAGTCCACCGCCACCAGCGCCAGCTTCTCCGATCCCTGCTTCACCACCAGCGTGCGCACGAACAGGTCGTCGTGCGCGCCGACCGATACCCGGAACAGCCCGAAGCCGGCCATCAGCGCCGGCCGATGCGGGGTGATCGCCTCCTTGGCGAACCCCGCCAGCAACGGCTCATCCGCGTCCGAGCGCACGTCCGCCACCGGGTTCCCGAACTCCGGCGTGGGCTTCAACACGACCTCGTGCGCGCACCCGGCCGCCGCCGCCAGGACAACGGCCAGGGCCGCCCATTTCCATGCCCGCCGCTCATTCATAATAAAACTCCTCCCCGCGATTAAAAACCATGCGCTTTCGCGCGGGACGCCGCGCATCGGCCGATGCAAGACATGAACTAAACTAAACCAAAGTCCGGAGCGTTTCAATCAAGCGTAATCGGCGCGGCCCGCTTTTGCCGCCGCTCATGGTGTGTTATGATCCGGGTGAGGTCAACGACAAAATGCGCGTGCTGGTGGTGCTGCCTACCTATAACGAGGCCCTGAACATCGAATGGATCATCAAGTCGCTCATCGAGCTCCCGCTCGGGGCGGACGTGCTGGTGGTTGACGACAACTCTCCGGACGGCACCGCCGATCTCGCGGAGCGCGTGGGGCCCGCCGGCCGCGTCCGGGTCGAGCGGCGGCCGGGCAAGCTGGGCCTGGGCTCGGCGCAGAGGGCGGGAATGGCGGCAGGCATCAAGGGCGGTTATGAGCGGATCGTGATCATGGACGCCGACGGCTCGCACGATCCCGGGACCGTGCCCGCCCTGGTCGCGGCCACCGCGAACGCCGACCTATCCATCGGCTCGCGCTACGTGGCGGGGGGCAGGGTCGAGAACTGGGCCTGGTACCGCCGCTTCCTGTCATGGGGCGCGAACACCATGGCCCGGCTGGTGCTCGGCCGCGACGTCCACGACTGGACCAGCTCGTTTCGGTGCTGCCGCGTGGAGATGCTCAAGAACATCCCGCTCGACCGCTTCCGCTCGGAAGGATTTGCCGCGGTGGAAGAGATTCTGTTCCAGGTCAGGTTCCGGGGTTATCGGGTGGTCGAGGTCCCGATCACCTTCGTGGAGCGGCGGGCCGGCCGGTCCAAGATTGACCGGAGCGAGGTCATGTCCGCGGTGTGGCGCCTCTTGGTCATGGGACTGATCAGGGCCGCCGGGAAAAGGCCGCGCCATGACTGAGCCCCGCGCCCCCGGCAGGGCGTCGCGATTAACTAGTGGCTATGGCGAAAGGCCGGCCCGCGCTTTGGAGTGCGCGGGCACGACCGCGCTTTCATTGGAGCCGATTCCGCCGAAGCGTGTGAATTGTTGACAACGGGCCAATGGAGGCATTGAGGATACTTCCGTCGCCAATGAAAGCGGCGTCATGCCGCCGCACTCCAAAGAGGCCGATGGCGGCCGCCGAATGGAAGCCGGCGGCACTCCTCATTGTACGCCGATGAAAAAAGCATGGGCGCCACTCCTGGCCGTGATCTTCACGGCCGTGCTGTACCGGCCGATGGTGGACTCGGTCTTTTATTTCCTCCACGGCGGGGAAAGCCAGGGCCTCTTGCTGGCCGCGGCGCTGGCGGACGGACACGGCTTCGTGGACCTGTCGCTTCCCGGCCATCCGGCGCAGGTGCGCGAGCCGCCGCTGTTTTACCTGATGCTGGCCGGACTCATCCGCGTCTGGGGCTTCCGGATGGGGCCGATGAAAATGCTGATTTTCTTTTCCTACCTCGCCACCGCGATCATCGGGACCATTTATTTCCAGCGCCGCTCGCGTCCGCTCTCCGCGTTCCTGGCCATGGCCCTCGCCATCACCGGACCCGCGCTCTTTACCTCCTTCACCGGACCCAAGACCGACGTGCCCTTCACCGCCTGCGCCCTGGCCGCGCTGCTCTGTCTCGAGCTGCTCGCTGAAAAAATCGCGCCCGCCCGGAGGCCGGCGGACGCGGCGGAAAAAGCGCGCGCGGGAAGATGGCAGGCCCCGGCGCTGGCCGCCGCTTTCACGGCCCTGGCCCTGGCCGCCGCTTTCATCCGCTCGCTGGGCCTCGCGTTGTTGATCGGCGCCTGCGGCACGGCGGCTTGGCAAGGCCGCGGCAAGGTCCCGCTCCGGCGCCGCCTGGCCTGGGCCGCGGCGCTGGTTCTGCCGGCGATCCTCGCGTTCGGCCTGTGGACGATGCGGGGCGAGCACACGCCGAACCCGGCCGGATACAATTACGGTGATTGGTTCATGATGGACCTGGCTCCCGACAGCCCCAGGATGACGGCCGTGGATTTTCACGCCCCGCTGATGGGCCCGGTCCCGCGCGCGACCGTCCCCGGACTCGCCCGCCGCGTGGCCCGGCACGCCGTGTTTTATGCGGCGTCGCTCATGGAGCTCACGTTCAGTCCCGCCGCCGTGAAGCCCGGACCAATCGGCCTCGTCTCTCTCCCCGCCATGAATCGGATCATCCCGCTCTCCCTCTTCATCATCGCCATCATCGGCCTGGTTCGCCATGAGCGCCGCGGCCCGCCCGCCGCCGTCATCTTTCTCGCGTCCTACTCCGCGGTCCTGTTGCTCTGGCCCATGGACGACCCCAGGCTCTTGATCCCGCTCCTGCCCTTCGCCGCCTTCTACCTGGTGGGCGGGCTGGAATTTATTCTGGAAAAAATCGCGCGGGCCGCACCGCGCAAAAAGGAGCAGGGGCCGGCGCCGGGCCGCGCGGCGTCAATATGCCTGGCCGCGGTGATCGTCCTGGCCGCCGGCCTGCACTTTTACCGCGACCGCGAATACCGCGCGTGGCTCGAGCGCCTGCCCACCGTCACCTTAAGCCCCGGCTTCGACGTCCGCTTCATGAGCCGGGAGATCATGGACAGCTTCCGGCTCCTGGCCTGGGTCAAGCAGAACGCGGAGCCGGGCGCCGTGGTCATGTATCATTCGCCGCCGCCCTGCCGCCTGGTCTCGGGCCACGAGTGCTCGTCCATCCCTTATTCCAGCGACCGGGCCCGCGTCCGCGACTTCATCCGCGGCGGGGCCGCCGACTACGTGGTGCTCGACGAGTACGGCAAGGTCGTCCCGCTCGGCCCCGGCTGGTTCGTGCACAACGTGCTCCGGCCGGTGGTCGCGGCCTATCCCGATGACTTCGAGACCGTGTACCGGATACCAGGGACCCGGGCGGAGGTTATGCGGGTCAGGAGAGAAAAGAATGGAGATGGTGTAAGATGATGCGCGGGTGCAAGTGCGCGGGTGAGGGCACCCGCGCCCCTTGAGGAAGTTGGTCGGGAATGCGAGGTGCGCGGGTGAGGGCACCCGCGCCCCTTGTGGAGCTTGGTTATAAAATGGAAAAGGAGGGGTGATTGATGGATTGGAAGAAGATTTTGGCGGGCGCGGCTATGGTTTTGGCGCTGGCGGCCGGCGCGGCGTCGCAGGCGGGGCCGCCGCCGGGCGCGCCCACGGACCAGGAGCCGGCGGCTTACAAGGGGATGAGCGCGGAGCAGATCGCGCTGGTAAAAAAGGGCGAGATCGTGATCCTGGACCAGCCGGAGAAGGTGGAGGGCCGGCAGATGATCACGGCCGCGTTCATCTTCAACCAGGACATTGACACCGTGTGGTCCCTGATGACTCAGGGCTGGCGCCAGGAGGAATACCTGCCCCGGTTGCAGCGGAGCAAGCTCTTTAAGAAATGGGACGGCGGCGACCAGATCGAGTTCCACGTCGAGGTCCTGGGCATCGGCATTGACTACCGCGTCCTGGGCACGCGCGACCAGTCGCATTATTACTCGCACTGGAAGCTCGACCCGGACTTCGATAATGACATGAAGGAGGTCTCGGGATACTGGCGCTTCTACTGGATTGACGGCCACCACACCCTGGCCCGCTACGGGACCTGGGTGCAGACCGGCTTCGGCATCCCCGACTTTGTCCAGGAGTACCTCACCAAGAAGGACCTGCCCTCCGCCCTGGCCGCGCAGAAAAAGTGGGTGGACTCGGGAGGGAAGTGGAGGAAGGAAGGGTACAAGCCGGCTGAATAGTCAGAAGGGGTTTGTGGTTTGTGGTTAAAGACGTTCCGGGAACCACAAACTACAAACCCCAAACCACAAACCTTTTTTACGACTGACTCATCTCCTGGGCCATGCTGACGAAGCTCTTGATTTTTTCGTTGGTCTCGCGCAGGCGCTGGTTCAGGGTGGTCACGAAGAACTTGTAGATTTTGGCGGCGATGGCCGGAGAGTTGTCGAACAGGAGCATCAGCTCCTTCTTGGCGATGGAGAGGAGCACGGAATCCTCGGAGGCCATGGCGGTGGCGGAGCGGGGCGCGTCGTCAATCAAGGACATCTCGCCGAAGTAGTCGCTGGTGCGGAGCGTCACCAGGATCTGGCCCGGGCCCTTGCCGGCGGCCTTGATGATGTCCACCGCGCCCCGGAAGATCACGTACATCTTGTCGCCCACGTCGCCTTCCTCGAACACCGCGTCGCCCGCCCTGAGGTCCTCCTTCACCATGTGCCGCGCCATCTCGTCGATCTCGTTCTCATCGAATTCCTCGAACAGGGGGATCTTGGCCAGGACCTCGAGCTCGCGCCCCGTCTTCCTGCCCTTGCCCCCGAACAGCGCGTCCGTCTCCTTGGCCGCGCCGTAGAGCACCTTGAGCAGGTCCTTCTTCACCCGCTCCCGCTCCTTGGGTCCCATGGGACGGCTGATCTTCGACACCCAGGTCAGGAACACCGAGTATTCCTCGGAGCGGTCCTCCGACTGAATCTTGTCCAGATAATCGCTGATCAGCTTGCGGTTGTCGTAGCTCACGCGCTCGAACACGATGCCCATGCCCGGCTCCAGGCCCTCCGGCGTCGCCGGCTTGTGCGGGTTGATCCGCACCACCTCGCCCCGGAAGCTGATCGGCCGCTCCACCCCCGGAAGCTCCATCCCCAGCGTCACCACCATCCCCACCGGATACGGCTCATCGCTCTTGATGTAGATGCGGTCCTTGTCAGCCTCCATCACGTAGTCCGCGAACTCGTCTTCCTTTCCGTCCTTGGTCCGCACCCGGATCGGCGGCTTCAAGAGCTTGCTCTTCGGAACCTTCCTGCTCTTGATCGCCCTGAGCTTCTCTTCGTTGATTACCGGCACTCCCGTTCCCTCCCTTTCCGCGCTATCCGACCCGACCATCCCCGGCGCCCGGACCTGATCCCATCCCGCGTGAAAAACGCCTCTTTACAATTTATCATAGAAAAATGATAATGTATAGCAACGGTGCTGTTCAAACCAGCGAACCAGAGAAACGCCAAGACGCCAAGAGCGCCAAGGATTATTTTTTATCACGATCTAAAGAGGGTTTGGGGGAAAATGTTTCTTGCTTGGCGCTCCCGTTGCCGGTT
>DATKZS010000180.1:0-29335 GCA_035527835.1 bacterium
GGGCCTTGGTGAAGGCGTGGATCAGCTCGCTCGGAAAATTGAACGGCACCAGGATGACCTTCTCGCCTCTTTTCCGGGCCCGCTTGGCCGCGAGCATCCATTCCGCGGCCATTTTCAGGAACTCGATGCTGGCGTCGCGGACGTGGGGGGCCATCAGGGCCTTGGCCGCGCTCCTGCCGTCCTCCGGCATGATCTTCAAAGGGACCAGGAGCGGGCCGACCACTTTCAGGACCGGCCGGGGCAGGAGCTCGATGACCAGGAGTTGGGAGGAGAGCTTGTCGAAAAGTCCGGTGGGCATCTTCATTTTCATTTCGCGTCCCCGATCCGTTCCAGGAATGCCTGGACCCTGGTCCGGATCCTTCCCAGGTCCGCCCTGGCGCCGTACTCCTTTTCGAGCTGGAGCACCGGCACCCCCTTCTTTTCCAGGGCCATGCGGAGCTGCACGTTGTCCACGCCGTGAATGTCGCAGAACTTGTTGTGCACCAGCACCACGCCGTCGGCCCGGGCCCGCTCCACCGCGCTGAAGATGAAATCGCGCCGCTTATGGAACTCGTCGAACATGCGCGGGCAGATCTGATTTCCGAGGTACAAGCGGGCCAGGTCCTCCTCCGGCGAGCCTTGTTGCGGAAGCTCCCGGGTCCAGAAGGCGCGCGAGCCGAAGCAGAGCATGTCGGTGACCACCAGGCCGCCCACGTCCTCGATCTCGCGCACGAAATCCACTTCATCGGTGGCGCTGCCGCCCAGGACCAGGCGGGCGCGGGGGGCCGGGACCTCATGCCCCTCCCGCTCGCGGATGATACGATCCAGCTCGGCCTCGAACACATCGGTGGTGCTGGCAGTGGCGGCGAGGAAGACTTCCAGGGCCTCCGCGCCGGTCAGTCCCGGCCGCTCCCGCTCCCGGATGGAGTAGAGCCGGCGCAGCTTGCCCCGGATGCGTTCCTGCCGCTCGATCTCGGCCCGGACCGCGTCATCGTCCACCTCGGCGCCGATGAAGTCGCTCATGGCCCGCCGCATCAGCTTGAGCTCGTCCACGAAAAACGCGAACGAGTCTTTGTCAACAATCTGGGGCACGCGCAGGTAATGGAAGAAGCCGAAGCCCTTGGCGTATTTCCAGTTCTCGATCATGCCGCGCAGGTGGTCGCAGCCGTTGGTCTCGATCATGCCGTCGAGGAAATCGTAGGAGCCGTCGAGCCCGAGCTGGAGGCAGGAGCGGCAGAAGCTGCAGTTGAAGCGGGAGAGGTGGGCGTCGGCGATCTCGGTCTGGGCCGACCCCAGCGCGCGCACCCGGTACGGCAGGACCCCCGCGGCGGCCACCAGCTCCACCGGCGTGGCGATGCAGGTGTAGCCCAGGACCTTGCCGCCGCCGGCCTTCCACTTCCTGACGTGGTCCGTCTCGAGCGCTCCCGAAAGTTTCCTGATCTCATCCATGATGGCCCTCGATAATATCATGTTGTGGCCAGTACGCCAACATTATGGCGGAAAAAAATTCACACCGGCCCCCGGGACAAAGCTATTCTATTACCATCGGCCGCCTGGGGTTTGCAAGCGACTTGTAAAAAAGGGGAACCGCCTTATATAATTATGGAACTTTGAAAGGGGCGATTGACTCATAATAGCCGAACCATTTTTGTTCGCCCTGACAAAGGACTGATTTTTTAATAAAAGTTGCCAAGACATATATCGGGCACGGGCGGACCATGGTCCTGCCCGAAATCCAGCTATTTCAGAGGAACCGTCATGATTCAAGTCGAAGGCATCAGTAAAAATTTCGGGATGGTCACGGCCGTCAGCAAGGTTAGCTTTGAGATCGCCAAGGGCGAGGTGGTCGGTTTCCTGGGCCCGAACGGCGCGGGCAAGACCACGATGATGCGCATCCTGACCGGGTACATGCCGGCGGACGAGGGCACGGCCAAGGTCGCGGGCCACGACGTGTTCGAGGAATCCATGCGGGTCCGCGAGAGCCTGGGCTATCTCCCGGAGAACGCGCCCCTGTACCTCGACATGAGGGTGGACGGCTTCCTCGACTACGTGGCCTCCATCCGCGGCATCAAGGGCCAGAAAAAGGCCGACGCCATCAAAAAGATGATCGCGGTCTGCGGACTCGGGGGCGTGATCAAGAAGCAGATCGGCGAGCTGTCCAAGGGCTACAAGCAGAGGGTCGGCCTGGCCCAGGCCATGATCCACAACCCCGACATCCTGGTCCTCGATGAGCCGACCTCCGGCCTCGACCCCAACCAGATCCGCGAGATCCGGGCGCTGATGAAGGAGCTCGGACGCGAGAAGACCGTCATCCTCTCCACCCACATCCTGCCCGAGGTCGAGGCCACCTGCGGCCGGGTGATCATCATTGACAAGGGAAGAGTGGTGGCCGACGGCACCATCGAGGCCGTGACCAAGAAGAGCCGGGGCGGTAACGTCCACGTAATCATGGTCCGCGGCGACAAGGACAGGATCGAGTCGGGCCTCAAGACCATCCCGGACGTGGTCTCCTTCCAGGCCGTGGGACAGGAGGGGAGCCTGTGGCGCTACGAGATCGTCGGCCGGGAGGGCGTGCACCTGGGAGAGCAGATCTTCCGCATGGCCGCCGATTCCGGAATATCGCTCGCCGAGCTCAGGCGCGAGAAAACCTCGCTGGAGTCCGTGTTCCAGCAGATGACCGAGGGAGAGAAGGAGTAGGTAGCAGATAGTAGGTAGTAGGCATGGTAAACAGCGATTCCTCCGATCTACTACCTACTATCTACTATCTACTTTCCGTATCAAGGAGGGAGTCGTGATGGACCGGGTATGGGCGATCTTTAAAAAGGAGTTCACGGGCTATTTCAATTCGCTCATGGCCTATTTTTTCCTGGTGGTGTTCCTGACCGCGATCAACGTCCTGTTCATGTGGGTGATGTTCTTCCGGAGCCGGACGCCGGCGATGGGCGAGTACTTCGAGCTCGCGATCATCGGGTTCTGGCTGTTCATCCCGGCCATCACCATGCGGATGTGGGCGGAGGAGAAGAAGCTCGGGACCCTGGAGCTGTTGATGACCTTGCCCGTGCGCGACGGCGAGGCGGTGGCGGGAAAGTTCCTGGCCAGCCTGGCCTTCCTGGCGCTCACCCTGCTCCTGTCCTTGCTCACCATCCCCACCGCGCTGGCCTACGTGGGCAGCCCCGACTGGGGGCCCATCATCGGCGGTTACGCCGGGCTCTTCCTGTTGGGCGCGAGCTTCATCGCCGTGGGCCTCGCCATCTCCAGCATGACCGAGAACCAGTTCATCGCCTTCCTCTTAACCAGCATCATCTGCCTGGCGCTTTTGGGGATCGCGGAGCTTTTCCAGCTCGTGCCCCTGCCCGGGTTCGTGCTCAGCCTGGTCACGTACCTGGACGCGGGCTCGCACTTCGACAGCATCGGCCGCGGCGTGATTGACTCCCGCGACGTGGTCTATTACCTCTCGGTCATCGGCTTTTTCCTGTTTTTGAATTACCGCGCGGTCACGAGCCGCAGGTGGAAGTAAGAAAGGAGCGGTCATGGCCACGGACAAGAAACTGTCGTACAGCATGGGGTCGTGGGCACTGCTCGCGGCGGCCGTCGGCATCATCTTCATCGTGAACTTCTTCTCGGACCGGGCCTTCACCCGGCTGGACCTGACCCGGGGCGAACAGTTCACCCTGAGCCAGTCCAGCAAGGACACGCTGGCCAAGCTGCCCGACATCGTCACCATCAAGGCCTATTACAGCTCGAACATCCCCAGCCCCATCAACCAGTGGACCCAGGAAGTGAAGGACCTGCTCCGCGAGTACCAGGCCTACGGCAAGGGCAAGGTCAAGCTCGAGATCGTTGACCCGGCCGGCGACCCCGCCGCCCAGGAAGAGGCCGGCAAGCTCAACATCAACCCGGTCGAGCTGCCGGTCGTGAGCATGGACCAGCAGACCAGACTGAAAATCTACGCCTCCATCCACATCCAGTACCTCGACAAGTCAGAGACCATTCCCAACGTGGTCAACACCGACACCCTGGAATACGACCTTACCTCCGTCATCAACCGCCTCACCTCCGACAAGTCAACCGCCATCGGGCTGCTCAACCTGGACAAGGAGCGCAAGCTGCGCGACGAGTTCCAGCCCCTGATCGAGGCCCTGGAAAAAGAGTTCAAGGTGGAGGACGTGGAGCTCACGGACAACAAACCGATAGACAACCAGGCCATCAGCGTGCTCCTGGTGCTGAACCCGTTCCGCATCTCCGGGCGCGCCCTCTTCGAAATTGACCAGTACATCATGCGCGGCGGGCAGGTCATGTTCCTCACCGACGGCGCGCAGGTCTTCCTCCAGCCCGGACAGTTCGGCGCGCCCATGCCCTTCTACGCCATGGCCATGAACGAGCAGTACGACCAGCTCGGGCCCATGCTGCAAAGCTACGGGGTCAAGCGCAACTACGACCTGGTCATGGACAATCAGCATGCCAATTATCCGATCCTCGGGCCGCTCGGCACGCCCTACCCTCTCTTCCCCCTGATTGACATGACCAAGGGCCAGGTCGAGCACCAGATCACCCGCGGACTCGACCACCTCATCTTCACCTGGGCCAGCTCGCTGGACGTGCAGAACCTGCCCGAGACCGTCAAGGCCGTCAAGCTGGTCGTGACCTCACCCGAAGCCTGGGTCCAGGCCGGCCAGCAACTCGTGGTGGACCCCTCGCAGAAGCCCACGCCGCCGATGCCCTTCCCCGGGATGGGACCGGGCGAGCGGACCCTGGCCGTGCTCCTCTCCGGCCAATTCAAGAGCTACTTCGCGGGCAAGCCCTTGCCCGCCGTCGAGGCCGGAGACACCGCCGCGCCCGAGCCGGCCGAGCGCAAGGACGAGAGCCCGGACACCAACATCCTGGTCACCGGCTGCTCCCGCTTCGTCTCCGCGCAAAACCCGCTGCGCTCCGAGCAGTCCTTAAGCTTCATCGTCTCCGCCGCGGAATGGATGACCGGCGGATCGCGCCTCTCCGACATCCGCAACCGCAAGGCCGAGCTTAAGCCCGCGAACCTGGACTCGATCGCCAAGTTAGTCGTGGTCCTCGGAGTCGCACCCTTTCTGGCCCCCCTCGGAATCATCATCTTCGGGGTGGCACGATTTACGATCAAGCGCTCCCAGCGCAAAAAATTTCTGGAGAGTGTGGAGCCATGAAACCGAAACAGACCATGATCCTGCTGGCCGTCGTGGCCGCGGTCATCGCGGGCATCGCGGCCTATCAGTACGTGCTGGTGCCCCGTGAGAAGGCCAAGCATCAGGAGGAGGCGCTGCTCTTTCCCGGCTTCGACCCGGCCAAGGCCGCCGGCATCGAGATCAAGCGCGGCGACACCGTCTCCGCCCTCTCCCGGCCGGCCTCCGGCGACACCGCCTGGGTCGTCGTGAGCCAGGGCAACTACCCCGCGGACCCCGAAGCCGTGAAAAACGCGCTTGACATGCTCAAGGGACTCAAAGAGACCACGCCCGCCTCCGAGGAGAAGCAGAGCTTTGAGCGCCTCGGCGTGGATGAAAAGGGGCTGCGCGTCACGGTCAAGGCCGGCGAATCCGTGATCGCCGACCTGATCGTGGGCAAGCAGGGATCGAGCTGGGGCACCAACTTCGTGCGCAAGCCCGACGCCGATAACACCTGCCTCGTCTATGAGAACCTCGCCGGCGCCTTTGATAAAAAAGGGACCGGATGGCGGGACAAGAAAATCTTCGCGGCCAACGCCGACGACATCACCGGGATCAAGCTGACCAAAACGACGGGTCCCGCCGCCGGGACCACGGCCCAGCCCGTGACGGAGACCATGGTGCTGAGCAAGGACAAAGCCACCGGCGACTGGGGCCTGGTCACGCACGGCGACTCCGTGGAACCGCTCGACCAGGACAAGGTCGCCGCCGTGGCCCGTAACCTGGCCGCGCTCTCCGTGGCCGAGTTCGAGAAGCTGTCGCCCGCCGACGCCGGACTCGATAACCCGGCGATGAAGGCCGAGTTCACCATGACCAGCGGCAAGACCTATACCCTGCTCGCGGGCAAGAAGCAGGAATCAAAGTACTACGTGAAACGGCCCGACCGCGACGCGGTCATGTCGGTCTATCAATACAACGTCACCAACATCTTCAAGGACGCCGACGCGCTCAAGCCCCTGCCGGGGGGAGCAGCGCCGCCGCCCGAATTCGACATGAGCAACATGCTGCCCGCGCCGCCGCTCGGTCAGCCCGGCCCCGGGGGAATGCCTGCCCCGGCCGAGGGCCTGACCCCTTAGTCGGCGCGGCAATAATACATAATTAGGTCAGGGGCGCGGCCATCCGCGCCCCTGACTGTTTCAGTAATTTTTTTCAAGCGCAAAGGCGCAAAGGGCGCAAAGAAAAAGGAACGGACATTATTTTATTTCCTTTGCGCTCTTTGCGCCTTTGCGCTTATCATCATCTTCCATTACATTATCCTGACCCGGCCGAGGCAGGGGAAAAAGCAGGGGAGGAACAAGATGGAGATCAAGACCTTCGGAGTCGCGGGCGCGGGCCAGATGGGGAACGGCATCGCCCAGGTCGCGGCGCAGGCCGGCCTTTCCGTGGTCATGAGCGACGTCTCGATGGCGCTCGCGGACAAGGGCAAGGACCAGATCGCGAAGAACCTGGACCGCCAGGTGAAGAAGGAGAAGATCACGGAGGCGGACAAGGCCGCCATCCTGGCGCGCGTCAAGACTGCCGACTCGCCCCAGGCCCTGTCCGCCGCCGAATTCGTGGTGGAGGCCGCCACCGAGAACGAGGCGCTCAAGAAAAAAATGTTCGTTGAGCTCGATCAAGCCTGCCGGCCCGGCGTCATCCTCGCCACCAACACCTCGTCCATCTCCATCACCAAGATCGCCGCCGCCACCAAAAGGCCGGGGCTGGTCATCGGCATGCACTTCATGAACCCGGTCCCGGTCATGCGGCTCGTCGAGATCATCGTCGGCATCGCCACCTCCCGAGATACTTTCCAGGCTACCCGGGACCTTAGCATCAAGCTCGGCAAGACCCCCGTCGAGGCCAACGACTATCCCGGCTTCATCAGCAACCGCGTGCTCATGCCCATGATCAACGAGGCCGTGTACTGCCTCATGGAGGGAGTGGGAACCGCCGAGGCCATTGACCAGGTGATGAAACTCGGAATGAACCACCCCATGGGGCCGCTCACCCTGGCCGACCTCATCGGACTCGACACCTGTCTCGCCATCCTCAACGTGCTGCACCAGGGCCTGGGCGATCCCAAGTACCGGCCCTGCCCCCTGCTCAAAAAATACGTGGACGCCGGATGGCTGGGAAGAAAAAGCGGCAAGGGGTTCTACGATTACTCCGAGAAGTGAAAAGTTTTATTTTCGCACCGAGGCACGGAGCACACGGAGTTTAAGACCAAGAATAATTATTCTTTTCTCTGTGTCCTCTGCGCCTCTGTGCGAACCAATGTGTTTCAACACCACAACCGGCGCCGGAAATGGTTAACTATCAGGAATGGAAAACCGAGCGGGACAACTGGCGCCGGCTCAAAACAGAGGTTGACTCTTTAAGCCGCGACATGGTGGAGGGAAAGATCGCGGACCAGGACGAGTTGCGGGCACGCATCGAATCCGCCCGGGAGCTGTGCCGAAAACTCTTCCCGGACCGGACCGCGCTCTTCGAGATGATCTACCCGGGCCGTTTTATGAGACAGTGGGATGAGTTCAGGCGGGAACAATGATCCGCGGGGGGCGTTCAGGGACCGGGCCCGGGCCTTGGCGCGCCACGAATTCCCCCGATTGTTTTTCGGCCTTCCCTGTTATATATCTAATACATAGGTCTTATCATGATTGACACCGCTCGGATATTCAAGCTGAAGATGACCGCGGAGGAGGTCGAGAAGTTCCAGGCCTTTTTCATGGACAACTCCGGCCTGGTCTTCGAGGGCAGACGCATCCAGGAGATGGAGCGCGCCATTGCCCGGCGCATGATCGAGCTCGGGTTCTCGTCCTTCAGCGCTTACCACGACTACGTCTCCGGCACCCGGGAAGGCAAGGACGAGCTCAACGACCTCGTCATCTCCCTCACCGTGGGCGAGACCCAGTTCTTCCGCACCCCCGACCAGTTCGCCGCCCTGCGCAAGTACGTGCTCCCCGAGCTCATCCAGCGCCAGCGCCGGAACAACCTGGAGCTCCGCATCCTCTCGGCCGGCTGCGCCACCGGCGAAGAGCCCTATTCCCTGGACATCATGCTCAACGACCTGGTCCCGGACCTCGATTCCTGGAACGCCTCCATCACCGCCTGCGACATCAACCGCGAGTTCCTGCGCGCCGCCCAGGAAAGCATTTACAGCGAGCGCAAGCTCCGCCTCGTTGACCCCGTGACCCGGGAGCTTTACTTCGAGCGGCTGGCCAAGAACCGCTGGAAGGTCGGCCCGGTCCTCCGCAGGAGGATCGAGTGGCACAACTTCAACATCACCGCCGATAACTTCGCGCCCCTCGCCAAGGGCGCCCGCTTCCATCTCATCCTCTGCCGCAACGTCCTCATCTACTTCAACCTCAAGACCATCAAGAAGGTGATCGAGAAGCTTTACGAGCACCTCGAGCCCGATGGATACCTCATGCTCGGATACTCCGAGACCCTCTTCAAGATCAGCGAGGCCTTCCAGAGCGTGCACACCCCCGAGGCCTTCTTCTACCTCAAGACCGGCGCGCCCGCGCGGCCGGTCCACTCCCTTCCCGAAAAACCCGAGCCTTACGAGCGCCGCGAGTTTCTCGAAGTCCTGGCCTCGCGGCAACACCCCTGGGTCGAACAGGCCAGGGCCGACGGCGCCAACGAGACCTCGAAATTTCTCAAGCTGCTCGCCTCCCGCAACACTCCGCCGCCCGGCGACGGCGCCTCCGCCCGGCCCATGAGCGAGCGCGCCGGCGCGGGACCGGCGCCGCTATCTCCGCCTCCCCCCGCGCCCCCGGCCCGGCCCGCGCCGCCGCCGGCAAAGGCGCGGCATGAGAGCCAGGACGAGATGTACGAGGAGGCCCTCAAGCTGTTCGCGGAGGAGCGCTTCGACGAGTCGCGCCGCAAGTTCGAGGAGATGGAGCGCCATGACCCGTGCTCGGCGCGTGCCCACCTCGGACTCGGACTGCTCTACGCCAACCTGGGGGTGGAGGACCGCTCGCGCGAGCTGGCCGAGAAGGCCCGGAGCTACAACGACCTGCTCCCGGAGATCTATTTCCTGCTCGCCCTGCTCGACGAAAAGAACGGACAGGTGGAGCGGGCCGTGGAAAATTACCAGCGCGTGATCCTGCTCGCACCCGATTTCGCCGTGGCCCACTTCAACCTCGCCAACCTGCACCTCAAGCTCCGCCGCCACCGCGACGCCCGGCGCGAGTTCAAGAACACCATCGTCATCCTGGAGCGCGACCGCGACAACAGCTCGCTCCGGTTTTCCGGCGGGCTCACCCGCGAGTCGTTGATCCGGTTTTGCGAGATGCAGACGGAATAGGCCCCGCCAAGGACCGCAAGGCGGCGGGGCAGGCCCGAGGGGAGGATTAAATGGCTGACCAGGACCTGGAAAAAAGCAAGATCGAGGAGCTTGACCCGGCCAAGATCATCGAGGAGATGCGCGAGGAATACTGGAAGGGAATAGCCCAGGCCGAGGACGAGACCGAGCAGCAGAGGGTCCAGCTCCTGGTCGCCGAGGTGGCCGGAGAGAAGTTCGCCATGGACGCCGTGCTCTGCCGCACCATCACCAAGTTCGGATACGTCACCCGCGTGCCCCGGACCCCCGCATTCATGCTCGGCGTCATCAACCTGCGCGGACAGATCATCCCCGTCATTGACTTAGCCGCCCTCTTCCGCCTCCCCGCCGGCAATCAGCGCCAGCTCAAGCCCCGCCTGGTGGTGGTGGAGGTCGAGGGATCAAGGACCGCCTTTCTGGCGGACCGGATCGAGGGAATTGACTTCATTGACCTTAGCCGCGTCCGCGAGTCCGAAACCATCTCGTCGCCCGTCAAGGCCGAGTACATCAAGGGCCACGTGGCGCCCCGGGAGGACGAGGGATGGATGACCTACCTCGACGTGGTCAAGATCATCGAGGGGCCCGAGCTCTCTTTCGGCAGGAAATAGGTGAAGGGCGTGCTCAAACTGTCAATATTGGCCGTTGACGACAGCCCGGTGATCACCGAGATGATCCGGGACGCCTTCTCGGCCGAGGGCTACAAGGTCATGGTCGCCCAAGACGGGGCCCAGGCCCTGCGCATGGCCCTGGAGAACAATCCCGACCTCATCATCGCCGACATCAGCATGCCGGGGATGGATGGATGGGAGCTGTGCTCCCAGATCCGCCTCAACCCCTTCACCTCCTTCATCCCCTTCATCTTCCTCACCGCCCGCACCGAGGCCCCGGACCGCATCCGCGGACTCCAGATGGGAGCTGACGACTACCTCACCAAGCCCTTCGAGATGGACGAGCTCATCGCCCGCGTCCACCTCATCTTCCAGCGCATGCGCAAAACCCAGGAGTCAATGCTCGTCCGCGGCCAGCGCACCCTCTCCGGATCCACCAAGGAAATGGCCCTGCCCGACCTCCTGCAGCTGTTCGGCTTGAACCAGAAAACCGGACTGCTCCGCATCAGCAAGCTGGGGCTGCCCACCGGACGCATCGCCTTCGAGAACGGCAAGGTCATCAAGGCCGAGCTCGGCCCGGCCCGCGGCGAGAAGGCGCTGTACCGCCTGCTCCGCTGGGAGGACGCGCATTTCGACGTGGAGCCGCTGCTCAATGACGAGCGCGACCCGGGCCTGCCGGTGTCGGTGGAGGAGACCCTGCTCGAGGGCATCCGGCAGATGGATGAGATCGCGCAGATGGAAAAGGACCTGGGGCTCGCCAACAAGCGATTGAGGGTCGCGGCGCCGCCGCCCGAGTCCGGGCTCAGCCCCCGTGAGGCCGAGCTGCTGCGCGCCGCCAGCGGAGCCTCGAGCCTGCCCGAGCTCCTCGACGCCCTGCCCTGGACCGATTTTGAAATCTACCGCATGATCTCCTATTTCATGCGCAAAGGAGTCATCGCCGCCGGCTAGGCCTGCCAGCCGGCCAAGGCGCATTGCCATGGATGATAAGAGGAAAAAATATCTGAAGATTTTCAGGGCCGAGGCCGAGGAGCACATCTCCGCCATCAACAACGGCCTCGTCCTCGTCGAGCAGGGCAAGCATAGCGCTGAGGTCATCCACGACATCCTCCGCGCCTCCCACACCCTCAAAGGCTCCGCCCGCATGCTCGGACTCGAGGAGATCGGGGACATCGGCCACAAGATGGAAGACATCATGAAGGCCGTGGAGTCCGGCGAGCTGGTCCCGTCGCCCGAAGTCGTGGACCGCCTGCTCGAAGGCGCCGACTGCATCGCCAAACTTCTTGAGCCCGACGTGGAGCTGGCAACCGTGGACAGCAAGGCCGTGATCGCCCGCCTCGTCTCCGCGATGCAGAAGCAGGCTCCGGCGCCGGAACCGCCGCCCAAGGAGGGCAAACCGAAGAAATTCCGGGACAAGGCCCGGGAGCCGGAGCCGAAAAAAGCGGAAACCACGACGCCCTCCTCTGGGCCCGGCCAGGCCCCGGATGAAAAAACGGCGCCCCCGGCCGAGTCCGCGGAGCCTGCTCCCGCCGCCAAGCAGAAGTCGGACACGCTCCGCGTCCAGGCCTCGCGCCTCGACAATCTCATTGATTACTCCGGCGAGCTCCTTATCAACCGCATCAAGCTGGAAACCAAGACCTTCAGCGCCAAGAGCATCCTCATGACCCTCACCGACCTCATCAACGGCTTCGAGGCGCTCACCCAAAACGGCGGCCGCAGCGCGGCCAAGCAAAAGCTCCAGGAGCTGCGCAACTTCTGCCACGAGTTCGTCCAGGAGTTTATCGAGGACGTGATCGAGCTCGGCGTCAACGTGCAGGAAATCCAATCCAGCGCGCTCCAGCTCCGCATGACCCCGGCCTCCGACCTCTTTGACGAGTTCCCCCGCCTGGTCCGCGACCTGGCCCGCGACATGAACAAGGAAATACGCCTCGAGATCCGCGGCGAGGATACCGAGCTCGACAAGCGCCTGCTCGAACAGCTCCGCGGGCCGCTCATCCACCTGATCCGCAACTGCTGCGACCACGGCATCGAGCCGCCCGCCGCGCGCGAGGCCAGGGGCAAGCCCCGCCAGGGCGCCATCACCGTCCAGGCCTATCACCAGGGGTCGTCCGTGCTCATCGAGGTCGGTGACGACGGCGCCGGCATGGACGCCGCCCGCATCCGCGAGGTGGCGGTGGCCCGCGGCATCATTGACGAGCGCGCCGCCCGTGAGCTCACCGACGACGAGGCCTATTACCTCACCCTCCGCCCCGGCTTCTCCACCAGCAAGCTCATCACCGACATCTCCGGCCGCGGCGTCGGACTCGACGTGGTCAAGACCAACGTCGAGGCCCTGCGCGGAGACCTCGCCGTCCGCTCCGTGCCCGGAAAGGGCGCCGTCATCGAGATGCGGCTGCCCCACACCGTATCCATTATCGAGGCCCTGATTATCGTCCAGGGCGGCGACGTATACGCCATCCCCTTGACCGCGGTCGAGGAGGTGGCCCGCATCACCGTCAAGGACCTGGTCATGGACCGCGGGAGAGAAGCCGTCACCATCCGCGGCCGCCTCCTCTCCCTGGTCCGCCTCTCCGACCTGCTCGGCCTCGCCCCGCTGAAAGGCGACGAGGTCGAGCTCAAGTCCGCCGAGGACATGATCACCGCCGTGGTGCTCCGCTTCAGAAACCAGCGCCTCGCCCTCCAGGTGGACAAGGCCATCCGCGAGCAGGAGGTCCTGGTGAAAAGCCTGGGCGCCCAGCTCGCCCGCGCCCCGCTGCTCTCCGGCGCCACCATCCTCAGAAAAGGCGAGCCCGCCCTCATCCTCAACGTCTTCGACATCTTCGCCGAGGCCGGGCGCATCGAGGGCAAGGGCATCCTCGAAATGATCGCCGCCCGCGAGAAGCAGGAGCGGCCGCCCCGCGTCCTGGTGGTGGACGACTCCATTACCACCCGCACCATCGAGAAGAACATCCTGGAGCGCGAGGGCTACGAAGTGGTGACCGCGGTCAGCGGCGAGGAGGCCCTGGTCGAGGTCGAGCGGTCCGACCCCATGTTCGACGTCTTCGTGGTGGACGTGGACATGCCCGGCATTGACGGCTTCGACCTCACCGAAAGGCTCCGCGCCGGGGCCAAGACCAAGGCCATACCCGTGATCATAGTGACCTCCCGGACCTCCGACGAGGACAAACGACGCGGCATCGCGGTCGGCGCCCAGGCCTATATCGTCAAGGGATCGTTCGACCAGAACGTTCTCCTCGACACCGTCAAGAGCTTGATCGGGGAATGATGTGAATAGAGGAAAGATAAGGGTACTCATCTCCGACGATTCCGCCGTCGTCCGCGAGATTTTAAAGGACATGATCTCGGGAGAGCCGGACCTCGAAATCGCCGGCGAGGCCATGAACGGAAAGCAGGCCGTCGAGCTGGCGGAGTCCGAGCGCCCCGACATCATCACCATGGACGTGCTCATGCCCGTCATGAACGGACTCGAGGCCGTCGAGCAGATCATGGCCTATACCCCCACCCCCATCCTCGTCTTCAGCAGCGCCCTCGACGACAAGGAAATGGACGTGGCCTTCCAGGCCATCGCCCGCGGCGCCCTCGACGTCCTGGAAAAACCCAAGGTCCCGTCCGGAGACCAGTACGAGCGCATCCGCCGCGACTTCCTCGACAAGCTCCGCATGCTCTCCCGCATCCACGTCATCCCCCACCTGCGCGGCAAGAGAAAAAAGAACCGTTATGGCGCCCCGGAACCTGAAGCAACACCGCCACCCCGGCGCGCCGAGCCCGCCGCGGCCCACGAGTCCAGGCCCGCTCCCGCGTTGAGCCAGCGCGCGCCCGAGCCCCGGCCGGGCGGCATGGACCAGGCCGCCCCCGAGCCGGAACCGTTCGATAAAGAGGTCGAGATCCCTGAATCATCCCTGGTGCAAACGCCGCCCCGCGGGGCCGTCCGCAGGAAGATGGTCGCCATCGGGTCCAGCACCGGCGGGCCCAAGGCCCTGGTCCAGATCTTCCGCCGCATCCCCGCCGGCTTTCCCCTGCCCGTGCTCACCGTCCAGCACATCGCCCCCAGCTTCGCCCCCGGCCTGGTGTCGTGGCTCAACCGCGAGTCGCAGCTATCCATCGTGCTCGCCCGCGATCGGACCCGCCCCGAGCCCGGCACCGTTTACATCTCGCCCACCGGCGTGCACATGGTGGTGGACAAGGGCATGATCCGGCTCACCGAGACCCCGCCCGTGAACTCCTGCCGGCCCTCGGTGGACGTGCTCTTTATTACCGTGGCCGAGAGCTTCGGCGAGTACGCCGTGGCCGTGCTCCTCACCGGCATGGGAAGGGACGGCGCCGAGGGAATGAAGGCCATCAAAGACCGCAAGGGAAGGACCATGATCCAGGACCAGGCCACTTCCGTGATCTTCGGCATGCCCAAGGCCGCCCTCGAGCTGGGCGCCGCCGACGAGGTCGTGCCCCTGTCCAGGATACCAGAGGCCATTGTCAGGGCCTTGAGATGAGAGACCCGGGAAAGAGGGAGTTACCATGAAGCACATGAAAAGCAAAGCAATGTTCGCGGCCGCGCTGGCAGCCGCCATCATCATGGCCGGATGCGCCAAGCCGGTCCAAGAGAAAAAGCCGGAAACAGACGCCGGGCCCAAGCACGAATACAAGGACATCAAGCCCGCGGTTTACGACGTGCCGCCCGGAGTCGCCGCCGCCCTGCCCGGACTCCTGAACGACAAGGTCTACGTCTACCGCGAGATCGCCCCTACCCTGAACCTCGTGGCCTATGCCCCCAACTACTCGCTCCCCAAGGCCCCGCTCATGGCCGCGCAGGCCTTCGAGGCGCTCGCCGCCGTCCCGGAATTCCGCCGGGGCATCGAATTCTGGATCATCCAGATCCAACCTCCCGCCGGCGCCGAGCAGGTCCCCCAAAAGCCCGGGGAAGCCGCGGCTCCGCAAAACTCCGAGGTCTTCGTATGGGGAGTGAAGCCGTCCGAGGTTGACGAATATCTCAAATCCAAGGACCTGCTCTCCTTTATCAGCAACTCCGAATACCTGCTGGTGAACGATGAAAACATCCCCAAGGGAGAAGCCAGGGCAAAACTGTTCCCCGGGCTGGCGCCGCCTCCGCCCCAGCCCGCGCCCGGCGACACCGCCGGCCAAGGCCTCGCGCCGGCGCCTCCCGCTCCCGCGCCGCAAGAGGGAGACACGGCCAATCAATAGATCGAGGGAACCAATCATGTCCGACACCATCATCACTGAAATGGCCGAGTGGGCCGCCGCCCTGGAATACGAGCAGGTCCCGGAGCGCGTCCGGGAAAAGGCCAGGCTCCAGCTCTTCTCCGTGCTCGGCGCCATCCACGCCAGCTCCCGCCACGAAATCGGCAAGGCCATCACGGCCGCCGTTGGGAGCTGGGCCGGAGACGGGCCCTGCACCATCATCCCCTCCGGCCGCCGCGCCGACCTCCTCTCCGCCGTCTATGCCAACGCCGCGCTCTCCATCGCCCTCGATTACGACGACTACCTCCTCTTCGGACACACCGGCCACAGCGCCGTCTGCGTGTCCCTGGCCATGGCCGAGCGCGAGAAGCGATCCATGAAGGCCGCCCTCGCCGCCCAGGTCATCGCCAACGAGATCGAGGGACGCATGGGAGCCGGCGTGGTCATGGGTCCGCACAACGGACAGGCCTGGTCGCACATCCACCTCGCCGGATCCGCCGCGGCCGCATCCAAGCTGATGGGCCTCTCCGCCGAGCAGACCGCGCACGCCATGGCCATCGCGCTCTATCAGCCCACCTACGTGCTCTACCCCGGCTTCATGGGGCCGGACTCCAAGGCCACCACCGCCGCCACCCCGTCCGTCACCGGCGTGCAGGCCGCCATCCTCGCATCCAAGGGCGCCACCGGCCCGCTCGACGTGATCGAGCACCCGCAGGGCTTTCTCGCCCGCTTCTCCTACGTCCCCTCCCCTTTCTTCATCTCCGGGTTCGGCCGCGCCTGGACCACCGACACCCTGGCCTACAAAATCTACCCCGGCTGCGCCTACATTGACACCACCGTGGACGCCGTGCTCAAGCTCCGCGAGCGCTACCGGGAGGAGAACGGACGCGACCTCGATCCCGAAGACGTGAGCGACGTCCTGGTCGAGGCCACCATCCTTACCATCGAGATGGACAACCTCTCCAAAACCGGCGGCGCCTTCGACCCCCTGAACCCCGTGTCCATCAACTTCTCCATCCCCGGCAACGTGGCCATCGCGCTCGGCAAGGGCCGCCTCACCGCCGACGACCTTTCAAAAAAGGCGCTCCAGGAAAACGCCGACATGATCACCGCCATCTCCGGCAAGGTCAGGCTCAAGCACGACTGGGCGCTCACCCTGCGCTTCCTCGAAGCCATGGACCAGACCATCAAGCTCCGCGAGGTCGCGTCAGAGTTCAAGCTCACCCGCCTGGCCGGAATGAGAAGACGGATGCAGGACCAATATCAGAGCTCCATGGGCATCTCCCTCAATGACCTTAAAATCCTCTGGACCGAGCACCCCGAGGTCCGCGCCCGCCTCTGGAAGGGAATCAAGGACCGGATCGGCGCCGCCTTCACCCCCGCAACCCGCCGCGAAAAAGACGGCTACGACCTCGGCCGCTGCCCACTTGACCGCTTCACCATGCCCTTCGCCGCCCGCGTCACCATCACCTTGCGGGGAGGGTTGTCCACAACCTGTCAACAGGATATCCCCTGGGGCGGACCCGGCCATCCCCTTGACAGGACGCGCGAATTCGTGCTAGACAAATACTCTCGCGAAGCAGGGACGAATTTAGAGGATAATAAGATCAAGTCTTTAGTGCAGTCCGTGGAAGGACTGGAAACCAAGCTCACGCTAAAAAAACTTATGGAATACTGTTGCGCCGGCGATTAATGCTCCCACGCTCCCCGCTCATCCGACAAGCTCCCGCTCCAAGCTCCTGATTCCAATGAACAGCTCCTTATGCCGCGAGGCGGTGCCCTGAAATAATGAAAAGATTTTTGACAGGATTAACAGGATGTTCCGGAGCGAGTAGATGCTTATTTTCTTTCGTCCTGTTCATCCTGTTAATCCTGTCAAAAAATATTTTCTGAGCAATACTGCTTTGCCCAGGTTGGGAATAAGGAGAGCAGCATGAAATACCGTGCGGTCTCAAAACTCTTCGAGAAGACCCACACCCGGAGCGAGATCGCGGAATTCTTCCTCAGCACCAGCGCGCACCCGGAAATGGTCATGAAGGTGCTGATCGAGGAAAAACACATGGCTCGGCTCCGCCGGCAGGCGCGCGCCATGAGCCCCGCCGCCGTCCCTCCATCCGTGCCCTGGCGCCACGTCCTCCGCACCGCCTTCATCCTCTCCCTGGCCATGTTCCTCTCCTGCGCCGTCGCCCACAACAACCGCGGGCCCGGGCTCTCCCGGGCCCTCGCCGCCGATGGGCCCGCCGCGCCGGACATTAACATCGAGCCCATGGAGGGCGCGCTCGGCGCCGCCTGGACCACTATCAAGGCCGCGCTCGCCGGAGAGCCGCTGCCCCCGGAGATCGCCGACAGCTTTATCGGCCGCTTGTCACGCGGCGACTGGGCCGGCATCGCCCTGATAGATTCCGCGGGCGAAGTTAAAGCGCTGGCGCGAGACGACGGCTATGAGGCGATGTCGGAATGGGTGGCAAGGCTCGGCGGCATGGAAAAGGAAAACCTGGCCCTCCGCGAGTTCATGGACGCGCTGCAAAAAACCCAGGCCACAAAAAAAATCTACCTCGAAATCAACCTCGCCGAAAACCTCCTCTACGTCAAGATGGGGCCGAAAACCCTCTATAGGTTCCCCGTGGTGACCGGCAAGGGCTACACCTCCCGCGAGTCCGGCCGGCGCCGCGGCTTCGCCACCCCCCGCGGCATCCTTAATGTGAAAAAGAAAGAGGTGAACCCGATCTGGATGCCCCCCGCCTGGAACTGGACCGAGAGAGGCGAAGAAGTCCCCGAATTCCGCTACGCCGTGCGCGGGCACCTCGGCAGGTACCGCCTGAACCTCGGCGGCGGCTACGGAATCCACGGCACCCACAACGGACGCATCAAGCCGGGCAAGTACTCGCACGGATGCATCCGCATGAACGCCAAGAACCTGGAGACCGTCTTCAAAATGAGCGACGTGGGCACCGAGGTGTATATCTACTGAGGCGGCGGCGAGGTGATGAATGCATACGCTCCCGGCCGTCAATCTGGTGTCCATCATCCACCTGGTCCTCTTGAGCCTGTGGGGAGGCGTGGTGGCCACGGAGAGCGTGATCGAGCTCTACCCGTTCCGTAACCGCGCGCTGCATGAGAATTCCATCCGCTTCCATTATTGGATTGACCTGCTGGTCGAGCTGCCCCTGATCGCCGGCGTGGTCGCGTCGGGGGTCGCGCTCGTGGTCCTGGCCTGGCCGCTCACCTGGACCCATGCCCTCAAGATCGCCTGCGCCGCGGTGGCCGTGTCCGCGAACCTCGTCTGCATCGTCTTCGTGCTCCGCCGCGGCAAGTCCCTCGCCGCCGGAGCGCCCGAGCCCGAGCTGTGGGCCGCCACCCGCCGCATCATCATGTGCGCCGTCATCGGCCTCCCCTTCGCCGCCGTCGCCGCCGGGATGGGCTTCTTCCTCGCCTATCACCGGTTGCTCGCGCTCATTTCGGGATGAAGCATTAAGCGTAATAGAACCGCCAAGACGCCAAGAACGCCAAGTTCGGAAAGAGAAAAAATTCTTTTCTTGGACTTGGCGTTTTTGGCGTCTTGGCGGTTTTCTTCCGCTCCCACATCCTGGTCAGTTGCAGTGCATGAACCGCCCCTCGTGGATCACGCAGGACGGCTGGATGCGCTTTTTCACCGGCCGCGCCTGGTTCCAGCAGTCCTTGAGCACGCACTCATCGTCCACCACCTTGAACAGGGTGATGGACGCGGGCCGGCCGGGTTCGAGCCCGCGGCTGAGGCCCATGACCGATGCGGGCGCGGTGGAGGCGCGGGCCATGATGTCTTCGAGCTTCATGCCGATGGCCAGGAACTTGGTGAGCACGTTGGCGAAGCTGATGGCGCGATAGGGCGTGGAGAGCATGTAAAGGTCCGAGCTTATCGAGGTGGGCAGGAAGCCCTGCTCCAGCGCCTTCTCCGCCACCGGGAACGAGAAGCTCTTCACGCCGTGGCCCACGTCGAAGAGCACGCCCCGCGCTGCGGCTTCTCGCGCGTCCGATCTGATTTTTCCCGAGGAATCGAGGATGGTATGGCCGCCGTTCCTGAAGCAGTGGGTGATGATGTCGCCCGGCTTGAGCAGCGGCAGGATCTCCGCGAGCGACGGCGGCGTCCGGCCGATGTGCACCATCACCGGGAGCCGGAGCTCCGCTCCCGCCTCCATGGCCTTGCGCACGTAATACATGGGGTCGTAGTCGAGCATGTGCTCCTTGCTCGCCGTCACCTTGACCCCCGCGATCAGATCCGGATGCGCCTCCTTGAGCTTTACCATCGCCGGAATATCGTCCAGGCCCGGCTCGTTGCCCCCCACCTTCCAGAACCGGATGCCCGGGCGCTTGATGTTGAGCAGGCATTTCACCGGAAGACGCGCCGTGGCGATCACCTTGTCCCGGAGCCTGGCAAAAGTCTCAGATCCGACCGTGCCCACGTCGAGCAGCGCGGTCACGCCCGTGCGCAGCCCGATCTTCTCCGCGTGCGTCCCAATACCGCCGTAACGCAGCGGCAACAGGTGAGTGTGCAGGTCAACCCATCCGGCCGAGGCATGGAGGCCGGAAAGATCGTGCACCTCAACACCGCCTGCGGGAGCGGCTTGAGCCGCGACCTCTTCCTTGCCGGCATCCGTCACCGCCTCGATCTTCCCCGCTCCGATCGCAATGTCCGTCAGCTTCCACGTCCCGTCCCGGAACACCAGCACATTCTTGAGCAGCATGTCCATCAAATCCCTCCGGTCTATGCTAACGGCAGCCATTCTCTTCAGTCAAATCCGCCATGTCATCTCCGGGCCGGCCTGGTCCGGATGCTCTACGAAAAACGGCCGGGTGTCAGCCCGGCCGCTTTCGCAAGATTGTGTGGTATCGGTTGGTTTGGTTAGCTTAGCAAGAGCTTTTGCACTTGCACATGCCCCTTTTCGCCTTCCTTACTTTCCTCATTTTCCCTCTCCTTTTGGTTTATTAGCCGTGGCCACTCCGGGCCTCGTTCAATCCACTGTAGTCTAAGATAGAACGCCGGATTGAATTTGTCAAGAAAAATCGTTAGTTAGCACGCAATAATATTTCGTGCCACGTTTCATTTGCCGCTTCGGGACAGCTCCACATGCCGCAAGGCGGCGCCCTGAAATAATAAAAAGATTTTTGACAGGATTAACAGGATGTTCCGGAGCGAGTAGGTGCTTATTTTCTTTCATCCTGTTCATCCTGTTAATCCTGTCAAAAATTATTTTCTGAGCAGGAAAGGATGCGGCCAAAAACCGCGCCCCGAGCGCCCCCGCGAAGACGGACTTCGGGGCCGCGTCCCGGGATCAGCGGTTGGGCGTCAGGAACTCACCTGGACCTGCGGGTGAGATTGAAACGGCCGGTGATGATTTTCAGGACCCCCGGGCCTTTCAGCTCGGGGCTATCCAGCAGTCCGGTCCATCGGGCCTTCGAGCTGACGCCGAGGCTGATGATGCCGGGGCGGCTGGTGAACGATTTTTGTTCCACGACTTCATTTTGCATGATATTGATCCGGCCGCCGACGACCAGATAAAAGGGCACGGTCATTTCCTCCTCTTCCAGGGCCGTGACCTCCACCTCCGCCGGCTTATAATTCATGCGGAAAAATTCCCGCCCTTCCACCTTCACCGCGCCGTCATAGCCGCCGTTGCCGGACGTGAGGGAAATATCAGCCATGTATTTGGGGTAGCCCATCATCAGGCCGCTGTTGAGCGCCGATTTCGCGCTCACCGGCATTTCGAGCGGAAACCACCCGCCTTTTTGGGGGTCGGTTTTAGAATCCAGTTTGCAGCCCGCCTTCAGGCAGACCGCGGCTTCCTGGTATCCGCCCTCGATTTTCACCGGGAAGGTCTCCTGGAACTCCGAGATGTAAAAATAGATGCGGGGCACCGCCGGCATTTCCAGCTCCGGCGGCAGCAGCGAGCGGTACAACTCCAGCCGGTCAGGCGCCACCGGCAGCCGCAGACGGACCGAGGTCACCTGCCTCGACCCGACCGCAACAACCCCCAAAACTTTTCGCTGGTAAAGCAGTCGGGCCAGCTTTTGCAGCCATTGACTTCTGTACATTGAGACACCCCCTGGAATCTTTCTGACTCGTTATCGCCATTCCCCCCGGATCTGGTCAAAGTTCTGCGCCCCCACGTCCTCGATCCCGATGCGCGCGGGGTCGGCCTGGCCGATGCCGATCTCGGCGGCATAATAAATCTGGACGTTATCCCATACGCTCTTTCTTACATACGGTTTGTTAACCTTTTTTTCCGCTCCATAATACTTTAATACCGCCAGCGCCACCGAATCGCAGGCCACTCGATCCTTACTTGCCAGGATCAGATTAGAATCCACCCACATACTATTCCGGCTGAGTCCGCCGGGACCGCCGTTGACCATGATGGTGGTGGCATCCACGATGTTGATGAAGGGCTTTTTGCACAGATTTAATTCCGCGATTTTTTCGCCGATGTTTTTTGCATGCAGGGCGTCAGGGCCTTTCTGCCAGCGGTCTTCCGGGTGACAAAGGCCGATAAAAGCTTTCAGGCAACACGAAAATTCCGCCGCGGTGACCTCGTGGTTCTTAAGTATCGGCACATTGATCAAATGGTCCGCCTCCGCCACCGCTTTCGGGTAGCGGAACCCTTTGCTCCAGTGACGTTTCCCCGGGGAGAAATGCACGTATTCGCCGCGGATCCAGGGGAATGCCTCGGCGCCCTCCTCCTTGCAGACTCTTGAGTAGCCGCACTCCACCAGGGCCGTTTCATCCGAGAAGGTCCCCCGGTCGCCGACAATGGCATGAGCCCCTCGTTCCTTGACCAGGCGGATCACAGCCCGGATAACCTCCGGATGGGTGGTCACTCTGCCGGTCTTCAGGCCTCCGTTGGAGGGACTCACCATGTTCGGCTTGATAATGACCCGTTGCCCTGTTTCGATTTCGGCCAGACCGCCGGCCGCTTCCACGGCCGCTCGAACGGCTGGTTCGATGGACTTTTCAGACCCCGCCACGGCTACGGTTGCGCGGGGCATCTCGGGATACCGGCGCGTGGGAGGACTGGGGGGAGGACCGAATTCCGTTGCTTTTCTTGCCAGGCTGATTATTAAATCGGGGGTCTTGCCTTTGATGGCCTTGAGAAAATTTTCCAAAAACCCGGGAGTTTCATTAAGAGGGCGCGATTCCTCAGTCGCGTTTTTCACCATTTGATTTGGGTCGTCTTTCATTTACGATTTCCCTTTGCTCTCTTCCCGCCACGCTCCCCGGACCTGATCGAAGTTCGGGACCCGCAGGTCCTCGATCCTGATGTGCGCCGGGTCGGCCTGGCCCAGCCCCAGCTCCGCGGCGTAATAAATCTGGGCCTGGTCCCACACCTTCTTGTCCACGTAGGGCAGCTTCACGCCTTTCTCCTCGCCGAAGCGCCGGAGCGTCGCCAGCGCCACCGAGTCGCACGCCACCCGGTCCTTGGACGCGATGATCAGGTTGGCGTCCACCCAGATGGGGTCATTGCTGAGTCCGTCCGGCCCGCCCCGCACCACGATGCGAAGCGCGTCCACGATGTTGATCGTCGGCTTCTTGCAGAGGTTTAGTTCGGCGACCTTTTCCGAGATGTTCTCGGTGTGGAGCGCGTCCGGTCCTTCCAGGTAGCGGTCGAGCGGCATGGCCAGGCCCACGAAGGCTTTCAGGCAGCAGGTGAAGTCCGCGCCGCCCACCCGGTGGTTCTTGAGCAGGGGCAGGTTGATGAAGTGGTCCGCGTCCATCACGGCCTTGGCCACGCGCACTCCCCGCGACCAGTGCCGCTTGCCGGGCTGGAACCACACATACTCCGAGCGCGTCCACGGCAGCCCCTCCACCTTCTCCTCCCGGCAGATTCGCGCGAAGCCGGTGGTGCGGAAGGCGAGCTCGGTCAAGAACATGGAGCGGTCGCCGACGATGATCCGCGCCCCCCGCTCCTTGCACAGGCGGATGACCGCGCGCAGCACCTCGGGGTGGGTGGTGATGCGGCCGGGTAAACGGCCGCCCATGGCCGGGCCGCACATGTTGGGCTTGAGCATCACCGTCTGGCCCGGCTCGATTTCATCGATTCCGCCCGCGGCGATCACCGCCTCCCGCACCGCGGCCATGAGGTCGTCCTTCACCCCCCGCACCGCCACCACCGCATCGGGCATGGCGGGATAGACCCGGGTCGGCGGCAACGGCTCCGGCCCGCCGCCTCTGGACTCCATCCGCTTTTTGAAATGCAGCGGCTCGCCGGGGATGCGCTGAGCGCGGAAGAAGAAATGAAAGCCGTCTCGCATCAGGCCATCCTTTCGCGGCGCTGTTTTTCCTTTGGTCGTTATCTTTTCGGGCCCCGATAGGACTTCCCGACCTTGGCGTCCACAATGACGCGGCCAAGAAAAGGGAAAGTGCGGCCCAGGCCGACGGTCAGCCTGGTCATCAGGCCGGGAATGATGAGGTACCGGCCCTTCTCCACGCCCGCGATCACCGCCCGGGCCACTTCGTCCGCCTCCAGCACCGGGATGGTGTGAACCACCGCCAGGTTCTCGGGAGTGCGGCCCGGGGTGATGCCCTCCACCATCGGCCCATTGAACTCGCCCGGACAAACCAGGTGCACCAGGATGTTTTGCGGTTTCAACTCGGCCCGTAAAACTTCGGTCAAGCCCACCACCGCGAACTTGGACGAGCAGTAGGCCGCATAACCGAAAGCGCCCACCAACCCGCCGCTGGAGGCGATGTTCACGATCCGGCCTCCACCCTTCGCCCTGAAAAAGGGCAGGACGGCCTGAACACAATGCAGGGTCCCGAAGTAATTGATGTTCATCAGCCGGTGGAATTCCTCGAGCATCTGGTCCTCGAAGTAGCCCTCCCGGATCACTCCCGCCGAGTTGATCAGCACATCGGGCGCGCCCATCCTCGTTGCCAGGTCCGTAAACGCCGCATCCACCGCCGCCGGGTCCGCCACGTCGCAGACCGAGGTCTCGACCCGTGAGCCGCCGAGCTCCGCCTTCACCTGCTCCAGTTTGGCCCGGTCCCGGGCCAAAAGGGAAAGGTTCGCCCCCCGCTGGGCCAGCATTCCCGCCAGCTCCCGGCCCAGTCCCGAAGAGCCACCGGTGATCCAAATGTTTTTTCCTTTGAACATGGTCACTGAATCTCTTGATCATACGCTATCAGGCCCGCCAAGGAAAGCGCCGTCTCGCCGGCGCACTTCCAAGCCGGCTTTAAGGTGGTCCCCGGAGCGGCTATCATCTTGAGGGATGGGGCCGGAAAAAAAGGGCGCGGCGCCGCCAGAGGATGCGCTGGCGCGGATTATCTTTCCGAAGGGGGTGCGGGTGCGGGAGGTCTCATCGAAATCGGCGCTGACCGCCTCGAAGATCCCGGGCATGAGCTACGCGCTGAACCCGTACATCGGCTGCTCGCACGCTTGCCGGTATTGCTACGTGCGGGTGATGCAGCGCTTCTTTCACCACCAGGGCGACGTGTGGGGCACGTTCGTGGACGTGAAGGAGAACGCGGCGCGGCTGTTGATGAAGGAGCTGAAAAGGCGGAAGAAGGGCACGGTGATGCTGGCGAGCGCGACCGACTGCTATCAGCCGCTGGAAAAGAAGCTGCGGCTCACGCGGTCGTGCCTGGAGCTATTGAGCGCGGCGCGCTTCCCGGTGTCGGTGCTCACCAAGTCCGCGCTGGTCATGCGCGACATTGACGTGTTCCGCCAGATTGACGAGCTGAGCGTGGGGCTCACCATCACCACGGACGACGAGGCGGTGCGGCGGGTGATGGAGCCGCGCGCGTCGTCCATCCCGGACCGGCTTGGGGCGCTCCGGGCGCTTCATGACGCGGGTCTCGAGCCCTATGTGTTCGTGGGCCCGGTGCTGCCGATGGACGCGGAGCGGCTGGCAGGGCTGCTGGAGCCGCTGGCGTCGTCGGTGCTCTTCGACCGCATGAACTACCCGTCGCTGGTCCGCCCGCTGGCCATGCGCCACCGCTGGGAGATGGTGCTGGACCTGCCGTGGTTCGAGCACGTGGTCAGCGTTTTCCGCCGCGTGTTCGGGGACGAGCGGGTGGAGGCGGTGTGCGGATGAATTTTGCGCGGGGGCGAGGGAGGGGGGTATAATTTTTTTAACGCAGATGAACGCAGATGAACACGGATTAAGAGAAGGAGAAAAAAATTATCTGTGTTCATCTGCGTTCATCTGCGGCTAAATAAAAAAGCGATCAGAAGAATCAGTCGCGACTGAAGTCGCTCCCACGGTCGGTTTATTAATTAAAGAGAGGCCCATAATGAGAATGAGAAAGATCAAGATCATCGCCGCCTTCTCCATTGTTGCCGCCGTGTCATGGCCGGCGCGCCCGGAGGCGCCCGCGGTCGCGCCCGAGCAGGCGATCTTTCCGGGGCAGGCCGATCCGCGCATCTCGGCCGGGATCATCGAGGCCTATAACTTCGCGCTGAACCGGCAATATGACCAGGCGCGTGATATTTGCCTGCAACTCGGGCGCGAGTTCCCCGACAACCCGGCCGGACCCACCGGCGAGACCGTGCTCTACCAGGTGATGATGATCGAGAACGAGGACTACACGATGGACCGCGAGTTCCGCGACGCGTCGGCGCGGGCGGTGGCCGCGGCCGACCGGTATGTTGACAAGGCCCCGAAGAACGACTGGTACTACACGCTGCTGGGGGCCGCCTGGGGCGTGCAGGGCATTTATTTCCTTCGCCGCGACGAGTACGCTCCGGGCGCTTACTACGGCGTCAAGGGCCTGTACTACATGCAGACCGCGGAGCAGATGAACGAGCACAACTACGAGGCGCGGCTGGGCATCGGTCTATATCTGTATTACCGCTCGGCGTACGCGCGGTTCATTCCCATTCCCTGGCTGGACCAGCGGGAGCGGGGCATCAAGATGGTCAAGGAGGCCGGCGAGCACCGGCCTTACCTGCATGAGGTGAGCAGGATTGCGCTGTTTTACATTTACAACAACGAGAAGGACTACGACCGGGCCTTTAAGTACATTGACGAGCTGATCGCGCAGCGGCCGGAGTTCCCCATCTTTTATCACTTCGCCGGCCGGGCGCTCATGAACAAGGGAGATTACAAAGACGCGGCGGGCTATTACCTCAAGATGAGCGAGATTGATCCCGCCCTGTACTTTCCCTATTACCAACTCGGGGTGTGCGAGCTAAACATGGGTCACAAGGCCGAGGCAAAAAAATGGTTCGAGAAATTCTTCGCGGTGCTCGGCGACCGCGACAGCGTGCACCGGGAGAGCGCGGAGAAATATATGAGGCAGTTGCAGTGAGGGGGGAAGGGAAGGCTTGAGGCTTGGGGCCTGGGGCTTGAGGGCGGCCTTGCGCAAGCCTCAAGCCCCAAGCCTCAAGCCCCTCTTAACACATGGACCAGGATCTGATGGAAGACAACGGACGCCGGCCCCGCGAGCATTATATTGACTGGCTCCGCGCCATCGCGGTCTTCCTGCTTTTCCCTTACCACTCGGCGCAGGTCTTCAGCCACTTCTGGTCGTACGTGCAGGACCCGGAGCGGAGCCGTCCGCTGTCGTGGCTGGTGGAGTTCATGTTCCAGTGGCACATGCACCTGTTGTTCCTGGTGGCGGGCATGGCGGCGTTTTACGCGCTCCGGGGCCGGCCGGCCGGCGTGTTTGTCAAGGAGCGGCTCCTGCGCCTGCTCATCCCGCTTTGTTTCGGCGTGGTGGTGGTGGTCCCGCCGCTGAAGCGCCTCGCACTGCTCATGTATCCCGACTACCATGACTCGCTCCTCCGGTTTTACCTGGACCCGCGGCTGCTGCTTAACACCAGGGGCGACGTGCACTGGGCGCATCTGTGGTTCCTGGCCTATCTGCTGCTTTATTCCCTCATTGCGCTGCCGCTGTTTTTGTATTTGAAGAGGGAGGGCGGGATTCGGGTGGCGAGACGAGCGGCGGCCGTCGGGCGGCTTCCCGGCGGGCTCATGCTTTTTGCCCTGCCCTTCGGGCTGATCGAGGCGGCGCTGCGCATCAGGTGGCCGGGCGGGACCTTCAACATCGGCGATGACTGGGCCACGTTCTGCCTGTACCTGGCCTGGTTCGTGTTCGGCTACTTACTTTTATTAACCCATGCAACGCGGGAGGCCCACTCCGGCGGGCGGCCCGTTTCCCTGCTCGACGCCCTTGACCGCGATCTCTGGTTCCTTATGCCGCTCGCGCTCATCTCGATGGGCCTCTATTTCGCGCTCGCGTTCCGCTGGCTCCTGCCCTACCGCGCCGCCTTCTCGTCGTACCATCCCATGAGCGTGGGCTTCCAGTTTTTCCGAGGCGTGAATTCGTTCTTATGGGTCATGACCCTGGCCGGGCTTGGCCGGCGCTATCTGCGCCGCGGAGGCAGCGCGCTCGACTATCTGCGCGAATCCTCGTATCCGGTTTACATCCTCCACGCCACGGTCATCATGCTCATCGCCTACTTCGTGGTGAAGTGGCGCCTGGCCCCGCTCCTCAAGTTCGCCGTCATCCTCGCCTCATCGCTCGCCGCGACCATGATCATCTACGACCTCATGGTCCGGCGGACGAAAATCGCCCGGTTCCTGTTCGGCATGAAAACAAAATGAGGGATTTTCTTGGCCGATGGTCATCTTATTGCGATGCGACACCCTGAAATGATGAAAGAGTTTTTAGACAGGATTAACAGGATTTACAGGATCAAGAAAACAAAACTATCGGCATCTATCGGGGTCGTTCGGCAATCCTGTAAATCCTGTTAATCCTGTCTTAAGTATTTCAGGATAGAGGCGCGGAGAACGCAGAGCTCGAGCGTTATTACAGGGCAATGCTCCAGTCGAAGTTGGGCATGAACCTCTCGATGAAGGACTTGGCGGCGCCGGAGCGGAGGGACTGTCGGGTGCGCTGGTCCACGGGGAGGGATGCGAGGTCGGAATAGATCTCGGAGAGTGCCCCCATGCCGACGGGATGGTCGGAGCCGTGCATGACGCGGCCGGGGTGCGCGGTGAGTCCGGAGAGCAGCACGTCGGCGGTCTTTTTGCCGTCAGGCCCGGAGCCGAGCATGACCTTGAAGACGGGCCGGAGCAGGGCGAGCACATTGGTGGCGTCGAGGAAGAGCGCGGGGAATTCGTCGAGCATGCGGAAGGCCCAGGCGAGATCGGGAAAGGCCATGTGCACGAACACGAAGGGCAGGCGCGGCCAGCGGCGCAGCATTTTTTCGAGCGCGGCAACGGGCATGCTCAGGTTGTAGAACTCGCCGAAGCCGGTGTGGAGGATGACGGGCCGGCCGGCGTGCTCCATGAAGGCGTAGAGCGGGTCCATGCGCGGGTCCCAGGGGTCAAAACGCTGCACGAACGGATGGAACTTGAAGCCCACGAAGCCGGCGTCGAGGGCGCGGGCGGCGAGGGCCGGCTTTTGCGGGGAATCCGGATGGAGGCCGGCAAAGGGGATGGCGCCGGGGGTGGCGCGGCAGAATTCGAGATTAAAATCGTTGAGCGGACCGGTCTCCTCGGGCTTCAGCGGGTAGGCCAGGTTGAAGAAGTGGGTGACGCCCCGGCCGCGCAGCTCGGCCACGATCTCCTCTTTGGTGATCAGCTCGGAGACGGGGTGCTGGGGCCAGGCCTTGAGCAGCCAGAGCACGAGCTTCCTCATGCGCTGGGGCGGGAGCACGTGGACGTGGGAGTCAATGAATAGTGTTTCATCAGACATGGATTTTTTCGGAACCGGAATTTTTAGTAATGGTTCTTTCCGGAGCCTTGCGGCGCTCTTAAATCAAAAAATTCTATCGGACAGGATTAACAGGATTTACAGGATGAAAAGAAACAAAAGGCGCATTCCGAACATCCTGTAAATCCTGTTAATCCTGTCAGTGCTGTCCAAAATAAACGGACCGGAGAACCGCCAAGACGCCAAGAGCGCCAAGGATTATTTTTAAACACGATTTTAAGAGGGCTTGGGTGCGAGTGTTTTCTGCTTGGCGCTCCCGTCGGGCGGTTCGCCAAGTCGGTTTGGGGTCACTGCCCTGTAGTTGTTTTTTATTAGGCCGCCAAGAAATATCATGATTTGCTTGGCAATCCTTGGCGCTCTTGGCGTCTTG
>DATKZS010000181.1:0-43305 GCA_035527835.1 bacterium
AACACAAATCGCATGAAAGATTTTTTTCAGCGCAAAGACGCAAAGAGCGCAAAGGTTTTTGTTTTATCTGTACTTTGGGAGAGGCAGCGTTTTATCAGCCTCATTTCCGGAGTTATTGGAAACTAGGTTACCCTGCTTGGCTATTTGCCTCCCCCTGGAAAAAACGCGATTTTGCTTTGCGTTCTTTGCGCCTTTGCGCTTATAAAAATCTATTTGGGACAAGAGTGAGTTTTATTAAATAATTTTTTTCTCTGAGTTCTCCGTGTCTCCGTGTCTCCGTGTGAAATAAAACGCTCAATGTTTGCCCTTGCGCACTTTACCTATTTTAGCCGATTATCTGACGCCATACCTTTTCCACTTGTTCCTTGAGGTCTTCGAGAGTTCCGGAGTTGTCAATGACGTAGTCGGCGTACTTGACGCGCTCGGAGTCGGGCCATTGCGCCCTGATCCTTTGGAGCACCTCGTCCTGGTCGCAGCGGTCGCGGGCGCAGACGCGCTCGAGCTTGACGGCCTCGTCGGCCACGACCACGATGACGGGCTTGATCCACTTGGTGGCGGGGCTTTCGAGGAGCAGGGCGGCGTCAATGACGGCGAGCGGCGCGCCTTGCTCGGTGAATTGTTTGGCGAGGCGGAGCATCTCTTGTCCGATGCGGGGGTGGGTGATATCGTTCAGGCGCTTGCGTTTGTCCTGGTCGGCGAAGACGATTGCGGCCAAGGCCTCTCGGTTGATGGCGCGGTCGGGGAGGAGGACGGCTTCTCCGAACTCGCGGACGATGTCGTTCCAGGCGGGCTTTTGCGGCAGGACCACGTCGCGGGCGAGCTGGTCGGCGTCAATGAGGCGGGCGCCGCGGTCCACGAACATGCGGGCGACGGTGCTCTTGCCGGAGCCGATGCCGCCGGTGAGGCCGACGATCTTCACGGTGTTCCTTTCCTGCAAGGCTTAACGCCAGGAACAAGGGGCTTGAGGCTTGGGGCTTGAGGCTTGAGGAACAGCCGATGCGTACCCGCCTCAAGCCTCAAGCCCCAAGCCTCAAGCCTCCGTCGCTTCATTGGTTGACCTCGTCCTGGAAGAGGAGGCGGAGCACGAGGAATGCGTTGATGGCGGTGCGCGCATTCTTGGGCACGGCCTTGATGAGGCGGGCCATGCGGCGGCGTTGGAGGTAGAAGCGGCGGTAGGCGTACTTGTTGGCGGCGTGCAGCTCGCTATCGGTGGCGGCGGAGACGTTCACGGACATGGTGGAGTAGTCGCGGAAGTTGACGTTGGTGAAGTCTCGTCCGGCGATCCTTGCGGCCTCGGTGCCGGGGAAGGGGTTCAAGTAGAAGAAGCTGGCGACGTGAAGGTCGGAGTCGGCGGCCCAGTCGCCGGTGAGCTTCATCTCGTCGTAGGTTTCGGTGGGCAACCCCTGGATGAAGTATCCGGTGGCGAACATTCCGTGGCGGGCGACCTGCTCGATTGACCACTTGACCTTGTCGAGGTCAATGTTCTTGTGGATGAGCTCCTGGATCCTGGGGCTTGCGGACTCGACGGCGAAGGCGATGCGGTAGAAGCCGGCGGCTTTGAGGAGCTCGAGGAACTCGGGGTCGGTGCGGTCTCCGCGGATTCCGTTGGGGAGCATGACGCTAAGCTTCAATCCGTTTTGGATGATGCCGTCGCAGATTTGCTTGGCGCGCTTCAGGGACTGGTTGAAGGAGTCGTCCACGATGTCGAGCTCGCGCATCCGGTAGCGGTCGTGGAGCATGCGGATCTCGGCGAGGACGGACTCGGGGGAGCGGGGGCGGAAGGTTTTGCCGAAGACGTTGTGGCAGAAGATGCAGTTGTAGGGGCATCCGCGGGAGGTGAAGATATTGAGGGAGCGGTGGTCCTTCTTGATGATGTTCTGGGAGCGTCCGAAGCGCTTGTAGTAGCTCACGGGATCGAGCAGGTCCCAGGCGGCCTCGAGGCCGTCGAGGTCGGTGATGAGGTCGCGGGGTCCGGTGGTCACGGTTTCGCCGTTTGAGCGGAAGATGATGCCCTTGACGGCTTCGAGGCCGGCGCCGGCTTCGAGGGCTTGCATCAGCTCGACCACGGTGGCCTCTCCCTCTCCGAGCACGACCACGTCGCAGCTCGGGTCCTTGAGGATGGCCTCGCGGTTGGCGGAGGCATAGGGTCCGCCGATGATGACGGGGGCGCGGGGGGCCTCGGCCTTTACGGCGGCGGCCAGCTCGTGGGTCTCGGGCTGCTCGAAGTTGATGGCGGAGATGCCGACCACGTCGGGCGCGAACTCGCGCACGCGCCGGCGGACGCGGGCCAGGGGCCAGCGGCGGTTGCGGGCGTCCAGGATCTCGATCTCGTCGTTGCGCTGTTGGCGCAGCGCCCCCGCGATGTATCCCAGGCCGAGCGGCACCGGGGTCGGGATCATGATCGAGTTGGGCCGTAATAACAGGACTTTCATGGCTTACCGATGGAAGCTGCGTTCCTGGAATTAAAATATACCATAAGAAGCGGGGATGCTAATTCTCGTTTCATCTTTCGGAGGCCGGAGCACTTCCCGGATTTGGTTTTCATTTCCGGCAAAACCGGCGCGGCGAGGAAGGGGCGGGCCATTGCGATCAATGGCGCGAGTCCGGTTGCGGGCGGCTTTCACGCCGGGCCGCGAATTTGGCGCGGGTATTGCTTTACTTATTGACGTGTCTGATCCGCGGCCTTTGGCGGGTCGGCGAGTGGAGGCGCGGCATGAAGGGATCGGGCGGTTTGTTTTCCGCGAAACTGGGAGACCTGTTCAAGGGCGAGGCCAAGCGGGAGGCCGGGGGCGTCAAGGTATCGTTTCCCGATCCGAACCTGGAGTCGGCCATCCGCGGGGCCATCGGGAAGCCGGCCGGGGACATTTTGAGCGCGGACCTGGCGGGCTTGCGTTCACTTACGGCGCGGCGGAGGGGCATCTCGGACCTGAGGGGGCTCGAGCACTGCAGGTCGCTCGGCCAGTTATACCTTCGTGAAAACGCGATCACGGACGTAAGGCCTCTGGCGGGCCTTTCGCGTCTGACCCGGCTCGACCTGCTCGGCAACCAGGTCCGCAACCCGGCGCCGCTCGCCGGCCTCAAGAACCTGGTCATGCTGTACCTGGACGCCAACGACATTGAGGACATCTCGGAGCTGGCCGGTCTCACCAACCTTGCCGAGCTGCGCCTTCCCGACAACCACATCCTGGACATCACGCCGCTCGCCGGCCTCGCCGGGCTCGCCAAGCTCTCGCTCGGCCACAACGAGATCACGGAGCTTGCGCCGGTGGCGGGTCTTGAGAACCTCATCTGGCTCAACCTCAAGGACAACCGCATTTCCGACATATCTTCGCTTTCCGGACTGAGGAAGCTCACGCGCCTGGAGCTCAGCAACAACAACATCTCGGGCCTGGGTCCGCTCGCCGGGCTTTCCGAGCTTAACACCTTGTCGCTCGCGCGGAACCAGGTCACACAGATCAGCGCCCTCAAGGGGCTCACCAAGCTCACCGAGCTCTCGCTCGGCTCGAACCGGATCGTTGACCTCACTCCTCTCGCCCGGATCGTGAGCCTGTCCAAGCTCATGCTGGATTCCAACAACATCTCGGACATCAAGGCCCTGGTCGAGAACGTTGACGCGGGCGGCCTGCAAGGCGGCGGCTACGTCGTGCTCGACGATAACCCGCTGTCGGAGGAAGCGGTGCGCCTGCACATCCCGTACCTGCAGAGCAAGGGCGTCAAGCGCGTCTCGGTGATCATCGCGAAGGCCGAAGAGGACGAGGAAGCGCAGATACTTTTCCGCGACCCGCGGTTGGAGGGTGTGGTCCGGGAGGCCCTGGGCCGGAAAACGGGCGAGCTGGCCGGGTCCGACCTTGCCAAGCTCGACGCCCTCGACGCGGCCGGGCGCGGGATCAAGGACCTGTCCGGGATCGGGCATTGCCCGAACCTTGGCCGGCTCATCCTCGACGCCAACAAGTTCACGGATCCGGGCCCGCTCCGGGGACTCACCGGCCTCGCCTCCCTGTCGTTGAACGACAACAACCTCTCGTCCGGCATCGGCCCGCTCGCGGAGCTCAAGGGACTGGCCGAGCTTTCCCTCCAGCGCTCAGGCCTTTCCGACGTGTCATCGCTGGCCGGGCTCACCAACCTCACTTCGCTCAAGCTCGGGCAAAACGAGATTTCCGACCTGGACCCCCTGGCGGGAATGGAAAACCTGCGCGAGCTGGACCTCGCCGGGAACCGGATCACGGACGTTGGCCTCCTGGAGAGACTAACCAGGCTCGAGAGGCTCATCCTCCGGACCAACAACGTGGCCGGGATCAATCCCCTGGCCGGTCTCACCGGCCTTTCAGCGCTCGACCTCGCGGAGAACGAGGTCTGCGATTTGACGCCTCTGGCCGGACTGCTCAACACGGAGGAGCTCGATCTGGACTACAACGGCATCGAGGACATCGCTGTGCTCGCGGTCCTCGGCCGGCTTCGCCGGTTATCCTTCTACGCGAACCGGGTCCGGGACCTCATCCCCCTGGCCGGGCTTTCGGCCCTGACCGAGCTCTCGGCCGGCGTGAACAACCTCTTTGACATCTCCCCTCTGGCCGGGCTCAAGGGCCTCGTGAAGCTTAGCCTCGGCGGCAATAAGATCATTGACCTCTCCCCCCTCGCCGGCCTCACCGGCCTCACCCATCTCGCCCTCGGCGGGAACAAGATCTCGGACCTGACCCCGCTCCTTGAAAACTGCGACGCGGGCGGCCTGGGCCCGGGCGACTCCATCGTCCTCTTTAACAACCCGCTCTCCGAGCAGGCCGTCAAGGAGCAGATACCCTATCTGAAGTCAAAGGGAGTGAGCGTGGCGAGCTGAGCAAGGCCGTCATCCACCGGTCCTGGGCCTGGCCAGGACCAGGAGCGCGCCTGCGAGGAACAGGAGCGCGGTGGCCAGGGAGGCCCAGATACCGATCTTGAACTCGGCGGGCAGGAATTTGAGCACGATGCGGTGGGGTCCGGGCTGGGTGAGCGGGACGGCCTGGTAGGCGTAGTTGGCGCGGATGATGGGGACGGGGCGTCCGTCCACCTCGGCGCGCCATCCCGGGTAATAGCTCTCGGCGATGGAGAGGAAGGCGGGGACCGGGGGCGCGGTTTCCAGCACGACCTGGCCGGGGCCGTAGAGCACGGTCTTGACGTCGCCGGGGCGGCGCCGGCGGGGGGCTTGGCCGGCCATGCCGGGCGGCGTGGAGCGCGGGCCGAGCAGGAGGCGGCTCCCGGGATCGAAGCGGGCGGGATCGAGGATGATCTTTTTGGCCTCGTCGTCGGGGGCGACGGTCACGGCGGTGTAGATCCCGTAGCGGCCCTGGCTGTCCAGGTTCTCGTACAGTTGATACTTTTCGTCTTGCTCGATCATCCGGAGGCGGCGCATCGCGCCGATGACGCGGGGCGCGGAGATGATGGCCGGGCCCGGGCATTGCGGGGAGACCGTGATGGCGATCAGGTTGTCGCCGGGCCGGGCCGGGGGCAGGGCCAGGACTTCAGCGCCGCTTAGGCCGGGCGCGGGCGCGGCGTCTTTCCAGGCGGCGGTCCCGGCGGGGGGCGATCCGGCGCTGATGGTTATGCAGTTCCTTGCTTCGCGGGGCGCTATGTGCATGGCCAGCTCATCGCCTTGCAAGAGCCCGGTGTCCAGGGTGACGGCCCATTCGGAGCCGGGTTCGAGGCGATAGGCTTGGCCGGCGGAGGGAGGCCGGGGGGCGAGGTAATTTCCCCGCAACGTGTAGGCGGACTTGAGCAGGGGCGAATCCACGATCAGGGGCTCGGAATTCCACAAGGACACGCCGTAGGAAACGACGTAATGCACGGCCATGTAATCCAGCCAGGGCGTGGTCCGTTCGCGGATGAATTCGGGGTCGAAGAAGCCGGTGGTCTTTTCCAGGGCCACGTGGAGCAGCTCGGTGTGGCGGGCCAGGCCGTTTCTGATGAAGCCGCAAACAAATCCGGGGCCCCGGTCCAGCCGGAACATGCGCCACAGGTCCGGGCTGCTGACGGCATAAGAGGCGAGGTGGATCCGTCCGGTGTCGTGGTCCTGGTCAAGGAGCGGGTGGTCCACCGGCCGCCGCAGAACGGCGGGGTCGGTTTGCGGGACGCCCAGGTAGGCGATGGCGCCCAGGTCGAGGAACAGGAACGCTGCGAGGATGGCGGGCCGCACGGCCAGACTCCGGCCGGCGCGGGAGTTGCGGATGAGGAAGATGGCCGCGGCGGCCAGGGCCACGAGGAAGGCGAGGCGCATGAGGCTGATGGATGACGGCGTTGCGGCGGCGAGAACATCGAGGAACAGCAGGGCGCCTTGCAGAAGTATCAAGAGCGCCGCGAGGGCCGCGAGCATCCTTTGTAAAGTGGGGTCGAGGCCGGAGGCCATGCGGTCAAATCCCTTCGCGGCCACGGCCAGGACCAGGAAAAAGACCGGGAGCATGCACCTGAAGCGCATGTCCAGCGCGGAAAGGCGGAGCACGGGCAGGGCGTTGAAGAGGTATCCCAGGGGCCAGAGATTAATGGTATACAGGGTGGCCGCGGCCAGGACGGCGAGCGTGACCATCAGCGCCCTCCTCTGCTCGCGGACGCGGACCGCGGCCAGAAAGCCCGCGGCGATCAGGGCCCCGGTGTAGAGCAGGTGCGGCGGCAGCCGGCGGCCCGGGAGGGAGTAAACCGACCAAGGCACTAACCCAAAAAGAGCTCCATTCCACTGGGTGAGCGCCGGGTTGAAATTGGCGCCTTCGCGGAAGGAATGGTGGAGGTAGTTGAGGGTGAGCAAGAGCGGCGCGGAGCAGGCCATGAGGCCGAGTACCAGGGCGCCCAGCACGAGCGCGGAGCGTTTCAGCGGGGCCCGCTCGATCAGGATGATGATCGCGGCGAGGACGATCCATGAATAGAGCAGGATTTCGAGGTCTCCGGCCAGGCAGGCCATTGCCGAGACCAGGGCCAGGGCGGCGAAATCTTGGGCCCTCGCCCGGCGCGCGAGCCGGAGGCCGAGCCAGAACAGGCCGGGGACCCAGGTGGTCCCGGTGAAGATTTCGAGGTACTGGACCGACTGCCCGGAGATTCCGGACAGCGCGAACATGGCGGCGCCGAGCCAGGAAGCGGAGCGCGAACACGGCCACTCGCGCAGGAGGGCATAGGCGAAGAGGGTGCGGCAGGCCATATGGAGGATGACGAAGAGCGGGAAAGCGGCCATGAATTTAAACATCATGAACAAGATGAGAGGCGGATAAAATACCGCGGCGTGCGGAAAGGCGGCCAGCGGAAAGCCGCCGAGCAGGTTGTGCGACCACAGCGGCGGCTGGCCGGACTTCCAGGCGGCGGAGGCGAAAACGAGGTAGGGATGCCACTGGCTGTAGAATTCGTCGGGCGTGGGATAGGAGATGAAGCCCAGCCGGCCCCGGAGGAAGGGGATGAAGAGCGGGACGATCAGGAGGAGGAGGGTGAGCGGATAGAGCGCCGGGCGGGAGAAAACATCATTTTCATGGGGCTTCATCTGCTACCAGAAAGATTTTATTGATTGGCCCGGCCCATGTCAAAAACCCGCGGGATTATTCAGGGGCCAGGGAGAGGGCTTTTTTCGGGCACTGCTTTACGCAGGCGGTGCAGGCGAAGCATGCTTCCTGGTCGCGGAAGGTGACCTTGTGGTCCGGGTCGCGCTCTCCATAGACCCCGACCGGGCAGAGCTCGAAGCAGATCATGCATCCGTCGCACTTATCGCGGTCAATCGCGATCTCGCCGTGTTCCTTTTCGCTGAAGAGGCTGCCCAGGCTTTTGATGCCGAGCTTGAGCATGAGCTGCTCGGGGTCTGACTTGCGGGCGGAGGCGATGCCGGCGAGGTCGAAGCCGACGGCGAAAAAGATGGCGAAGGTTGCGATGAACCATCCCCAGTGGATCAGGGGATCGCCCAGGCGGAGCCAGTCAAGGCCGGCCCATGCGAGCACCACTACGGCGGCGGAGATTGCGGCCTGGGTCCATCCGCTTTTGCCGGGGATCCGGTTGATGAAGAGGTAGAGCACTGCGACGGCGGCCCAGAAGATGATGGTGGCGCCGATGAGGTGGTGGCGGGCGAAGACGGCGAGGATGAGGGCCATTCCGAGCCAGGTGGGGAAGTTCATGGGCACGAACATGTCGAGGCGGTGCTTGAGGTCGAAGCGGAAGCGGCGCATGGGCTCGGTCTTTTGCCTGCCGGCGTCGAGGTAAGCGGGGACGGCGGCGGCATACACGGGCCCGAAGCGGGCGCGGAAGCCGGTTTCGTTCTTGATGGCCTTGCGGTCGAGTCCGGGCGCGGCGAGCGCGGGCAGGATGACCTCTCGCGCCTTCACCTTCTCGGCCAGGCGCGAGACCTTGATGGCGTCTATGACGCGTTCGGCGGTGAAGATGCCGCCGGCGGCGGCGCACCAGACGTTGATGCCGCCGGAGTTGGCCACCAGCAGCCACGCATCGCGGCCTTGGAGCGCGGCCCGCACGCGCTTCACGGTGAGCGAGAAGTTAGCGGTCACCAGGACGGGCGAGTTCTCGCCGGGGCTGCCGACCGGGAAAAGCCCGGTGGGCGCCGCGTGCGGGAGCCAGCGGAAGAACCAGGCGACCAGCCAGCCCATGACGCCCATCAGTCCTCCTCTTTCTTCGCGGCCAGGGTGAGGAAGCTGTCCCACGAGTCGCGCTCGGCTCGGATGATCTTGAAGCCGGCCTCGGCCACGGCCTGTTCCAGTCCTTCCACCGCTTTCGTGCTGGTCTGGGTGAGGGCGAAGGTGACGAGGAGCAGGGGCAGGCGGAGCGCGGTATGAGTGAGACGCTTCAGCGCGGTGCGGGGCCGGGCCTCGTCGGCGATGGCGAGAAAGCCGCCGGGCCGGAGCACGCGGCAGGCCTCGCGCAGCGCGTAGGCCTGCTCGTCGCGGGAGAGCTCGGAAAAGACCAGGGTGGAGGCGACGAGGTCGAAGCTCGCGCTCGGGAGCTTGTCCATGCCGGACACTCCCATTTCCCACAGCTCGACCCGGTCGTCCATTTTCGCATCGCTGATCTTGCGGCGGGCGATCTTGAGCATGGCGTTGGACACGTCGAAGCCCAGGACCCGGGCCCCCTTTCGCGCGGCGAGCAGGGCCATGGTGCCGGTGCCGGCGCCGATCTCGAGCACGCTCATGCCTGGCCTCACGTGCTCATCCACGATCCGGCGCTTGGCGCGCCCGGACTGGCCGAGGCTGAGCCAGGAAATGCCGCGGTCGTAGCGCCCGGGCTGCGACTCCAGGATCTTCATGTAGATGTAGCCGGCCATGAACGCGTCCTACCTCTCGGAATTGTCACTGTCCACCTGTCCCAGCACGCCGCCGGCGAGGAACTCGGCGATGGCATGACCGATATAATCGTTGGTCTGGGCGCGGGGGTGACACTGGTCATAGAAAAGCATCTCGTCTTTATGGGAGCGCAGCATGGGCAGGAGGTCGAGGTAGTAAAATCCCAGGTCCGTGGCCTTTCGGGAGAGGACCTGCTGCGGATAGTCCTCCACGAAGTCAGAGTAAACCTGGAACGCCACTGGGAAGGCCACTACCACAACCTGGAAGCCGTTCTTCTCAGCATCGACCTTGAGCCTTTCCAGGACCGGTTGGACCGTGCTCCATGAATCGTCTTGCCAGGCCGCTCCCCAGTCATATTGGGCTAGGCCGGCAAGCTTCAGAAAGCGGCCGTGGTCGGTTTTCCAGCGCGGGTCATCGCAGGCGGGGATCCAGGCAAAGCGGTCCGCGCCCTTTTCCTTGATCCATTTCCTGAATACCAGCCTCTGGCAGATCGTCTGGAGAAAAATGCTGTGGCGCAGGACATAGCCGTAGGAGTCGGCTTCTTGGGCAAACCCCCACGAGGGCCGGCTGTCGTTGAGGTAAAATGCGAGGATGACCACGTCGGGACGGACCGTGAGGCCTCGGCGCTCCAGGATGTCAACCTCTTCGCGGGTCCCGACGTCCTCGATACCGGCGTTGATCATCGTGTACTTCCGGTCCGGGTTGAGCTGTTCAAGATAGTGCCCGATGCGCGCGACGTAGATATGTTCGGCAGGCAGGTACGATCCCCAGGTGATCGAGTCTCCCAGCGCCAGGATGCGGATCTCGTTCGAGGCCTTATGCTCCGGGACTTCCGGGCCGCGGAAGCCCAGCGAGTTGGTTTGCATGAGCACATCAAGCCCGGACACCGGATGGGCCTTAATCACGACGTTGGCGTTGGGTATCATGCGCCGGCCATCAGGTGCGTCCACCACCAAGAGCACAGGCGCCGAAATCGAGCCTCCCCCGAAAATGGAATCATGTTCGGCGGGCGTGATGTAGGTGACGGTGCGGCGGTAATAGATTTCGAGCGCGGAGAAGATGATAGACAGGACAACCAGGTCCACGGCCACCACGGCCAGGATGCGTTTGAGCCGGCGATGGTTCCTGGCCGGAGTCTTATGCATTCATCCATTCCTCCACGCCGCGGCCGGGAAATACAGGAAACTAGAATTCCACCTTGAGCACGCCCTTGACCGCGAAGGCGGCGATCATGGAGATGACGAGGAAGGGCCATACCCACCAGGTATTGAGGCCGAGCCACGGGAAGTCGGCCTCGGGATAGGTGATCTGGATTGCAGCAACGCGCGAGTCCGCGGGCACGCCGACGGCCGGCGGGTAGAGCAGGGCGAGTCCGAGCCCGGCCGATTCATAGGGCGGCACGCGGACGCCGTAGTGGTCACCGGCCACCAGGGGCACGGTGAACTGCCGGCCCTGAACCGTGAACTTGAGGGGGTGGGATCCGGCGGTCTCGGGCCGCAATTTATAATCCACCTCGTAGTCGCGGCTCTGCTCCCTGGCGCCTTGCGATTCCATGGTCTTGCGGATGAAGCGCACCGGGTATCCGACCATGCTGACGCCCGGCGGCGGCTCGAGCTTGACCGCGTCCCGCCAGCCCTCGAACTGGCCGGCCAGCCTGACCTTCACCATGACCTCGTCGCCCGGCTTCACCGGCCGCGACGCGTAGCGCGTCTCCAGGTTGGCGAAGAGCGGAAAAAAAAGCACGATCATGACGGCGAGCGGGGGCACGGCATAAAGGAAGTAGCGCAGGGCGTTCCACATGATCCGGCCCTGCGCGGCCACGATCACCGGGGCGTCGTCAATGAAGAGCCAGACCTCGTAGAAGTGGCCCTTGATCTTTTCCTTGGCGTCCTTGATCCCGCCCTGGTTCGAGGTGTACTTGTAGATGACCATGGCGATGACGCCCATGATCACGGACCAGACGGCGAGCGGCCACAGCGGATCGAGCCCTGCAAAGGGACTGAAGGATGCGTCCAGGACGCGGTTGATCAGGATATACAGCTTAACCATTCAAGCCCCGCCTCAGGAGATGTACCCGAGCCCCTGCAGTTTTTTCTTGATCTCCTCTTCCGAGTCCGAGCCTTCGAGCTGGCTCACCTCTTTCTCCAGCGCGTGCGCCACGAACTCGTCCACCGAGCTGTAGCCCGCGAGCTTGGCGAACTTCTCGACCTTGGCGAAAAGGTCCTTGCCGATCTTTACCTTGGGCATGTCCTTCTCCTCTCTAAAAAACCGGTTTCCCATCCATGTCGGACGGGGTGGGCAAACCGAAGAGTTTCAGCACGGTCGGTCCCATGTCAATCAATGCGGGGTCTGCTTTGGCCGTCTTGAAATTGGTGATCAATACTCCCGGGACCTCACTGGTGGCGATGCAGTGGTCTCCGGACCAGGAGCTCTTGTTGATGACGATGACGTCTTTGGGGAACTTGCCCAGCGCCGACTCGTCTCCGCCGCGGTAGCCGCGCTTGTAGCCCATGATGATGTCGGGCGCTATGTCCACGTGGTCTCCCTGGTAGACGTCGCGGGCCTTTTCAGGGTTGAGCACGGGGTGCTCGCCGGTTTCCGGGTCCACGAATTCCTTGAGCTTCTCGACGATCTCGTCCACCAGGGCGTCCTTTTCCATGGGCGTGACCGTGCCGAACTTCTCACGGCCCATCTGGTTGATGTAGAGGCCGTTGATTCCGAACTGGAAGGCCGATGTCCGCGACCAGTCCACGGCGAAGTCCATGGTGTCCTGGTCGCGGAAGTACTCGATGTTCTCCTGCTTCACTTCCGGCCTGAGCTTCAGATAGCCGTTTTGCAGGAGCCAGGTGTTGACCTCGAAGGACCGGGACCAGGGCCCGAAGCCGTGGTCGCTCATGATGATGAGCGTGGTGTTCTGGTCCACGCAGGGCAGGACCCAGCCGAGCAGGGCGTCCATTCTCCGGTACAGGGTCTCAAGCGGGTCGCCGAGCCTGGCGGCCCACACCGGATCATAGGCCGGATGGTCCTTTTCGTGCAGCCGCCAGAACATGTGCTGGCCCAGGTCCAGGTTGGAGATGTAATAGAAGAGCAGGCCGTCGTGAAAATGGTCCAGGTGCCAGCGCAGCATCTTCTCGTCCTCGGCGAACACGATGCCCATCTGGTGGAACAGCTCGCCGTCGTCGAAGATGTCCAGGTCCGCCTGCCGGGCCTTGGTGTTCTCGGGCATGCCCTGGGTGTAGTACAGGCCGTTGGCCTCGGCCACCTCTTTGGAATACTCGGCCGGGTTGGTGACCGGGATCGAGGGGTTCAGCGGGTCCATGTTGACCGGAGACGCGTAAAGCTTGAAGTCCGGCCTGACCTCCTTCAGGTAAAAGCGCACGATGCCGTGGGCCGAGACGAACGGGCTCCACATCTTGAACTCGAGCGGGTACCAGCCGCTCCATTCGCCCTCGGCCAGCATCAGCTCCTGGTCCTGGAACTCGATCTTGACCTCCGGGTGGTCCGGATCAATGTAGATGTTGATGGGGACTTCGCAAGTGGCGTAGTTGCGTTGCTTGTTGTCGCCCGTGCCTAGGTAGGGCCTTTTCGCGTCCAGCTCGAAGGTGTTTTTCGGTCCGGTGATCCTGGTCCGGATCACGTCGTTCACCGGATAGACGGGGACGATGGTGCCGCCCCCGATCTCCTCCGGGTGCTCCGGCGGGTTGTCGGTGAAAAAGGTGAAGGTGCCGTAGGTGCCGAGCAGGTCGGGGGTGCCCATGCCTGACCCGGACCAGCCCTTGCCCTCGTCGGGCGGGAAATTGGACGGGATCTTGAATACGCGCGTGTAAATGCCGGTGTCGGCCAGGTAGTCCCAGAAGGGCTTGCCGGAGCGCAGGTTCTCGGCCTTGCCGCCCTTCCACCAGATCACGCGCCGGCCGATCGCCAGGGATGAGCTTTCCGGCGGGTCCGTCACCTGCGACATGGCCAGGAACGGGAAATAGGTGTCGGGGTTGCGCGCGATGAAGTCGTAGATGCCGTGTTTGCCGGGGTTCTTCCCGGAGATGAAGTTGGACCATGCCACCGGGCTTTGCGGGGGAATGGAGGAAGTGAGCGGCTTGAAGTCGCCCGCGCTGATGACCTTCTCGAAGTTGGGCATGATGCCCTTGTCCATGAACTCCTTGAGCAGGCGCGGGTCCATGCCGTCAATGCCCAAAATCAATACCTTCTTGCCGGTGGTCCGGTCCCTCTCCCCGCAGGAGATGATGCCCGCAAGCGCAACGATAAGCAAGAGATGAATCGCGAGCGCGCGTAAAAAAATTTTATGTTCACAAATCATTCGTCTCGCTCCAGTCCACCTCACGGCCATCCTTCCTCAAGCCTCAAGCCCCAGGCCTCACGCCTTTATAAGCGGCTTGCCGTCCATGTGGTCCGGCACGGGCACGCCGAAGAGGGTGAGCACGGTGGGCGCGACGTCGCCGATCCAGGGATCGTCAACTTCCAATTTCTGGTCGGAGAAGAGGACGCCGGGCACGAACTTCGGGTCCACGCAATGGTCCCCGCTCCAGCCCTTGACGTTGTCCTCGAAAATCCTGTCGCTGACCTCGCCCATGGCCCCGCCCCAGGACACGCGCCAGCCGGGCTTGAAGCCGACCACCAGGTCCGGGCCCTGGCCCACGTACGGTCCCTTGAACACGTCCTCCATCCGGTACGCGCCCTCCACCGCGTTCACGCCCGCTTCCTCGTCAAACGCCGTGACCAGCTTCCCGGCGAGCTCCACCCGCAGCGCGGCCGCGTCCCGGGGATCAACGATGCCTTTCCGCTCGCGGCCCTTCACGTTCAGGAAGATGCCGGAGAGCCCGAGCGCGTAGGCCCTGGTGTTGTCCCAGTCCACGTTGGCGAAGAGCTCGCCGGAGGGCTGGCCGTCTTTGGTGGCCAGGTAGCCGTTCTTCCAGAGCCAGGTGTTGAGGTTCATGCCGCGCTTGAACAGGGTGAAGCCGTGGTCGCTCATGACGAACAGGGCGTCGCCCTTCCTGCGCTGTTCCATGACGCGGCCCAGGAGGCCGTCCATTTTCTCGTAGAGGTCGTCAATGGCGCGGGCGTGTTTTTGGGTGTCCTTGTCCCGGTTGGCGGGGTGCGACGGGTCGCGGTAGCGCATGAACATGTGCTGGATGCGGTCGGTGACGTCGAAGACGCAGACCACGCAGCCGCGGGTCGTGGTGTCGAGCGCGCGGAAGAACATCTGCTCGCGCTCTTCGTGGATGTCCCAGACCTGGGTGAGGAACGCGCCCTCGTCGAGCACGCGCTCATTGAGGCCCCAGGTGTCCTCGGCCAGGCCCAGCGTGGCGAACGGCCCCTGCAGCTTGGACAGGTAGCCCGCGTAAAAAGAAGGGTGCGACACCGGCATCACCGGCGCGCGCGGGTCAATGTTGATGGGCGTGAGGTAGAGGTCAATGGAGGGCTCGGTGCGGATGAGCCGGAAGCGGCCGATGCCGGCGGCGCGGATGCCGAGCCCGGGCTTGAACACCAGGTCCACCCAGTCCGTGTACTCGCCCTCCTTGAGCAAAACCTCCTGGCCGTCGAGCTTGAGCCTCCACTGGCCCGACCCGTTCTCCAGCCGAAACGGGATCTTCATCTCGCCCGCGCCCTCGATCAGCGGGTTCTCGGGGCCGGGGACCTCGGACTTGTAGCCGTCGCCGTCCTTAACCAGCTTCACCTGCACACCGCCGGTTCGTTTCTCGTCGTCGGGCGCGGTGGTGAAAAAGGTGAAGCTGCCCTGCGTGCCCTTCAGGTCCGGCACGCACATGGCACTGAGGCAGGCGCCGTAGAATTTCTCGGGCGGGAAGGTGATGGGCACGCGCAGCACCTGCGAGAACACGTAATGGTCGCCGAGGATCTTCCAGAAGGGCACGCTCTTGCGGAGCAGCCGGATCTCGGGGCTGCCGATGGGGATGCGGTAGCGGCCGATCTTCAGGGTGCGGCCGGTGTTGCCGATGTACGACGACGAGAGCACGGGCAGATAGGTCTTGCGGTCGGGGGTGAGGAAGTCGTAGATGGCGTGCTTGCCCGGGTTCACTCCGGTCATGAAGGTTGACCATGCCACCGGCGACATGGAGGGCGTGGTGGTGCGCAGCGGCTTGAAGTATCCCTCCTCCGTGAGCTTCTTGAAGTTCGGCATCCGGCCTTCGTCCATCAGCGACTGCGCGACCTTCGGGTCCAGGCCGTCGAGACCAAGCACGATCACCCGCTTGACCCGCGGCTTCAGTCCCAACATCCGCCGCCGCACGAACATGTAAACCGCCCGCACCGGCCACAAGATCATCGAGACCAGCGCCGCCACGAACGCCAGGAAAAACGCCATGAACGAGCCGACAATGGCGAAGCCCGCGCCCGGCCCGATGTAGGCATGGGCCGTCCCCGCCAGCAATAGCGCAAGGAACAGCGCATGGACGGCCATGATTCGGCGAAAGTTTTTCGGCATTGTTATCATTGCTCCGGGAAGCGCTTATTTAGAGACAACAAACTCTCAAGGTGTTCCGAAATCTTCATTCTGTTTGTCCCGGAGGGACATCTCGAAAGTAGCCCGGGAATTTATTCCTGGGAACGCGAGCCAAGGCAGCCATCAAGTCCCGCAAGGGACGACCGAAATCTCGACCGTCCCTCCGGGACTGACCTATATGTTCAGCGGCCCGGTCACGATTTCCGCGAGCTCCGTAATATTGAGATCGCCGCCCTGCTGGTCGAGCGACCAAAAGAAGGCGTCGTCCCAGGTATGCATTCCGGTGAGATCGCTTCTTCCAAAGACCTCTTTTGCGTTGATCATGCCTTTGAGGTCAAAGCCGTGATTGGCGACGGCGATCAGGTCGGGGCCGTTCTTGGCTTCCGGGCCGGAATAGGCCTCGTCGCGCGTCTTTACGAACTCGATGACCTTGTCGTCATGATAGCACAGGGCCCCGAGCTTTTCCCGGATTTCATTGATGAGCGCCGGGGCGTCGGCCTCGGCCACTCCGCCCTTGCCGTACTTGCCCGCGCGATGGATGTAGATGCGGCCGGGGTCGAGGCAGAACGCGCGCGACTCCGGCATGATGTCTTCCATGCCCTCCGGCGGGTCCTTGACGAAGGAGAGATAGCCCTGCTCCTTGAGCCACGCGTTCACGTACACCTCCTGCCTGATCCCGCAGAAGCCGTGGTCCGAGAGCATGAAGAAGCCCTCGCCCTCCCGCGAGACGTCCACGCCCGCGTGATAGCGCTCCCACATCTCCCGGATGAACTTGTCAACATCGCGGTAGTAGTCGAGGGCCTGGCCGTGGCGCTCGTGAGATGCGTCCTCCACCGCGCTCCAGAGGTAGTGCTGGAGCCGGTCGGTGCCGGTTATCACCACCTGGAAGTAGTCCCAGTCCTCATCCCTCCACATGGCGTCGGCCACGGCGCGGCGGCCGTCGAGCGTGCGCGTGAGCTCGATGAAGAGCTGGTTGTGGTCCTTCCGGCAGCGCTGGGTGTCTATGTCAATCTCGTAATTATTGCGCCGGAGCGTCGCGAGCCAGCGCATGGGCTTCACCGCCTTGATGAGCTCGATGGCCACGAAGCCGGAAACCAGCGAGCCGGGGATGTCGCGCGCCGGATACGTGCCCGGCTGATTGATCACCACCGAGCGCTTGCCTTGCTCGCCGATCTTGTCCCAGAACGTGGGGCACTTGAGATTGGAGAAGTTGGTGAAGCGGAGCCGATAGCCCGGGGCCAGCTCGGTGAACCCGAAGATGCCGTGCACGCCCGGGTTCCGGCCGGTCATGAACGACGGCCACGAAACCGCGCTGATCTCCGGCAGCGTCACCTTCATCCGGTGGAGCGCGCCGGCCTTTACCAGCCCCGCCATGAACGGCCAGGTCCCGTCCGAGGTGAGCCGCTTGACCAGCGTGTACGGAACGCCATCAAGCCCGACCACGCACGAGCGGCCGGCCTTCTTCTTTTTGAACAAGTCTCTCAGCGCCATGCTTGCCCCTCACGTGTTGATGCAGGCCGCGCTCGGCCGCGCCTTGCGATGCGCCCGATTATAGCCCCTGGTCCGGAAAGGGCCAAACCCGGGACCCTGGCTTTTGCCTCCGGTTTCAGGGATTCTGGTTGCCCAAGGCCTCGATGATAAGGGACAGGAATTTCTGATGGTCCCATGCCTGGAGGTGGTTGGGAGTGAATCCGAGACGGACCACGACCAGGTCATGGGAGGGGATGATGGTGACGTACTGGCCGTCGTGTCCGCGGGCGGAGTAAAGATCAACCGGGAGCTTTGGCAGCCAGCGGTCCTCCTGGTTGCCGGGCGAGCCCGCGTTCAGCCAGAACTGGGCGCCATACCCGCCATGCGGGGCCGCCGGGGTGGGAGTAGAGCTGTAAGCAACCCAGCCTTGGGGAAGGATGCGCTCGCCGTTCCATACCCCGTCCCGGAGAAAGAGCAGTCCGAACCGCGCCCAGTCCCGCGCGCTGGCGTATAAATACGAAGCGCCCGCGAAAGTGCCCGAGGCGTCGGGCTCGAGCACCGCGGAGCTCATCCCGAGCTTGTCAAAAAGCTCGCGGCGGGGAAAGGCCAGGTAGTCCTCGCCGGTCCCGCCCACGGCCTGCCTTACCATCCGGGCCAGGATCATCGAGGTGCCGGAAGAGTAGGACCACACCGAGTCCGGCTCCGCGGATAATGGCATGTCCGCGGCAAAGGCGGCCATGTCGCCATGATTGAAGAGCATCACGTTGACGTCCGAGGCGATGTTTTTCTCGTACTCCTCCACGAACTTGAGCCCGCTCTCCATGCGCAGGAGCTGGTCCACGGTTATTTGCGCGCGCGGGTCGTCCGGCCCTTTCCATTGGGGCACCGGCGCCGGCTCATGAATGTCGAGTCGGCCCTGCCGCACCAGGATGCCCACCAGGGCGTTGGTAACGCTCTTGGTCATGGACCAGCCCAGCAGGGGCGTGTCAGAGGAAAAGCCCGGGGCATACCTCTCGGCTATGATCCGGCCCTGGTAAACCACAACCACCGCCCTGGTGCCGACGGGACGGCCGGGCGCCGGGTCGGTGAAGGCAAAGTCAAGGGCCTGGTCAAGCTTCTTCCTGTCCGCCCCGGAAGGAAGATTTTGCGTATCCACCTTGCCGCCCCGGGGCCAGGGAAGGTCCCTGGAAAGCCCGGGCGGGGCGACAGGCGCGGCCGCGGCCTGGGCTTTTAATTCTTCATCGCTCACGTCCACCACCACCGTGCAGCCCAGTCCCTCCCGATACACCGCCCGCTTGGAAAACAGGCCGAGAATGGATGCGGTCACCTGTTTTTTTTGCCGGTCGAGCCTGACGCTGATCGGGTAGCCGCTGGTGGGACTGAGGTCAACTTTTTCTATCTCCCGCGGGTCCCGGCCGGAGACGAACACGCTCGAGCACATGACCTTGGCCGTGTATCCCGTGCCCACCCCCGCTATTTCGGAGATGTCTTGGTCAAATATCAACAGGCCGAGAAGTGGTAATGCCGCCAGCGCCGCAATTACCGCCACTAAAACCTTTTTCCACCGCGCGCTCTTTGCCGCCATGATCTCCTCCAGCCAAGTCAAACGTTACCCGATGGCTTTCCCGATTCTACCGTCTCGACCCTGGCCGCGGCAAGTTCGGCCCGCACCCAGGGCAGCCGCCATCCTTGTCGCCCTCCCCTCCAGCGGCGGCGTCTTTTTCAACGGCCTCCTTTGATGTATATTGAATGGCGCGCCGCCCCGGCCGCGCGGCCGGGTTGCAAAGGGAAAGGGAGCCTTGTATGAACCGGGCAAAATTCCAGGACCGACTCCTCTACATGGCCTCTTCGCCGGCCGACTTTGCGAGGCTGCTTTATGCGACGGCGTCAAACCAATGGCACCGCGGGACCCGGTCCTTCGGGCCCAGGCGGGTGGCCTGCAATCTCTGCGGATGGCAAGGACGGCATTTCGACTATTTTCGGGAAAGGCATCACATCCGGAGAAACAGCCAATGCCCGGGTTGCGGCAGCCAGACCCGCCACCGTGAGCTGATCGCCTTCATCGGGAAGGAGATCAGCGTCTCCGGCAAGCTCGTCCTGGACATCGCTCCCGTCCCGCGCTACCGACAATGGTTCGAGTCCCGGGGGGCCGCATACGTCTCCATTGACAGGGGCGAAAGAAGCGCCATGGTCAGGATGGACATGACCAGGATGGCTTTTGCCGGCCGGCGGTTTGACCTGATTATCTGCTCCCACGTGCTCGAACATATTTCAGAGTTTGGCGATGCCCTTGCCGAGCTTGGCCGAGTGCTGAAGGATGACGGGGTCGGATTGGTTGCCGTGCCTTTTTCCCGGCAAGCGGCGTCCCGCCCGCTGCCGGAGCCCGACCACCAGGGCCACTGCCACGCGTTCGGCCGCGATATCGTGGACCGGATCGGCAGGGCCGGGTTCCGCGTCGAGGTCAAGCACTACTCGGAGGCGAGGGACCAGGATGATCCGGCGAACCAGTTTTTCGCGGTGACCAAGAAACCAGGAGAATGGTGATGGAAGCGGTTTTGTCCCCCCTGCACCGGGCCGTGCGGCGCGCGGCCCGGGCTTTTTGTGACCGGGAGATCGTGCCGATCGCGCTGGCGCTGGACCAGGAGGCGCGCTTTCCGTGGGAGGTGGCCGAGAAGATGGGCCGGCTCGGCTACTTCGGGATCCAGGCGCCGCGCGAGCTCGGCGGCGCGGGCCTGGACACGGTGAGCTACGCCCTGGTGATCGAGGAGATCTCGCGGGCGTGCGGGGGTCTCGGGCTGTGCGTGACCGTGCACAACAGCGTGGCGCTCTACCCGATCCTGGCGTTCGGCGATGACGGGCAGAAAAAGCGCTGGGCCGCGCCGCTCGCCCGCGGCGAGAAGATCGGGGCGTTTTGCTTGACCGAGCCGAACGCGGGCTCGGACGCGGCGGGGATCGAGGCCACGGCGCGGCGCGACGGCGATCATTACGTGGTGAACGCGAACAAGGTGTACGTGACCAACGGCGGGATCGCTGACGTGTGCCTGGTTTTCGCGCGGACGGACCCGAAGGCCGGCAGGAGGGGCATCTCGGTGGTGGTGGTCGAGCGGGGCACGCCGGGGTTCGCGGTGGGCGAGCTCGAGGACTTGTGCGGGATGCGGGCGAACCCGGTGAGCTCGATCACGCTCTCGGAGAGCCGCGTTCCGGCCGCGAACCTGCTGGGCCGGGAGGGCATGGGCCTGAAGATCGGGCTCGACGCCCTGGACACGGGCCGGATCGGGATCGCGGCGCAGGCCATCGGCATCGCGCAGGCGGCGCTGGAGGCGGCGGTGGCCTACGCCAAAGAGCGGCGGCAGTTCGGCGTGCCCATCGCGAAACACCAGGGCGTGGCGAATATGATCGCGGACATGGCCACGCAGGTGGAGGCGGCGCGGCTGATGATCCACCGCGCGGCGGACCTGAAGGACCGGGGAGTGCCGTTCACCCAGGAGGCGGCCATGGCCAAGCTCTTTGCCTCCGAGATTGCGAGCAAGGTCACGGACGCGGCGGTGCAGGTCCTCGGCGGATACGGCTATTCCAAGTCCTACCACGTCGAACGCTTCTACCGCGACGCGCGGGTGACCCGGATCTACGAGGGCACGGCCGAGATCCACCGCATGGTCATCGCGCGGGGAGTGCTGGGGGCATAGGGTGGAGGATACATGGGAGGGTTGGATTTTTTTTGCCGCAGATGAACGCAGATGAACGCAGATGAACACAGATTAATACAAATTAGTCGGAAATTATCTGCGTTAATCTGCGTTCATCTGCGGCCGTTTTGATTTTGCTGATATTCTGATTGCGGTCTAGGGATGAGTTTGGATTGCGAAGCGGGAAGATGAAGATAATTGTTTGCATAAAATCGGTGGTGAAGTGGTCGGCGGGTGAGCCCGTGCTGGCGGAGGGGAAGCTCATGCGGACGGCGGAGGGGATGGAGCTTAACCCTTTTGACCGGCCGGCGCTGGAGCTTGGGCTCCGGCTCAAAGAGGAGAGGGGCGGGAGCGTGACGGCGCTCTCGATGGGTCCGGAGGCGGCCGAGGACGCGCTGTACGAGGCGCTGGCGCTGGGCGCGGACAAGGCGGTGCTGGCGTGCGACCGGGCGCTGGCGGGGTCGGACACGCTGGCGACGTCGTACGCGCTGGCGGCGGCGGTAAAGAGGCTCGCTCCCTTTGACCTCATTCTTTTCGGGACGCGGACGGCGGACAGCGACACGGGGCAGGTGGGTCCGCAGACGGCGTCGCTCCTTTGCCTGCCGCTGGTGGGGTGGGCGTGGTCGGTGAAGGCCGACGGCGGCGGGATCGAGGTGGAGCGGCGGGTTGACGGGTTCAGGGAGATCTATCAAGCTGACCTGCCCGCGGCGCTCACGGTGCACGCGGGCGCTCTCGTGCCGCGCGACGTGCCGCTTTATGGCATCGGGCCGGCGTTCGGCGCGGGCAAGATCGAGCGGCTCACCTGCGCGGAGCTGGGGCTGGACCCGGCGCGCATCGGGGAGAGGGGCTCGCCGACCCGGGTGGTCTCGATCAGGCCGGTCACGCGGGAGCGGAAGTGCGAGCTGATCGCGGGCACGGTCGAGGAGCAGGCGGAGGAAGTGGTGAAGCGGCTGCTGGAGAAGGGGCTGGTGGGGTGAGGCTTGGGGCTTGGGGCTTGAGGCTTGGGGCTTGAGGATTGAAGCGGAGGATAGGTGAGGAACGATCCGGAAATATGGGTGTACGTGGATTTGCGGAACGAGCGGCTGTTCGGGCTGTCGCTCAAGGTGTTGGGCAAGGCGCGGGAGCTGGCGGGAGCGGTGGACGGGAAGACGGCGGCGGTGGTGCTGGACGGCGGGCCCGGGGAGACTCATGGGGAATGTCTGGCGGCGGAGGCGGCGGCTGAGAGCTGCGTGGCGCACGGGGCGGACCGGGTTTACGCGCTGACGCACCCGGAGCTAGGGGCGCCGCGCGCGGACACCCACGCGGCGGCGCTCGCGGAGTTCATCGGGAGGCGCGCGCCCGCGCTCGTGCTCTTCGCTCTGACCGGCCTGGGCCTGGAGGCGGCGGCCCGGACGGCGAGGATTTTGGGAGCGGGGCTGATCGCGGACTGTATTGACCTGAGGATTGATGGAGATTCGCGACCGCAGTCGCTCCCACCGGACAGTATAGCGGGCCGGGTGGTGGCGACGTGCGCGGCGTGGGGCGGCGAGGTGATGGCGGAGATCGCGTACGCGGCGGGACAGCGGACGGGCCTGGCCACGGTGCGGCCGCTCGGGATGCGCGCGGTGGAGGCCAAGGGCGATCCGGGGACGGTGGAGCGGGTGGCGGTTGACGGGCTCCGGGCCCCGGCGGGACTCCGGCTATTATCGTCGGCGGCGGAACCCGCGGAGCACCGGAAATTGGAGGAGGCGGAGGTAGTGGCGGTGGGCGGCGCGGGCCTCTCGAGCGCGGCCGGGTTCGGTCTGGTGCGCGAGCTGGCGGCGGCGCTGGGTGCGGAGGTGGGGGCGACGCGGCCGGCGGTGCTGGCGCACTGGACGGAGGAGGAGCGGCTGATCGGACAGACCGGGAAGACGGTGCGGCCACGCCTCTTGGTCTCGGCCGGGACCTCCGGCGCGGTCCAGTACACGGCGGGCATCATGGAGTCGGGGGCCATCGTCGCGATCAACCGCGACCCGGAAGCGCCCATTTTCCACATCGCGGACATCGGGGTGGTGGCGGACGCAAAGACTTTTTTGCCCGCGCTGACGCGGAAGATAAAACAGGCCAAGATGCGGGCGCTGGCGGACATGCTGTGCGCGAAAGTTGGGGGCGTCGCGACTGAAGTCGCTCCCACGGATGGCGTTAATGGCGATGGTGGTGGAGGGCTGGGGGCGAAGGTGCGGGGTCTCCGGGAGGCTCAGGGGTGGAGCCGGGAGGAGATGGCCGAGAGCACGGGCCAGACCCCGGAGTTCATCGCGCAGGTGGAGGCGGACGAGGTGACGCCGTCGGTGGCCTTCCTGCTCCGGCTGGCGAAGGCGCTCAAGGTTGACCCGTCCGCGTTCCTGTCGGAGTCGGAGAAGTCGGCCATCCGGGACCAGCGGTCTCGGGCGTTTGTGAAGCGCACGCAGAACTACTCGTACCAGACGCTCACGCCGGGGGCGGAGCACGAGCACCTGCGCGCGTTCATGATCGTGATCGAGCCCCGGCAGGCGCACCAGCCCGTGGCCTACAAGCACGAGGGCGAGGAGTTCGTGTTCGTGATGGAGGGCGAGCTGGAGCTGACGGTGGGCGCCAAGGCCCTTCACCTGAAGCCCGGCGAGTCGCACCACTTCAACTCCGAGGTCACGCACAAGCTGAAAAGCCTCTCGGACCAGGCGACGCGGTGCCTGGTGATGCTGTATACGCCGTAATGGTTTGTGGTTTGTAGTTTGTGGTTTTTGGCCGGCCGTTGGCCGCCGCTTCCTTCCCCCCGGCCCGTTTCCATCAAGCCTCGGACATTTATCCATTGTGGCCCGCGCGCGTCCGTGCGATAATCGGTATTCTGATGGACCGGAAAGAGGCCGCTTCGCGGGCGTTCAAGATGAGCTTCATGGACGCGCGGAACCGGGTGCATAACGCGGTGCTGCTGGCGGGCGCGGTGATGCTCCTCAGTCTTCCCATGTTCTATTACCAGTACGCGCACATGATGCGGCCGGTGTTCGCGCACGCGCCCACCTTAAAACAGCTCAAGCTCCTGGCGCTGGGTCAGTCCATCATCCTGTTCGCGCCGGCCCTGGTCTGCTCCCTGGTCGGGTTCCTGTATTACGAGCGGCTGGGGCTGCCCGGGCCGGGGCGGCTTGGGGAGCTCAAGCGCTGGGTCCCGCTGTCGCTGCTTTTGGGGCTGGCGCTCATCGTTCCCTCCTATTACCTCACGGACCGGCACATGCTGGCGGTCTTTCCGGAGGCGTACCCGCGGCCGTGGGCGTGGGCGCTGGCATGGGCGGCGGGGAACTCGCTTTCGCAGGAGGTGGTGGCGCGGTTCGGGCTACTTTCCATCGGCGTGTACCTGCTGCGCTGGCGGGGCCATAAGGGCCATCCGGCGGCCGCCATCGCGGTGGTGTCGTTGTTCGCGGCCGTGTGCTCGCTCCTGTTCTTCCAGAGGCTCGGGCTCTCCGGGCTGATCGAGCCCCGACGCGCCCTGGCTTCGCTGGCCCTGGTCTTTGGCGTGCAGTGGGTGCTTTGCGAGGTCTACGTCAGGAAGGGTCTGGCCGCATCGCTTTGCCTGCACCTGGGGCTGAGCGCGCGGCTGGTGGTATATTGTTTTATCCGCTGAGGAGAGGAGGAGCTGGGTAGCGAGGATCGCGGAACGCGGAGCGCGGAGAGCATTGGCGTGAGGATATAGCCCCAAGCCCCATGCCTCAAGCCACAGGCCCCAAGCCGTCTCTCACCTCTTCTTCTTCCTCTCCCCTTTCTGCCGGGCGAGGAAGTTGACCACGACCTCTCCGGCGTATTTGAGGGCATCGGATTTGACCTTGGGCTTCAGGGTGTCATAGTCCTGCATTCCGGCGACCAGCTCGCGGGTGATGATGCGGACGGAGGGGCTGTAATCGAGGCAGAAGCCGATGACGCGGAGGGTGAAGGGGCGGTAGAACTTCTCGGTCACCCGGCTTACCTTTCCGATGCTGAGCCGGGCCATGGTTTTCCAGGACTGGGGGTAACTTTTCATGCCGTCGCGGTCTTCCGAGCAGACGGCCTTGCCGAGCAGCTCCGCGGTCTTGAAGGCATAAAAGATGCCCTCTCCGGTCAGGGGATCGGCGCTGCCGGAAGCGTCTCCGATGAGCGCCCATCCGTCGCCGCTGAGCTTGGGGTCCTCGAACGAGGCGGTGCGGAGCGCGGGCAGGAACCAGGCGCGCTCGCCCGAGAGGTCGGGGATTTCCAGCCCGGCCCGGCCAAACTCGTCCTCCACAAACTCATGGAGCCGGGCGGACAGGTCCTCGTCCTTGGCCTCGCCGCGCTCCAGGGCGATGCCGACCGCGGTCGCGTCGTTTCTCGGGAAGATCCAGGCGTAGCCCTGGAACCCCTTGAAGAACCTCAGGACGAGGGGCAGCTTGACCTTGCCCGGCAGGAGCGCGAAATGGGTGAGGCACAAGTCCTCCCGCGGGAACTTGCCGGCGAACGCCTTGCGCACGATGCTGCCCACGCCGTCGGCTCCCACCACGAAGTCGGCCTTATACTGTCCGGCATCAGTGCGCAGGACCATGGCCTCTCCCTCGGGTTCCACGGCCATGACCTTTTGCTGATGAAAGGCCGCGCCCTCGGCCAGGGCCATGTCGAGGAGTTTTTGGCCGAGCCCCTGCCGGGAGATGGTGACCATGGGCCAGGTCAGGGAGAGCGAGACCCTGCGGCCGAAGGGGAACTGCATTTTGAGGCGGCGGTGGACCCTGCCCTCGGCCACCAGGTTCTTGAGCTCGGGGTACTCCCAGACGATCTTGGGCGAGAGCCCTCCTCCGCAGGGTTTTTCCCACGGGGCCTTGTGGTCGAAGAGCATGACGCTCTTGCCGTTCCTCGCCAGCAAATAGGCGAGCCGTGAACCGGCCACGCCCGCGCCGACGATGGCGATAGTCTGCGGCGGACTTTTCATGGGAAAAGATTATTCACCGCTAGAGGGGTCAAGTCAAGAAGAGCGATGGGCTGGTCCGTGCGTTTGCGCTTGGAGCCGGGACGGCGGCGGCACTTGCCGATGGCCCGGGGTCAATTTAGCCTGGCCGCGGCCGTGGAGAGAGCGTCGGCGGCGCGGTCGAGATAATAGGCCATGAGCAGCGGGTGGTTCCCGCGCAGGGCTCCGGGCGGGCCGGCCAGCACGATCAGCGGGTCCATGGCCTGGACGGTCTGGAGCGAGTCGAGCGCCTGCTTCAAGTCATTGCCGGCGCCGCGGTCCTTGAGCGCCGGCGCGTACGAGGCCACCGCGCCCTCCACCACCGCGGCGGTCGCGGCGGCCGTTCCGCGGGCATGGTGGAACGCGTCATCCGTTTCCGCGACGTCTTGGGCCGAGATCTTGTCCGCCTCCCGGCTCAGGAGCGACGATGAGATGAGCAGGATGCCCTTCAGGTCTTCGGGTCCGCCCGGCGCCTTGATCGCTCCGCTTTTCATGGCGGCGGAGGTATCTTGAAGCGCCGCGATCCCCTGAGCCAGGGTCTTTTCCCCGGAAGGGAACCACCACTTGGCCAGGTCTCCTTCCAGGAGCGCGGCCCTGGTCCGCGCCAGAGGGTCCGCGTTTCCGGGCGCGGCCCGGCCGGCCAGGTATCTCACGTATGCCTGCACGGCCTCGAGCCCTCCGGCCTGCTCATTGGTCCCGTTATCCATAATCTTGCCGATGACCGGATCGTTCGGCCTGAAGCCCAAGGCGGACTGGTTCATGCCGGCCAGGACCACGGCCAGGGCGTCAACGACCTGCGGCCCGGCCGGGGGCCAGGAAACCGGGGCGGCCTCCGGCTCGGAAGGCTCTTGCGGAGCGGGGAAGGCGGCGGGGGCGCGGCAGGCCTCGGCCACTTTTTGGATCGCGGCCACGATGTCGCGGTTGTCCGGAGCGGGCTGGGTCGGGCATGAAACTTCAGGGGCGGGGGCGGGCGTGGCCGGCCCGGCGGCCTTGGCGGGTCTGGACGCGGGCAGCGGCTGTCCGGCCGGGACCCATTTGACCACGGGCTCCGCTTGCTCTCCCGTTTCCACCCGGGAACAGGCGAGCCAGCCCGAGGCCAGGACCAGGGCCAGGACGGCCAGGGCCGGCCGGCTAAACGCGATCATCTGTCACCCCCGCGGATCATCGTTTCATCTTCCCTCCGGCGACACTCAATCTTTATAGTACGGGGCCGGGAAAAAATCAACGTGCAAGGATGATGTATATTTTGGGGATCATCCTGATTCACGATCCATAAGATTTTACACGGATGACACGGATAAAACGGATTTTCACGGATCAAAATAGAGATGAGGAATCCGTGTCATCCTTCTTCAATCCGTAGGCCCGGGGAAAACCACCATGTTTCCATGCCATCCAGCGTTTTGCGCAATGGAGGCGGACGGATGGAAACGGATTCCACGGATCGGCCCTTGCCGCATTACTCTTCTCCGATCCTCTTCATCCGTTACATCCGTGTCATCCGTGTAACTCTTCTCAACTCCGCGACAGGTACTATTAAATCGTAAGAACCTTTTTTTCACGGGTCGCGGCGATCGGTCCGCGCCGGCCGGGAACCGGATAATTTCTTGACAAGCTGATAAAAAGGACATAGATTTTAAAAAAGGAAGCAGTAAAAGAATAGAGTCGTTATCACGCGCGCCGCATATTATTTAAGGGACGCCATTCATGAGCTGGTCTCGGAACGGAAGAAGGGATGACAATCCGGCGGGTTCGCAAAGCCCGCGGGTTCGGGTGCTGTGGGACACCGAGGAGCCGACGGTTGAGGTGAAGACCCTGCTGCCGGCGATGGACATCTATGAGAAGGACGACGCGGTGGTTATCGAGATCGAGCTTCCCGGGGTTAAGAAGGAGAACATCGAGGTTTACGTGGCGCACAACCTGGTAGCGGTTGAAGGCTTGAAGGAGGACATTGGGCTGGTACGTCCCGGTTCGGGCGGGAAACGGGTGTCGTTCTTGCAGCTCGAGCGCAAGCTCGGGGTGTTCCGCCGCGAGATCGAGCTGCCCATCACCTGCAACACCAGGGAGGGCAAGGCGTCTTACGAATCGGGAGTGCTGGTGATCGAGTTCAAGAAGATCAGCGACCGCAGGGGCGAGAGGAGAAGGATTCCGGTAAGCTGAGACCGCGCCGCGGACCGCTCCCGCCGCCCCGCCACCCGGACCCGCATCAGTAAAGAGGAGACCGCGAAAATCTTCGGACCGCCGGCCCGGGGATTCGAGGAGTTTTATGCCATGTGGAGGCAATGATGGATGCAAAAGAGATAGACCAGAAACGGGAACCCGGCCAGGAAGAGGAGGCCAAGCCGGCTGACCAGGCGGCGGAGGCCCCGTCGCCGGGCCCGGAGCCGCAGCAGCTCAAGATCCCGACCGAGATGCCGCTGCTGCCGGTTCGCGACGTGGTGGTGTTTCCGTTCATGATCCTGCCGCTGTTCGTGGGCCGGGAGACCTCGGTGGCCGCGGTCAACGAGGCGCTGGGCAAGGACCGGATGATCCTCTTGGTGGCGCAGAGGGAGATGGCGGAGGAGGACCCGAACCCGGAGGGCATTTACCGCGCGGGCACGGTTTCGATGATCATGCGCATGTTGAAGCTCCCGGACGGGCGGGTGAAGATCCTGGCCCAGGGCCTGGCCCGGGCGCGGATCATGGAGTACAAGACGCAGAAGGCTCCCTACTCGGTGAAAATCGAGCTGGTCGAGGAGCCGCACCTGGAGATGAACCTGGAGATCGAGGCGTTGATGCGCAACGTGCGCGAGACGCTGGAGAAGATCATCCAGATGGGCAAGGCGATCCCGGAGGACCTGATCAAGGTGCTGGAGACGATCCAGGACCCGGGCCGGTTCGCGGACCTGGTGGCGGCGAACATCGGGCTGGCGGTGAAGGACGGGCAGGAGCTATTGGAGCTGACGAGCCCGCTCGAGAGGCTGCGCAAGGTTAACGAGTTCGCGCACAAGGAGCTCGAGGTCATCGAGATGCAGTTCAAGATCCAGAGCCAGGCGCGGGAGGAAATGAACAAAACGCAGAAGGAGTATTACCTGCGCGAGCAGCTCCGGCAGATCCAGCAGGAGCTGGGCGACGTTGACGAGAAGGCGGCGGAGATCGAGGAGCTGCGCGAGAAGATCGCCAAGGCCAAGATGCCCCAGGAGGCCCTGGAGGAGGCGAACAAGCAGCTCAAGAAGCTGGAGATGATGCACCAGGAGGCGATCGAGGCGTCGCAGGTGCGGAGCTACCTGGAATGGCTGGTCGAGCTGCCCTGGTCGGTGAGCACCAAGGACAAGCTCGACCTCAAAAAGGCCAAGAAGAACCTGGATGACGACCACTACGACCTGGACAAGGTCAAGGAGCGCATCCTCGAATACCTGGCCGTGCGCAAATTGAACAAGGACATGAAGGGGCCGATCCTTTGCTTCGTGGGGCCTCCCGGCGTGGGCAAGACCAGCCTCGGCCGGTCCATCGCCAAGGCCATGGGCCGCAGCTTCATCCGGATGAGCCTGGGCGGCATCCGGGACGAGGCCGAGATCCGCGGCCACCGCCGGACCTACGTGGGCGCGCTGCCCGGCCGCATCATCCAGGGCATCAAGACCGCCGGGTCCAACAACCCCGTGTTCATGCTCGACGAGATTGACAAGCTGGGCATGGACTTCAGAGGCGACCCCTCCGCCGCGCTCCTCGAAGTGCTCGACCCGGAACAGAACAACTCGTTCCGCGACCACTACATCAACATGCCGTTCGACCTGAGCAAGGTCATGTTCATCACCACGGCCAACCTCGCGGACCCCATTCCCTCGGCGCTCCGCGACCGCATGGAGTTCCTGGAGCTGCCCGGATACATCCTCGAAGAAAAGGTCCACATCGCCAGGCAGTACCTGATCCCCAAACAGCTCAAGGAAAACGGCATCAGCGGCAAAAACATCGAGTTCAAGGACGAGACCATCCAGACCGTGATCGGCGGGTACACCCTGGAGGCGGGCCTCCGCAATTTGGAGCGCGAGATCGGCAACATCTGCCGCAAGGTGGCCCGCGCCGTGGCCGAGGGCCGGAAGAAAAAAATCGCGATTGACTCGGAGTCCGTGAGCAAGTACCTGGGCGTGCCGCGGTTCCTGGACGAGGAGGAGCTGGACAAGGACGAGGTCGGAGTGGCCACCGGGCTGGCCTGGACCGCGTCCGGCGGCGAGATTTTGATGGTCGAGGCCAGCGTGACCAACGGCGCCAGGAGCCTGGTGCTCACCGGGCACCTGGGCGACGTCATGCGCGAGTCGGCCCAGGCCGCCGTGAGCTACGCCAAGAAGCGGCTCAAGGACTTCGACATCGCCGAGAACTTCTTCGACAAGCACGAGGCCCACATCCACGTGCCCGCCGGCGCCATCCCCAAGGACGGGCCCAGCGCGGGCGTCACCATGGGCACCGCGCTGGTCTCCGCCGTGTCCGGGCAGCCCGTGCGCCGCGACGTGGCCATGACCGGAGAGATCACCCTGCGCGGCCGGGTCCTGCCCATCGGAGGACTCAAGGAAAAGTCTTTGGCCGCGCTGCGCCACAACATCACCAACCTGATCGTGCCCGACCGCAACAAGAAAGACCTCGAAGACATCCCCAAGGAGCTGCGCGACAAGATCAACTTCACCTTTGCCAAAACTATGGACGATGTCCTCAACGCGGCGCTGGTGGGAGGAGTGCCGGGGAAGAAAAACAAGAATAAGGGCCGCGGCAAGGCCCCGGCCGGGAAAGCCCGGGCGAAAACCGCCGTGGCGAAGACCGGCATTCGGAAGAAAAAAGCGCGCCTATCCCATGGGAAAGTGGTACACGCATAGATGATTTTCCTGCACGGGCAATTACGGATTGGCCAGAGATGACGGACGGCGGGGACGCTTCTGGAACTAACGGCGAGGCCAAACGGCCTTCCGACCTGGCCGCCCTTTCCGAGGACGGCCTGATCCGGCGCATCCGCCGCGCCGCGGAATCCGAAGACCCCAGGATCATCAGGAACATCGGCGATGACGCCGCCGTGGTGGCGGCCGCCGAAAAGACCGTGGTCACCACCGACCTGTTGATCGAGGACGTCCACTTCAAGCTCTCGACCTCTCCCCCCAAGCTCCTCGGCCGCAAGGCCATGGCCGTGAACCTCTCCGACCTGGCCGCCATGGGCGCCGTCCCCCGCTTCGCCTTCCTGGGGCTCGCCGCGCCCGGGAATTTTTCGGCCGCGATGATGGACGAGATCATGGCGGGCTTCATCGGGCGCGGGCAAGAGGCCGCGGTGACGCTCACGGGCGGCGACGTGTGCCGCGCGGACAAGCTCGTCCTGGCCGTGACCCTGATCGGCGACGCGGAGCCGCCGGCGCCGGTCTACCGGAGCGGCGCGCGGCCCAGGGACCTGGTCTTCGTGACCGGGACCGTGGGCGACTCCGCGCTCGGGCTCCTGCGCCTTGGCGAGCTTGGGGAGCCGGTCACCATGGAGATGATCGAGTCCGACCCGCTCCGTTATCCGATCCTGCGTCATCTGGACCCGCCGGCGCGGCTCGAAGCGGGCTTGCGGCTCGCGGCGGCGGCGCGGAGCATGATGGACCTCTCCGACGGGATCATGAAGGACCTGCCGCGCCTGCTCCTGGAATCCGGCGGCCTGGGCGCGGTGATCGAGACGGCGCTCCTCCCGCTCTCGGCGCCATTTAAGGAGCGCTTCCAGGTCAAGGCCGCGCCGGAGGGCCGCGCGCTGGCCTGCGCCGCGGCCGGGGGCGAGGACTACGAGCTGATCTTCACGGCGTCATCCGACGTGGAGGCCGCGATCTCCCGGATCGCCGAGCGGACCGGCCTGGCCATCACGCGCATCGGAGAGGTCCGGCAAGAGCCGGGCCTCGTTCTAATCGGGCCGGACGGGGACGAAGTCGCGCCGCCCGCCATGCTCTTCGAGCATTTCGTTCCCCAAGCGCGGTGAGAGACATGGGGCAATGGGCTGAAGCGCTGATCGCCGGACATGGGCCGTTGGGTATTGCCGCGGTGGCCGCTCTCATCATGCTCTCCGGCCTCTTTTCCGCGGCGGAGGCGGCATTGCTCTCGCTGGGCCCGGCCGGGCTGGCGGGGCTCACGGAAAAGAGGGTCGTGGCCGCGCCCGCCATCAAGAAGCTGCTTTCCGACCCGCGCCGGCTCATGGCCGCGCTGGCGCTGGGAAGCGACATGGCGGGCCTCGCCGCCGCCGTGCTCGTCGCGGCCATTGTCGCCTTCCGCGTCAGGGATTGGGAATGGCTCACCTGGCTCAAGCCGGGCCCCGCGCGCGAGCTGCTGCCGGGACTGATTATCGCATTCGTGCTGGTCGCGGTCGCGGGCCAGGCGGTGCCGCGGGTGCTGGGCGCGCGCGGGCCCGCGTTCTTCTCCCGCCTTCTGGCCTATCCCATCCTTGCCTTCATGAAGCCGGCGGCGCCGGTGAGCGCGCTGGCGCGGGCGGCGTCGGAGGCGTTCCTCGGCGCGCTGGGGGCGAGCCCGGAGGACGGGGGCGAGGACCTGCTGGGGGAGGAGCGGATCAAGGAGCTGGTGGAGGCCGGCTCGCGGCAGGGCCTGCTCGACGTTACGGAACGCGAGCTTCTGGTGAACCTGCTCAAGTCGGGGGAGGTCACGGCGGGCGACATCATGACGCCGCGCCACGAGATCGTGAGCATTTCCGCGGACGCGGCGAAGGGCGAGGCGCGGTCTTTGTTCCTGGCCCAGGATTACTCGCGCATCCCGGTGTTCGAGGGCGACCGTGAGCACTACGTGGGCGTGCTCACGGCCAAGGACCTGTTGAAGCTGCGGCTCTCCGAGGCCAAGGGCAAGCCGCTTTCCATCCGCGAGGCGATGCGTCCGCCGCTCTTGGTCCCGGAGAGCCGGCGCATCCGGGACCTGCTCCTGGACTTTAAGAGCCGGCGGCTGCACTTGGCCCTGGTGGTTGACGAGTTCGGGGCCGTGGCCGGCCTGGTGACGATGGAGGACGTGCTGGAGGAGATTTTCGGGGAGGTTCGGGAGGAGGAGGACGAGGCGGAGTTCGAGGACCTGGGCGGTGGCCGCTGGCGGGTGGCGGGCGGCCTTGAAATCGCGGAATTCAACGCGCGCGCCGGGGTGAAGATTTCCGGGGCGGGCGCGCGTACCATGGCGGGGTTCGTGCTTTCGCTGCTCGGGCGGCGTCCCCGGCCGGGCGACGAGACCAGGGCCCATGGCTTGCTTTTCCGGGTGCTGGAGGTGCGCGGCATCATCATCAATCGGCTCGAGGTCCGGAGGGGGGAAGCTCCATGATCGGCCTGGCTTACCTGGCCCTCGCCCTCACGGCCGCCGTACTGTTCGGCGCTTTCTTCTCCGGCGCGCAGGCGGCGATCGTTTCCGCGGACCCGGCCGCGCTCAAGAAAAAGGGCCGCGACTCCGCGCGCGACTCGGTCCGCCTCGAGCGTTTCCTCAAGAGGCCGCAGTGGTACCTGGGCGCGGCCCTGATCGGGTCATCATTATGCCTCACGCTGGCCGCGGTGCCGGCCACGCTCTTCGCGCTGGGCCGGTCCGGGCCGGCCGGGGCCGCCGCCTTGCTCGGAGCCGCCACGCTCTATGTTTTCATCGGAGTGGTTCTGCCCAAGACGTTCTTCGGCTCTCTGGCCGACTCGTCGGCGCTGGGCATGGCCGCCGGGTTGCGTTACTTTATTTTCATTTTTTACCCGCTCCTGATGGCGCTGCTCGGAATCATTTGGGTGGCGCAGAAGCTCCTGGCGGGCGGGCGGCCGGCCGGGGCGTTCTGGTACACCCGCGACGAGCTGCAGCTCCTGCTTACCAATCACACCGGCGGCGAGGTGCTGGACGAGGAAAGGCGGCAGATGATAGACCGCATCTTCGAGTTCAGCGAGACCCTGGTGGAGGACGTGATGATCCCGCTCGTCCAGGTGGAGGCGCTGGCGAACAGCGCGACGGTGGGGGAGGCGCTGCGCAAGGTCTCGGAGCGGATGTACAGCCGCTACCCGGTTTACCAGGACCGGATTGACAACATCATCGGCGTGCTCCACGCGGTGGACCTGCTGGAGTCCGATGACCTCGCCGCTCCCATCGGCCCCTGGGTCTCGGAGGCGCGTTACGTGCCCTTCAACAAGCCGGTGGACGAGCTGCTCTTTTCCATGCAGCGCGAGAACTACAACTTCGCCATGGTGGTGGACGAGTACGGCGGATGCATCGGCGTGATCTCGCGCGAGAACATCCTCGAAGAGATCGTGGGCGAGATCGGCGACGAGCATACCCGCCCCGTGAAAATGTATCAGCGCCTGGCCCCGGACCGCGTGTCCGTTAACGCCCAGATGGAAATTGACGAGATCAACGAGGAACTCGGATGGGAACTGCCCGAGGGCAACTACGACACCCTGGCCGGGTTCCTGCTCCACCTCTTCCGCCGCATCCCCGAAACCGGCGAGCGCATCCGCTTCAAGGACCTCGCCTTTACCGTAAAACAGGCCGCGGCAAGGGCGGTGACGCAGGTGGAGGTGGAGGAAGGAGCGGCAAGGCGCAAGGAGGGACCGAGTTCAGTATAAGATCAACGCCAAGGCGCCAAGGCCGCCAAGATAAAATTGATTTATTATTTCTTCCGTTTTATATTACGAGTATGGGCTTGGGAGATAAAACAACAATTCTCGCTTTATTCAAGGACGGAGTCCTTCGCCCCTTAGAGCCGCTCGATCTCCCGGAAGGCGCGAGGGTCGAAGTCACGATTGACCCGCTCGGACTCGTCAAGCGCCTTGATGACCTGCTTCGAGAGATTCACGAGCGCAACAAGGACATTCCTCTTGAACAGGTGGAGGCGGCCGTGGACCGGGTCATTCGGGAAGTGCGCGGGCAGGCCGGTTTACCGGCGTTGAGTCAGGTGTAGGCCCGTGCTTTAGCGCGGGTTAACGAGGCGCCGGCCTCTGGATCCGGACCCCGTTTCAACGGGGTTCTCGAAATAAAGGATTTATCCTGGGGCTGAAGCCCGGGGCCAAGAGAAGGACGTTAAAACGCCCTCCCCGAGTCTCGCCGCGCCCCGATACCCGCCATCAATGGCGGGCCTATACGCCCCGGGGAAAGCCCGATGAATCGGGCTCAAGCTTGACTTGGCCTTTTACCCCGGATTTCCGCTATAATTCTTCCATTCGCAGATGCGTCTCAATTATTTCTAAAGGAGGCTGATAATGAAAAAACCGAAGAGCGCGCCGATTTTCGATAATAAGGATTTCCCGATCAGCATCGTGCGGGTCTCGATCCTGAAGGGCACGGGGATTGACATCGAGGAGGCGAAGGAAAAGCCGATCATCGGGGTGGTGAACTCGCAGACGGACATGAACCCCGGCCACATGCACTTAAAAGAGCTGGCGGTGCGGGTGAAGGAGGGCGTGCACGCGGCGGGCGGGATCCCGTTCGAGTTCAACGTGCCGGCGCCTTGCGACGGGCTGACCGAGGGGCATCCGGGCATGCGCTACGTGCTGGCGCAGCGCGAGCTGATCGCGGACACGGTGGAGACGCACGTCCGGAGCATGGGCTTTGACGGCCTCGTCATGATCGCGACCTGCGACAAGATCATCCCGGGGATGCTGATGGCGGCGGCGCGTCTCGACCTGCCCGCGATCTTCCTCACCGGCGGTCCCAACGCGTGGGGCATCCGGTGGATGGCGGGGAAGAAGGACAGCGTGGACCACAAGGACTACCCGGACCTGGCGCTCAAGGTCGGGACCTCGACCTGCTCCACCTGCGGGGCCTGCGAGATCATGGGCACGGCCAACACGTTCCAGTGCCTGGCCGAAGCCCTGGGCATGACCATCCCCGGCACGGCCAACGTTCCCGGGTTCCTCTCCGAGAAGCTCTTGATCGCGCGCAACACCGGCAAGCGCGTGGTGGCCATGGTGGAGGAGGAGCTGACCGCGCGGAAGATCCTCACCAAGAAGGCGCTCCTGAACGCGGTGATGGTGGACCTGGCCATCGGCGGCTCGACCAACTCGACCCTGCATCTGCCGGCGCTGGCGCACGAGCTGGGCATGGAGATGCCGTGGTCGGTGTTCAACGACTACAACGTTAAGATCCCCACGCTCTGCTCGATCTCGCCGAACGGGCCGCACGGGATCATTGACCTGTACATGGCGGGCGGCATCCCCGCGGTGATGAAGCAGATCAAGGACGACCTCAACCTCGACGCGCTCACCGTCACCGGGCAGGCGTTCGCGCAGGTGGTGGAGGAAGCGGTGGTAAAGGACGAGAAGGTGATCCGGCCCCGGGAGGCGCCGTTCAAGGCGGAGGGCGGGACGGTGGCGCTCTTGGGGAACCTGGCGCCGGAGGGCGCGGTGGTGAAGCAGTCGGCGGTGATTCCGGAGATGCGGAAGTTCACGGGGCCGGCGCAGATCATGGAGTCGGAGCACGACGCGCTGGCGGCGTTCCGCGAGGGCAAGGTCAGGATGGGCTCGGTGATGGTGATCCGGAACGAGGGGCCCAAGGGCGGGCCGGGAATGCCGGAGACGCTCGCCGTCACCATGGCGCTGGACCTCTCCGGCATCAAGAACGTGGCGCTCCTCACCGACGGCCGCTTCTCGGGCGCCTCTTATGGCCCGTGCGTGGGCCAGGTGTCGCCGGAGGCCTACGTGGGCGGCCCGATCGCGGCGCTCCGGGACGGCGACGAGATCACCATTGACATCCCCGGCCGCAAAATCTCGGTGAAGCTGACGGATGACGAGATCCGGAGGCGGCTCGCGTCGTATCAGCCGCAGCAGCGCGAGGTCCCGGACGGATACATGAGGCGCTACATCAAGCTGGTGAGCTCGGCGGCAAAGGGAGCGGTGCTGGATTAATTCCGCCGCTCCGGCTTTTTCACGGCCCTGGCCTTGGCCACGGGCTTGGAAAACGGTTTTTATATCGCACCGAGGCACAGAGAACACAGAGAATTAATATTTTTTTCTCCGTGTTCTCTGTGCCTCGGTGCGAAATCAATTCCACCGTGTTACCTTTCCTTGTAAATTGTCGAGAACCGGTCGCGCTCGACCACGATGGCGGCGCCGGTGAACGGTCCCTGGGGACCGTAGCCGCAGTGCCAGTCCCGGACCATGACGGGCTTCATGGGCTCGAGCTTGACCTCGTACTCCTTCTTTCCGTCGTCCAGGATCAGGGTGATGTTCCCGGATAATAACATGAACAGCTCGACGCAGGTGTGCTTTTCGAGCATCTTGACGGCGCGGGCGGATCCCTGCGGCGGGCTGTAAAAGCCCACCCTCCAGTGGTTCTTATCTCCGCACAGGACCTGCCATTCCTTTTGGGGCACGGCCTTCAATCCGCGGTGGAGCCGATAATCCGGGAACGACCCGGCCGAGGTTTTTTGCCGCTTCTTCTTCATTTCCTTTTCTCCTCCTTGATCCGGCTTTCCGAGGCGCATCAGGCCAAAGAATAACGCCAAGACGCCAAGTCCGCCAAGATAAAGAAATCAAATATAAATAATATAAATCTTATTACATTTTAACTCTTGGCGGTCTTGGCGTCTTGGCGTTTAACGGTTCGCTGGTTGCTCGCCCCGTCCCGGCTCATAGCGACACGGCGATGACCTCGATGGGCTTCAAGATGTTCTTGAACTCCATGGTGCCTTTGGCGTCGAAGTGGAAGCGGGGCACGGACTCGGTTCCCTGGTAGAAGTTCATTCCTTCCTTGGCCAGGTGGTGGGTGCTGCGCACGGTGAGGATTTCGTTGGACCCGGCCTTGCCGCAGAGGCGGGCGGCGAGGTTGACGTTGTTGCCGAGCACGGTGAAGTCGAGGCGGGAGCTGGTGCCGATGTTTCCGACCACGACCTCTCCGGAGGCGACGCCGATTCCGACGCCGGGAGCGGTGAGCCCTTTTGCCGCGCGGGCGGCCTGCCACTCCTGGTGCGACTTGATGATGGCGGTTGCGGCCATGATCCCGCGCAGGGCGTGGTCGGCGGTGGGCAGGGGCACGCCGAAGACGGCCATGATCTCGTCGCCGACGAACTTGTCCACCATTCCGTCGAACCTCTCGACGGCGATAACGGCGTGGGCGAGGAAGGAGTTTACCATGTCCACCACCTGTTCGGGCTCGAGCTCCTGGCAGGCCCGGGTGAAGCCGCGGAGGTCGGCGAAGAGGACGGTGGCGACGCGCTTGTCGGTTTTCATGAGGGCCTCTTCGGAGACGGTCTGCATCTGCTCGATGACGCGGGGCGAGACGTAGCGCGAGAAGTTCTTGGTGAGCCAGTTGGTGTGGGTGACGTCCTGGGCGATGATCTGGACCTTGTCCTTGACCAGGGTGCAGACGAAGCGCAGCAGCGGGGGGTCCTTGACGTTGCGCTCGGCCAGGGTGGGGAGGCGGTCGGGGCCCAGGTCCGGCATCTCGCGGTCCACCACGTAGCTCCGGCCGGACTGTCGGGTGGCGGCGATCAGGGTGGAGAGCACGTCGCCCAGGGGCCCGCGCTCCCAGTCAATGAGCTTGGAGCCGAGCACCTCGCGGCGCTTGTCGGGGGGAATGCCCAACAGGCGCGCCATGCGGTCGTTGAGGTAGGCGAACTCGCCCTTCTCGTCCACCACCAGGATCATCTCTTCGAGGCCCTGGATGGTGAAGCGGGTGCCCTGGCTCGACACCGGCTGGGCGCCGGCCACGGTCATCATGGCCGCGCCGCCGCGGAGCCGCTCCAGCTCGGCCTTGAGCGCGGTGATCTCCGCCTCGTATTCCTCGGGTTTGCGCATTAGTCAGCTCCACCAAACATTCAAGATTCGATTAACCGCCAAGACGCCAAGAGCGCCAAGAATAATTGATTATTAGATATTATATAAAATCAACTATTAATTAATTTATAATCCCCTTAGACTTGGCGGTCTTGGCGTCTTGGCGGTTGTCTTCTGATTTCACAGCCCCCGCTCGTCCAGGAATTCCAGGAGGGCGCGGTTGAGCTCCGCGGACTTCTCGACCGGGATCAAGTGGCCCGAATCCTTGATGTGCACCCTTCTGGTCCACTTGATGTTCTGGGCCAGGAACTCGCCGTACTTGGGCGGGGTGAGCAGGTCCTCCTCGGCGGTCACGATGAGGACGGGGGTTTGGATCTCGGCCAAGCGGTCGCGCACGTCAAAGGCGTCGCAGGCGCGGAAATCTCCGGCCACGACCTCCGGCTTCTGGCGCGCGGTATCATCGAGCACCGGCTGGATCAGCTCCCGCGGCGTCTTGGGGGAGGCCGAGAACTTGGCCATCAGCTCGACGTAGCCCGGGAAGTTCTGCTTGATGGTGTCGAAGATCATCGGCAGGACCTTGAGGCGGGCGCCGGTTGAGACCAGGGCCGCGGCGGCAAAACCCTTGGGATGGTCGAGCAGAATCCGCTGGGTGATGGCTCCGCCCATGGACAGTCCCACCGGGACCGGGCCCGGGGCTCCGATCTCGTTCATGAACTCGACCACGGCCTTGGCGTAATCGCTTACCTTGTCGCGTCCCGGCCCCTTGCTGCGGCCGTGGCCGGGCAGGTCCAGGGCCACCGTGTTGGCGCGCGCGGCCAGCGCGTCCACCTGGTTTGCCCAGGTGCCGCTGGCGCCGCCGGCGCCGTGGACGAACACCAGCGTCGCCCGCGCCGGGTCCAGCGGCCACGACCCCGCGATGAATCCGAACCCCGCTGCTTCCCGCTCTTGCATCAGACTTGCCCCGTCTCCCTATGTTAATCCATTCCGGCCCCCATTAACAGTCCGGCGGCTTGGGCGGGTGCGCGGAAAAAATGGAGGGAATGCATAATTGTGGTGCGGGCCTCCGGCCTGCATTTCCGAGCGTTTGCCGGCGAGACGCCCGCACCACAATGCAAAGGAATTGCTGAAAAGCTCCACTAGCGGTTCATCGCGGTCCCTTCCGGCTCGGACGGCCGCGGCTCGTGGCAGAACTTGCAGTTTCCGGTGCAGTTCGCTTCCTTCATGCATCCCTTGATCTCGCCCTGCCGGCGGTGGCAGGTGAGGCATGAGCCGTGCATGGCCTCCTTGTAGCCGGGCGCCATGTAGGAGAAGGCCTTGTTCTTGAACTCCTCCATGCCGGGCATGTCCTTCTCGTGGCACTTGATGCACTGGGGGGCGTTTTCCGGGCCCTTGGGCTTGCTGAGGTCGTGGCATTCCTTGCACGATTTCTTTCCGCCCAGGATTTCCTGGTGCTTTTCGTGGTTGAAGATGTCGGAGGTCGCGTTCATGTCGCGGTGGCAGAGGTAGCAGGCGGTGGTCTTGTCGTTGGGGAGCGCGAGGTGGTGGCAGGTTTTGCAGTCCTTGTTGATCTCCTTGGACTCGGTGTGTTTCTTGTGGTTGAAGACCACGGCCTCGCCGTTGCGGTTGCCGTCAATTTTGAGCTCGGTGCGGTCGGTGTTGTATCCGATCACGGCCGAGACCGGCTCGAAGATGGGCTGCATGGGCCGAAGCGCCTGGTTGCGGATGGCGAACATGACGAGGGGCACGGAGACGATGGCGACCAGGGAGACGCGCGCGGCCTCCGGGGACAGGAAGACGTTCATGAGCTCGCCCAGGGTCCAGGGAGTGGTCTGGTCGGCGTGGACGCCTATCTTTTCGGGGACCCGGCAGGAGGCGGGCGGCTCGAACACGTAGTAGTTCTCGATGATGAAGAGGAAGACGATAGCGGCGGCGGCGGGGATGCCGAGGCCGAGGAGGAACTCGCTGAGGGATGGAATGTAGACGGCGCCGGCACTGCTGAAATAGCCGACGATTCCGACGTCAATGCGGTGCATGGATAGGCCGAGTCCGGCGGCGGCGGTGGCGGTGAAGAGGAGCGCGGGGTTATTGCGCCACTTGGGGTTCACGATGATGAGCACGGGGATGATGACCTGGAGCATGATCTCGACGATGAAGACCCAGGTTTCCCAGGTGATGTCGGGCCCGAAGAGGTAGCGGAGCTTGCCGTGGACCACGAAGTCAGCGGCGCGGATCAGGAAGTAAAGGGTGAGCATGCCGGCGCTGCCCTTGGCCATGCCGGTGAGCACGGGCATGTTGAGCTGCTTGCCGTAGAGCCAGGCATAGGACATGGTGATGAGGACGATGACGGACATTCCGGCGCCCATGGCGGAGGTGAAGAATTCGAGGGGGATCCAGGTGGTGTACCACAGCGGATGGAGCCGGGTGGGCGAGACGATGAAGAGGGACCCCAGCGAGGAGTGGTGCATGGTGGAGAGGGTGATTCCGATGACGATGATGGGCAGCGCGATCTCGTGGAGAAAATGGACGATCCTGGGCCAGGGCAATCGCTCGAAGATGATGGGGAGCATCTCGAAGGCGGTTACCATCCAGTAGCATGAGACGCACCAGAAGACCTCGAAGAGGAAGGAGTGCGGGTTCCACATGAAGAAGGGGTGCCAGAATCGCCAGGGCAGCCCGATGTCGAACAGGAGCGCGGTCAGGCTCGCGCCGTAGCCCAAAAAGGCGATGAGGATGGAGACGCGCGCCAGCGGGCGGTATTTTTCGAGCTGGAAAATATAGATGACGGCGGCGACCACGAAGCCTCCGGTGGCCAGCGCGGCTCCGGCGACCATGTTGAAGACCTTCCAGGCGCCCCAGGGCAGGTTGTCGGACATGTTGGTGGTGGCGCCCAGCCCGGTGAAGAAGCGGGCGATGCCGACGATGACGGCGGAGACGGCCAGGACCCAGAGCACGTCCTTGATCCGGTTCAGCACGAAGGTACGCATCACTTGCCCTCCTTTTTGTCGTCCGAGGGCTCGAGGTGGCAGACCTCGTCAATGCCGGCGGCGCCGGGGGCGGGGGCCTGTCCGGCGCCGTGGTCTTCGGGAAGACGGCCGCTCATCAGGAGCTGGCGGCGGCGCAGGAACCATGTTCCCCACAGCCCGGTGAAGATGGCGCCGGCCCAGAAGGGCGTGAGCTCGACCCAGAACTTGGAGAGAGTGGGCACGGACTCGTTCTTGAGCATGGCGAGCGCTTGCTTTTGCAGCTCCTCGTCCCTGGGGAAGCGGAGCAGGTCGGAGATCGGGACGTCGGAGATATAGAGGACGCTGGTTCCGCCGACCTCGTGCTCGCCCCAGATGTGGTCAATGTAGATGGGCGGGGGCTGCTCTGCTTTTTTCTTGTTCGGTTTTTTCATCCATTCGGCGCGGGCCTGGGGCGCTTGCTTGATCCTGCGGCGGGCCTCCTTGATGAGGTCGTCGCGGTTTCCGAAGATGGTGGCGCCGGTGGGACAGGCGGAGACGCAGGCGGGCATTCCGCCCTCGACCCGGCACTCCTCGTTCATCTTGCACTTGCGGATGTACGGATTCGGGCTGTCCCAGTCGTAGCGGGGGACCATGAAGGGGCAGGCCAACATGCAGTAGCGGCAGCCGATGCACTTGGACGAGTCGTAAACCACGGGCCCGTCGGGCCGCTTGGTGAAGGCCCCCACCAGGCAGGCCGCGGCGCATGACGGGTCCACGCAGTGGAGGCACTGCTTGCGCACCGTGCGTCCGTTGGGGCCCTTGAGGATGGCGGTGAGCCGCCGTCCGGACAGGCCGTCGCCGCGGGAGGTGTGGAAGGGCAGCTCGGGCGGCATCTTGTTTTGCCGCGAGCAGGCCTCCACGCACCGCTCGCACCCGATGCACTTGGTGACATCGGTCAATATTCCCATCGTCTTGCCGGTATCGGAGTGGCCTTCACTCATGCCTGACCCCCTGAATCATTTTTCGCTGCAACGGGTGGGCGGGACACTCCTGTCCCGCGCTCGCTTACTGGGTGGCCGGGACACTCCTGTCCCGATCTTTTATCAATATGGCGGCCCGACAGGAGTGTCGGGCCTGCCATAAAATTATTTAACATGGCACTCCTTGCATTTTAGCGGCCCGGCCTTCATCCGGGTATGGCAATTGAGGCACGGTCCATGGACCGCGTCCTCCAGGTTGATGATCTGTCCCTCCGGCGGAGGAGGCGGAACGGCCAGGGCGCCGGAGCTGTCCTGGGCCGGGCCGGTGGTGGTTGATCCGGGTTGCGGTTCGGGCGCGGGAGCCGCGGGTGAGGGCACCCGCTCCCCCTGGTCGGGCGCGGCTGTGCCGTCGGGGCCGGGCTGGGCGGTGTCGCCGGGCTCCATCCATAAAGTGTCGCCGGGCATGGGCGCGAGCATGGCGGCCCTGGTCGCCCCGGAGACGTGGCAGTTGGAGCATGACTGGATGTCCGCGGCCTTTTCTATGTCCGGGCACTCGAAGGTGTCGGTGCAGGCGGTGAAGGGGAAGAGGTCGCGGGTCATGGTGTTGTGATGGCAGTCGCGGCATGAGAAGGCCATGTCTCCCGCGTGGAAGGAATGGCTCATCCAGGCCACGCCCTCCTCGCTGTCGCTCTTCAGGAGATACTGGTCCTGCTTCTGCTCGGCGTGGCAGCCGTTGCAGGTGAGCGGCCCTTCCATCCTCTCCTCGTGGCAGCCGATGCAGCGGTCGTGCGCGGCCTTCTCCAGCTTGGGGATGCCGGCGAAGTCGTCCTGGCC
>DATKZS010000182.1:0-36491 GCA_035527835.1 bacterium
GAGCGATAAATAGTGGACAAATAAAGAGGTCGGCCCGACACTCTTGTCGGGCGGCCTCCGCCTGGACTCGAGGAATGCGGGACAGGAGTGTCCCGCCTGCCATGACGACACTGTCCACTATTTCCCGCTCCCATTAATAAGCTACTGGGGTTCTGAATACGAAAATTACCAATTCAAGATATCTGCTAAAAATAATGACGATGTCGAATCTTCTTGTACTCTTTCGGTTGAAGAAGCGACAAAAGCGTATGATGCTGTTGTTGAATTGCTTAAAATAGCAGAACATTTAAAAATGAAGATAGTGGAGTATGATGAGGTCTCAATTAATTTAAATGACAATATTAGATGTGGGTTTTATCAATCAAATAATGACCAATATGGTTTCATGCATATTGGGTGTAATAGTATATTTTTGCCGGTAATCAAATTGAATTGCATTGTTGATTTTATTAATAAAGGATTTGATAAAATAGAAAGTGTATTGAATGTGAATGATGAGGCTTAAAAATGGCGGTTATTAATTCACTACAAGGCTTGCGCCACAGGCTGAGGTGAAGGCGTGATAGGGGAGCAACGATTGGATTGAAGATCGAGCCGGGATTGTGAGGCGATGGGCAGCAAGCACATAGTGCCAATTATCGAAGTACAGCCAGAGACTCGCGCCGCCCACGCAATTCCGAATATGGAGAAAAGAAAATGAAAAAGTGTCCCTATTGTGCAGAGGAAATCCAGGATGAGGCCATCAAATGTAAACACTGCGGAAGTGATCTAATATCACAATCTCATCCGCAAGTGCCAGCTAACGTTCAAACCATCGAAACAACTAGTAAGGCACTAAAAGGACAACTGGTAATCTCTGGACTTATGATGGCTCTAGGCGTGGTTATATTTTTTGTAGCTTTAAAAGCCCAAATGCCTCCCATTTCATTTATTGGATTACTCGCTTTTGTCGCGGGAATCATCTGGTGGATAATTGTTAAAATAAAAATCTGGTGGAGGCATAAATAGATACTAATAGAAACGGTTAATAGTTGATAGGAATGGAGGTGGAGCCCGACACTTTTGTCGGGCGGTGCCTCCGTAGCAGTAAGGCCGCGGGACAGGAGTGTCCCGCCCACCATAGTAATAGTGTCAACTATTTGCTGTTCCCAGCAGTAATTCTCAATTTGCTCCATTAATTCAAGATGGCTTTAAAGAGGCTTCAGAAAATCAAAGAGGGAGGACTAGATCATGACTATTGAGCACAGATTAGAGAAATTGGAAAAAGAAAACCGTATGCTTAAGAGGTTATTTGTGTTGGCGATGGTGGGGCTTGTAGTCTGGCTGATTGTTTACCCTGATAAGAGTCTTAAAGCGGAATCTTCAAGCAAGGTGATAGAGGCGACTGCTTTTCACCTAGTTGATTCTTCGGGAAAGACTCGTGGATTGTTCAATGTATCCTCTGCCGGTTTGGTACAAATTGGTTTATTTGATGGGAAGAAAAAGCCGCGCACATTATTAGCGGTTTCCTCTAATGGCGATTCGTCTCTTATCTTCTCCAATTCAAAGGGACAAGAGAGTATAGAATTATCACTTTCAAGTGATAACACTTCATCTTTTGTTTTCTTCGATACAAAGAATAAATCGCGCTTGTTATTTGGCGTAGCACCAAGTGGCACTACTGGAATGGGTATTAAAGATTCCTATGGTAATATTATATGGTCCGCACCCTAATTTCCTATCTAATTAGAAATAGTAAATGGATTAATGGTCCAACAATACTAATAAAATAATTTATAAGAAAGCGCTTCGGCGGGTGGGCCACCCGTCAAAAAAGGAGATTAGTTGATATGCCAATTCCAGCTTTTGATGGTAAAACATTTCTTGCTTTTGTAGATATTTCGGGATTTAAACAACTTATGAAAAAGAGGCAAGATGCAATTGAGGCTTTGAATGTTTTTTATTCCAAAGGATACAATATAATTAATGATACAAAAAGCTTATCGGGAATTATGATTTCAGATTGTGCGATAATATTTGTAAACGATCAAAGTATTTCATGCGAACAATCATTAAAAATATTGCTTAAGGCAATTGATAAATTGAATAGGGAACTTTTGAAATGCCCTAATCCGATTATGTTAACTACAAGCATTGCATTCGGAGAATTCAATTATAGAAACAAAATTGAATTTGCTAGAATAATTAAGAATCCCATTATGGGCAGTTCATACATTGATGCTTTTTATGACAATGACAGTGGCAAACCTCGTATTCAACCCGGTGAATGTAGAATATTAATCAAAAATCTACCTGCCGATATTGATATTCATAGCTTCGAAAAGATGAAGAAAACAAATAAACATTGGAAATATTATTGGATGGTAAGTAGCAATGATGATATAGATGAATTTGAAGACGCCTTTAATGATTCTTATCAGTTAAAGTATAGGGGTATGCTTGATGCCCTAAAGGCGGCAATAAGGAAAAGACCGGGGTCAGACCCTTTCTTGATTGTTTAATGAGCGGGATCGGCCTTTTATTTCAGGATTGGCTGCCGCGCGCGGTTCCCCAGTAGGCGGCCATGGCGCCGACCACGCCTCCGACAACGGCCGGGTGGATGCCCTTGATCGCCACGATATGCCAGATGTCAAACGACTTCATGCCCAGGGCCACGAACCCGATGATGAACACCGCGGCAATGCCTTCGCTGACCAGAACATAGCGCAGGTTCTGGCCGATCAGGCCGGGCAGGGGCCTGGCGCCTGGTTTCGGCAGCGCGGTCCATTTTTCGCGCGCCTCGCTCTCGGCCTGCATCGAGGTGCCGGCCGGCACCAGGATGGACACGAAGAAGCTGACCACCACGGTGTCCACGATCATCAGCGCCAGCGACAGCGGCTCTTCCGGGTGGATGAAGACCGCGTAGTAAAGCGCGAAGCCGAGCGTGGCGTTGATGAAAATATTGGCGAGCACGTTATTGATTATATGCTCGCGGAACAGGTTCAGCCCGTACGGGACCGGCTGCGGCCGCGGGTGGTTGAGATACCTGAACAACTGCCGGCCGCTCAGCAGTTTGGCCGACAGCGCGCCCGCGCCGCCGATCAAAACGGCGCTGGCCGGGACCAGGGCGGCAAGCGGCAGGCCGTCCGGGAAGAGCAGGAAACAGAAACCCGCGGCCAAAGCCCCGATCACCATGGTCTGCGCCATGCCGTAAACAAAGGGGGTCAGCCATAACGGCGACAGCGGAGGCTTCGCGGTTTTCAGCCTGGCCGCTTCCTCTGCGGTGAGCGAAATCTTGCCGGCCTGCCAGTCCTTGCGCGCGGCGTTGATCCCCCCCACCCCGGCAATGGTCCCGGCCCAGTAACCGGCCATGGTGATGTATAAGGTCATGGCCAGCGGGCTGACCCGGCCGTCGCTCCGGAAGTTGAGATACATCGCCACCACGGAGAACAGCGTGCCCACGAACAAGAAGATCCCTCCTTGAATCGCCGCCTGCAGGCTGGTGAAAGATTTGAGTTTCATGATTCGCGCCTCCCACCATATATTGCCACAATCCGCAACCGTTGAAAAGGAGGCATTTCGGGAGGCCCCCAAGAGAAAGCTTGCCGCGAAATCCTTTCCCAATTGACCTGCCCCCATTGATTGAAATACGCCAAAGCTGGTGTAAAGCGCATCGCCTGGTCTTGTGTAAGCGGGATAGCCCACATGGATTTCTATGTGGGCTATCCAGTGGGGGGAGGGGGCTAGAATTCGAGGCGGACGGTGCGGATGGAGAAGGGCGGAAGTGAGATCTCCACTGCACCGTTTGCTACCTTAACCGGCTCCTCATTTTTTTCCACGATGTCGGTGACGGCGGCGGATTTGATGGGGGTGAGGGGGGAGCGGAGGGTGGCGGTGGCCGGCTCGGCGGTGGATTGATAGAGGCGGGCGATGAGGCCGTTGCCGTCTTCCGCGCGCTTCAATGTGACCAGCGTGACCGAATCCGGCGAGACCTCGATTATGGCGCCCACGTCCGGGAGCCTGGGCTCTGAGCCGCCCTCCACCCCCACCGCGATCAGGGGATGTCCGAGCTCTTTGCCCGCGCGGCCGGCGAGCGACGGGGCCATGTCGGCGGGGTGCGAGGAGATGCGGTAGCGCCAGGTGGCCGTGCCTTTCTGCTCGTAGTGGTAGTTGGTGTTCTGGTAGTTGTTCATGAGCTCGGAGAAGATGTACGGCGGGTCGGTGATGATGGGGTACTGGTCGAAGGTGTCGGGGTAAATCAGGCCGAAGCTGCTCTTCTTTTGGATGGCGCCGAACTCCACCATGGGCCCCTCCAGCGGGCTCCAGGTCACGCCGATGTTATCGGCCGCGCCCGCGATGTTCACCCAGTCGCTCACCGCGTAAAACGGCGCGTAGCCCGGAAGCTGGTCGCGGCCCGGCCGCATCTCGGCGAACGGTATCTCCACCTTCACCTCCGGCGCCTCCGCCGCGAACGGGAACACGATGTACTTGGCCGCACCGATGCCGTTGTAATAATTCGTGAGCGCGCAAGTCAAATCCAGGTATGGCCGGTCCTTGTAGAGGCGGTACTCGTTCTCGATCATGGTGAACGGCGCGGTCGGGAGCAGGTATTTCACGGTCACGGACGCGTAAACCGGGCCGTCGCCGGTCACTGACATTGCGATGGCCCTGGCCGGGGTCCTCACATCGTATAAGTCAAACCATCCCTGCTTCCGGGCCACGAGCTGGCCAAGCGCGTATTTTGCGTTAGGGTCAATCAGCTCCTTTTGTGCGCGCTTGTCATAAAGGCTGACCAGTCCGCCGCGGCCGCGCTCGAAGCGGGCCTTGAAGAAATCGTTTTCCAAAGTTATTTCATTTTTACCCGCGGGCCGGGAGTTGCCGGGGACAGGAGTGTCCCCGCCACCGAGCGGGACCAGCGTGTAAGTCCTCCAGCCGAAGGCAGGCACGTCCTTTACCTCGAACACCGCGTCCGCGCCATCCTTTAAGCTCTTCTCGATCTGGCTCGGAAAGGTCTCGCCGGTAGTCACGTCCTTGAGACTCACGGCCAGGCGGCCTTGCGCGTCCAGGCTCTCCGGCCCCGCGTGCAGGCGCACCGCTTCCGAGCGCGTCCAGCCCAGCGGATTGAAGACCACCACGCGGCCGCCGTCGCCGCCGATCATGCGGGCCAGGGTGTAGAGCGCGCGGGCGCGGCCCAGCTCCGCGGACTTGAGGCCTTCGATCATGCGGCCGGACTTGACCTTGAAGATCTCGTTCTCCGGCGGCAGCAGGGGCATAAAAGATCCCCAGGTATGCTCGTCGAAGAGGTAGTTGTCGAGGTACGCGGCGGCGATGTCGCGGGCGGGGTAGTCGTAATCGGGCTGAAGCAGGCGCGCGGCGGAGGCCCACAGCTCGAGCTCTTTAAGCGTATTGTGCATGATGCGCGACTGGCCGCTCTCTTTGGCGTCGGTGAGGATGCCGTCGGCCCACCAGTCGGGCATGTCGCCGGCGGCGGTCGGGATTTTGTCGCCGTAGCGTTTTTCCAGGTCCGCGAAAAAAACCTTGGGCGTGTCCATGATGAGACGGGGATAGGCGAAGCGGCTGTTCCAGTCGCGGATGCTCTCGCTGATTTCGATGCGGGGAATGGAGTTATCGTCGCCGCCGGCGTCAAAGTCCTTGCCGGAGCGTGTGAAGTGAATCACGTCGTAGGGGTAGCCGCCCTCCTCGGCGTCGAGCAGGAGCGCGGGCAGGTCCTTGGCGGTGGCGGTGATGCCGTTGACGAGGAAGGTGGCCTCGACGTAGCTCCCGAACGAACGCCACATGAGGACCTTGCCGCCTCCCGGTCCCTGCCAATAATAGGCGTGCGGAAAGTCAACGTTGATCGTGACCGCGGCCCCCCGGTAGCCGATGTTGGGATGGAACAGCAGGTACTTGACGCCGCCGCCCGCCAGCACGTCGGCGTCGCCCCAGGTGATGCCGGGCACGTCGGTGTGGATGGCCGTGGGCAGTTCGACGCCGAACATCTTTTCCAGGTCGCGCTTGCTGTAGTAAAGCTCGCGGGCGAGGATCTCGGGGCTGGTGGTGGACGGGCAGAGGTGGGCGAACTTGGCGTTCACGTCCCAGCGGCCCGAGCGCACCAGCTCCGTGATTTCGTCGGCGCGGTCGGGGTAGCGCTCCAGGTACATCTGCAGGGGGAATCCGGCGTCCAGGGTATAGCGGAACTTGGCGTCGTCCGGATAATCGTCGGTCTCGTGCGTGAATTTCAGCGCCGTGCTGATGATCTTGTCCCACTTGTCGCGCACCTGCTCCTGCGTCCCGGTGTAGCCCCAGTCAAAGTGCGAGAGGTGCGTGATGTAAACCGTCCATTGCCGGGCGGGCGGCCAGTCATAGGCCGCGGACGCGAGCTCATGGCCGCCGGCTGAAATAGTCACGTCAAGCTCGGCGGGTTCGCGCAGGTCCGGGATTTTGACGAGTAGCGACAATTTGCCGGCCGGAATTTTCACGGCTTGGCTCCAGGAAAGCCCGGAGGGCCGGCCAGCGCTGACGTCCGCGTCAATGGCCGACGCGGAGTGGTTTTCCACTTCCATGCTCGCCCATTGCAACAGATGGCCGTCATCCTCCTCGAACAGGAAAGTGGGGACCATGCGGACCACTTCGAGGTTGGAGCCGGGCGCGGAGGATTTTTTCAGCTCCGGCGCCGCCTCCTGGAACTGCTTCATCGCCAGGTCGGCGATGGGATCGGCCAGCGCCGCGCCGCTGATCAGGAACAACAGAACAGACAGGCCGGCCAATGCCTTCAGTTTTTTGAACATCATGTCGGGTTTCCTTTGACGCGGGTCCTCATTTGGGCGCCATGGCGCCGAGCGCCAGGGCAAAGGCGGAGACGACGGCGGCGCCCTTCATGCCGTACACCCAGTATGGGCTGATCTCTCCGAAGAATTCCAGGTAATGATTGAGCGCCAGCGCCGCCAGCGACAGCACCAGCAAAAACCCGAAGAACCCGGACTTATCCGTTAACCAACGCATCGTGTCCTCCTTTCTTTGATCGCCCGATCAAGCGCCCTGAGTCTTGGCGATAAAATCATCCGCGATCTTTCGGGCCACGGTCATGATGGAGAGAGCGCAGTTGACGCCGACGTTGGTGGGGAAGGCCGAGCCGTCGGCGACCCAGAGTCCTTTGATCTCGTGGCACTCGCCGGTTTCGTCCGCGAACGATGTTTTCGGGTCCGTGCCCATGATGAGCCCTCCGAAGACGTGGCCGGAGTAGAGGTTGGCCTGCTTCTGCAAAAAGCCCTTGGCCTTGCCGCGCTTGTACTTGAAGATCTCATCGAGCTGGGATGGCGAGTCGAGCGCGAGCCCGGGCAGGCCGGTGAAGACCTGTCTGGCCCCGGCGCGGAAGAACATTCGCGCCGCGATCCAGGTGCCGTAGAGCATGGCCTCGTTGTCGCGCTCGGACATGTCGAACACGATGTCGGTCGGGGTGATGGTCCCGTGCTGGTCGGTTTTGACGTTGACCTCGATGCCTGACATGTGGTTCATGTCGGCCATGAGGGCGAGGTGTTCCTTGCCCGATCCGGGCAGGAGGTTGGCGATGCCCCAGGGCAGGGACAGCGCGCCCTCCAACAGGAACCCGTGCCGCTCCGGGTCATAGTAGCTTTCGTTGCGGAACATGTCGGAGAAGTGGTGGACCTCGATGGTGTCGTTGATGCCGTCCCAGCCGTTTAAGTTGATGCTTTTGTCGAAGCGGCCGATGTTGAATGAGGTCGGGTGGGTGGTGAATTTTTTGCCGACAACGTTGTTGGGGTTCACGCCGCTCTTCATGAGGATGCGGGAGGAGGCGGGCGGTCCCGCGGCCATGACGAGCCGGCGGGCGTGGACCACGAGACCCTTGCGCGCGATTTTGAGGTCGCGCGGGACCGGGGCCTTGCGGTCGGTGACGGTGGCGAACACGGTGAACTTGGCCGGCGCGCCCTGTTCCCGGTTCTTGAGCTCCCGAAGCGCGTCGTCCCTGGCGTTGCCTTGAAGCCCCTGCAATTTTTCGCGGTAGGGCTGGTCGTCCGCTCCCGGGAAGTTGATCTTGATCCGGTCCACCTCGGCCCCGCAATAGGCGTCGCAGCCGTTCTTCTGCGCCCAGGTCAAAAAGGTGGTCAGCGAATCGAGCTTGACCCCGTAGCGGCAGCCCTGGGTGCAGTTGCCGCACCTCATGCAATACTCGACCGGCCGGTCCACGCTCTTCCACTTGATGCCCTCGCGCTCGGCCCCGATCATCATGATCTGGTTGCACGGGTTGTGGTGCTCCATGGGCACCGGCGCCACGTTCAAGAGCTTGTTGAGCTCGACCCGGTACTCCTCCATCTTCGGGTTGCCCGGGCCGAAAGAGGTGAGGCCCATCCTGGCCCAGTCGTCCTTCACCACCTCCGGCAGCTCCCAGGTCACGCTCTCCGAAGCCACCGTGCCGCCGCCCAGGCACTCGCCCTTGATTAGAGAGACGCGCGTGTGCTTGCCGGTCGCCGGCGTGAAGATGGTCATGGCCTCGATGCGCGTGAGCATGTCCACTTCCTTGCGCCCCAGCTCCTCCACCGGGAAGTGCCCGCCCTTTTCCAGCACCACCACCTTGAGCCCGGCCCTGGACAAATAATGAGCCATCACGCCGCCGCCCGCGCCCGAGCCGATGATTACCACGTCCACCGGCCCGACCACCTGCCCCGCCGCCACGTCCCGGAATGAGTAAATCATGCGCCTTCCTCCTTGATCCGGTCCGTGAGCAGCGATGGATCCAGCCTGACCTCCGCGTCCGGCGGCCACCAGTCGTCGGGCTTCGGGCCTCCGTAACCCAGCCGCGGCCACACCACGCGCCGCTCCGGCGGCATATCGGCCTCGCCGTTGGCGTCCGAGTAATAGCCCAGGAAGCAGATGGTCTTCTTGAAGCTCTTGATGTCCTCCCCCGTGGCGGGCGCCAGGCGGTTCAAGAGCGGCAGCACCGGGTCGGCCAGCCGGATCAGCCGCAGGTAGCGCATCATGATGAGGAAGTCGGGCGAGGTGTTGCGCTCGGCGAAAAACCAGTCCAGGTTTTTGGCCACGTCCACGGTCCCGTCCAGCACCGGCCCGTCGGGCACGACCTCTTTGGCCATGTTGTTGATGTAGGCGTACTCGGAGGGAGTGAGGAACTTGAGCGCGGGCGAGCTCGTAGTGGCGGCATGGCCCTTCCTGCCCGCGATGCTCCAGGGGCCCACCACCGCGGCCAGCGCGGCGGTCCCCCGGATGAAGGCGCGTCTCGTCAGTGGCATGATTACACTCCTTTTAATGGGGTTAAATCTTTTATCCATCCTAGCACAGGTGCATTTTGATCGCCACGCGAGGGCGCGCGAGTTATTGCTTAATCTCCTGGTTTCCCCTAGAATGTTGAGGCGGGGCACCATCCGAACCCCACAGGAGCGCCAGGCATAATGATCCGCAAATCGCGGCCAATCCCCGGACTGTCCCTGATCAGCCGGGACCTCGTCAGCGTGGAGAAGCTGCTCCGGGAGGAGACGCGCTCGGACGTGCGCCTGGTGATGGAGGTGTGCCACCACATCCTGGGCAGCGGCGGCAAGCGCTTCCGTCCCGCGCTCACCCTGCTCTCCGGCCGCCTGGCCGGCCTCACCCGCAAGAAGGAGCTCTTGTCCTACGCCACTGCCATCGAGTACGCCCATACCTCGTCGCTTTTGCACGACGACGTGATTGACGAGGCCGAGCTCCGCCGCGGCCGGAAGTCGGCCAACCGCCTGTTCGGCAACGCGCCCTCTATTATCGTGGGAGATTATCTGCTCTTCAAGTCCTTCGCCCTGATGCGCACGGGCCAGAACCTCAAGGTCATCAACTTCATGACCGGGATCGCCGTGGACATGGCCGAGGGCGAGGCTTATCAGCTCACCCAGAAGTCGCGGGTGGACCTTTCCGAGAAGGAGTACGAGCGCATCATCCGCGCCAAGACCGCGCTCCTGATCCAGGCCGCGTGCCAGATCCCCGCCATCGCCGCCGGCGCGCCCAAACGTCGGGAAAAGGCCCTGGCCGGCTTCGCCTATCACCTGGGCCTCGCCTTCCAGATCAGCGACGACGTGCTCGACTACGCCGCCACCGACCAGAAATGGGGCAAACAGGTGGGCAAGGACTTCCTGGAGGGCAAGACCACCCTGCCCCTCATCATCGCCTATCACCGCGCCGGCCGGGCCGAGCAGGAGCTCATCAGGAGGCTCTTCAAAAAGCCCGCCCGCACCCAGGCCGACTGCCGCCGCCTCGTCAAGATCATGCGCCAGACCGATGCCCTCGCCGCCGCCGCCGGGCGCGGACGCGACCACGTGGCCATCGCCAAAAAACACCTCGCCGCGTTCCCGGACAACCCCGCCAAAAAAGCGCTCCTCGAGCTCGCCGACTACGTCATGAGCCGGACCGTGTAAAGCGGCCCCGGCCTCCGTTCGCGGATGAGATGGAAAATTATGGAGGTGAACCGTGTCCGCGATTGACGCGATTTTTTCCTGGAGCGGGGGCAAGGACAGCGCGCTGGCGCTTTACAAGGTCATGCGGGGATCGCAATACCGGGTGGCTTCGCTGCTCACCACCGTGACCCAGGGCTATGACCGCATCAGCATGCACGGGGTGCGGGTGGAACTATTGGAGGCGCAGGCGCGCTCGATTGGGCTGCCGCTGGTCAAGGTCATGATCCCGCAAAAGGCGTCCAACGAGACCTACGAGGACAGGATGAAGGCGGAGCTTCTCCGGCAGAAAGCTCGGGGCATTGACACGGTGATCTTCGCGGACATTTATTTGGAGGACCTGCGCAAGTACCGGGAGGACAAGCTGGCAATCGTCGGCATGAAGGCCGCGTTCCCGCTGTGGAAGATTCCGACCATTGAGCTCGCGCGCGAGTTCATTGACCTGGGCTTCAAGACCATCATCACCTGCGTGGACACCCAGGCCCTGGACAAGAAATTCTCCGGCCGCCTCTTCGACGACTCTTTCCTCGCCGAGCTCCCGCCGGGAGTTGATCCGTGCGGCGAGAACGGCGAGTTTCACTCCTTCGCCTTCGCCGGCCCGATCTTCAAGACGCCGATCAAGTTCACCGTGGGCGAGCAGGTGCTCCGGGAGGACAGGTTCTATTTCACGGACCTGGTCCCGGATTGAGATGAGCGCTTTTCAGGATTTTGCCGCCACGATGACGATCCTGTTGCTGTCCAGCTTGAATGGCTCCCGGCCCAGGCCGCCATATGTCCCGGTCACCGCCATGCCCGCGCTTTCGATCATGGCGATAAGCTCGTGCAGGGAATAGGTGCGCAAGTCAAAACCTCCCATGTCCTCCACGCTCCCGCCCTTGATGAACCTCCACCGGGTTTTCAGGCGCGACGTGCGCGGATCGAACTCATGCCGGTTCAGCAGCAGCTCGCCGCCAATTTCCTCCATACGCCATTTCCGGAAGTCCGCGACCAGAAAGTCCCGGTTGATCGTGTCCAGCAGCAAGCGGCCCTTGGGCTTCAACGCCTTTCCGATTCTCTGGAGGATTCGAAGATTGGTCTCATCGTCATAATAGCCGAAGCTGGTGAACATGTTGATCACGGCGTCGAACTCGGCTTTAAAATCGAGCTCGCGCATGTCGCCCCTGATGAACCGGACCTTGACGCCCTCCCGGCGGGCCAGCGAGCGGGCCCGGGAAAGATAGGCCGCGTTCATATCGAAGCCGGTCACTCGTATCCCCATCTTGGCGAGCGGCACGGAGTGCCGGCCGATGCCGCAGCAGAGGTCAAGCACGGAAGAGCCTTTTCTCAGGCGCAAGGCCTTCTTTATCTTCTCCGCCTGCTCTGGACCTAATTGCAGCTTCGGATCGAGCCCGATGCGGCGGTAAAGGTCGGTAAAAAATGCTTCGCTCCAGTGCATCCTCATTTGCTCCCCGCGATGTATTTCATTGGCGCTTAGCTAATCCACCTGGATCGTCTCGTGTTTGTCGGCGCTGAATTCCTTCACGCCGCCTTGCTTAATCAGCTTGCCTCGCGTCCGCCCTTCCGGGAGGACCTCGATCTCGATGGTCAGTCCCTCGCCGGGCAGGTCGAGGCGCAGGGTGAGGCCCTGGGCCTGGGCCGGGAAATTCGGGGTCAGCGTTCTGACGCCGTGGTCTTTCCTGAAGCCTGCAAGGTGCTCGATCACGAGGGTATTGATAAGCCCGGTCCAGCCCACGAACTGGGGCTTGGGCTTGTTGCCGTTCTGGAGGAGCTTGAACAGGTTGCCCTTCTTGCGGGAGAGCTCGCGGAAGTCGAAGCGGTCAGGATCGTAGAACTCCACGTACTGTCCGGTCTTCTGATGCGTCTTGTAAATGCCGTCCGTGAGCTTGAAGGACAGGACCGCGGCGTCGTCGAGAAAGCCGTAGCGCTCCATGCCGACGATCACCATGTAGGCGGTGTTGATCCAGATGGGCCCGCGCCAGCAGTCCTTTTCAAAGGTCGGGTCGTTGTGCGCGGTGGAGGGCAGCGGGACCAGGGTGTTGAACTCGGCCGGGGCGATGACGTGGCCGCGCACGATCGCGGCGCGCTTCTCATCCGGCACGCCCGCGAAGAGCGGGAACAGCGACGCGATGGTGCGGAGTTTCACGAGCTGGTCAGTCACCACGTCGCGGTCGTAATAATAGCCGGTGCTCTCGTCCCACAGCAGACTGTTGATGAGGCCGCGTAGCTCCCTGGCCTTGGCCTCGAACTCCGCGGCGTCGTCTTGCTTGCCGAGCTCCTTGGCCATCTTGGCCAGCGTCTCGTTCTGGCGCACCAGGAACGAGTTCACGTCAATCGCGGCGATCTTGGTCATGTCCTTTTTGATCTTCTCATCGCGGGAGGTGAAGCGGGGCGAGTTGTCAATTCCGGACTCGTAGGAATGGAGCCAGTAGAACAGGCCGTTCGCCAGGCGGCGGTTCGCGTAGTACCAGCGGTTGTAATTCTTGAGCGCGGGATAGACGCGGGCGAGCCACTCCTGGTCATTGCTCCACAGGTAATCCTCCCACATGGACCAGGCCATCACCGGCGGCTGGGTGTAGTCGCTCTTGGAGTGCTTGTTGGCGAAGTGCGGCAGCCGCCCGTCAACCGCATGGTCCGTGAGCGTCTGGTCAACCTCCTCGGCCGCCTTCACGTCCCAAGGCTTCCATACCTGCGAGATGAACGCCGAGTCCCACAAGTAAGCGCTGCGGAAAGTCGGCGACGGATAGGCGTAGCGCGTCTGGAAATAATCGTTGGGCATGTTGAGGTTCAATAGCAGCGTCTTATACACCGCCTCGAAGCCCTTGTCCCAGTACTTGGCCCGGGCCGCGTCGCCGGAAAGGGAGAGGGAGGGCGACGGCGAGGCCACTCCCTTTTTCGGCGCAACGGGGGCCGCGCCGGCCGGGGCCGGAACCATCAGGGCCGCCGCGAGGGCGGACAGCAAAAGAATCAGCCTGGAAAATTTTCTCATATTATTTCCTTTCCTTTTTATTTCCCTCTTGCCCACCTGATAAAAAGAAATATGTAGGGGACCATGACGATGGTTTCGAGCCAGGTCAGGGTGCGGGCGATGGGGCTTGTGAACCAGTCCATCAACGGGTATGGCACGTGGTTGGCCCAGTCCGCGCCGGAGCCGATGTAGAAAAGGCGCTGGTAGCCGGTGCCGTCCCAGCCCACGGTGATCAGGATGAGCGCCGCGGCCATGCTCCAGCCGGCCTGGGCGAGCGCGGCGGGGACCTTGCCTTGCTTGATGAAGCGGGCAGTGATGAAAAAGCCCAGGATGCCCATGGCCATGACCGCGACCGGATACAGGCTGATGAGCCATGGCGGAATGTCGGTCAGCTCCTTGGCAACGAACATTGATTCCCAGGCGGGGAAACGCCAGAGCAGGTAGAACACCTGGGGGATATAGAAAATCGAGAGCCATAGGACCAGGGAGAGAAAATACTTGTTGACGAAAATGCTCTCCTGTTTCTTGAGCTGCTTGCCGGCGGCCACGGCCATGCCGGAGGAAAGGCCGTAGGCGAAGAACAGGTCAGGCTGTAACATGGAAGTACCTCCCGTTAAGAAAAGGTTTGAGGTTTGTGGTTTGTGGTTTGAGGTCCCTCGATCCTCGCTCCTTGATCATCGTTCTATTTATTGGTTCCAGGGCGCCGCAAGACGAAAAAAGAGAATTCATTGAGCAATAGATCATGAAAGCACCCGGTTCTTGAATTTGTGGAGATAGGACAGGATGACCTGGGCCGGGAAATGGTAGAGCTGGCTGGGCTTCTCGCCGAGCAGGGGCGAGGGGATGCGCAGGAAATACGGCGCGAGCAAGGTAAAGATGGGGATGCCGACCGGACATCCCGGGATGCGTCTGGTCCGGCCCTCGATCCGGCCCTTCACCTTGGCGCAGTCGCCGATCATCAGGACCGGATGGCCCAGGCCGAGAACGTCGCCCTCGTACTCGCCGATGACCATGGCCAGCGGCCGGGCCCGCTCGAGCGATCCGGCCTTATAGGCATCGAACCCCGCGAGCGCGCCCTTCAACATGTTGATGCACCCGCCCCAGCACGGCTCTTTGCCGCCGGGGTAGGTCCCCAGGAAGAAGCGGATGGGGGTGTCAATCTTGCCGAGGTCCGAGAAGGAGTAGTCGAAATTTTTGGTCTTGTCGCGGATCTCGTCCCAGGATAGCTCGCTCTTGAGCTCGATCTGGTCGTCGGATACCGGCTCCCAGCCGCGGGCGCGGGCGATGCGCAGGTGCTCGATCTCATCCGGCTCGAAGCCCAGGATGCGCGCGGCCACCGAATCTATGGCCACGCTCGACGTGCCCATCATGATCGCGCCCAGGCGCAGCGGCTCGGGGAAGATCTCGTTCTTCTGTCCGATGTCCACGGCGTCCACCACGATGAAGTCGGGATGCCCGACCTCGTAGAGGTCCGCGATCTTTTCCTCGAGGCGCCAGTCGTGGCCGCACAGGCGCTCCTTCTGGTCGCAGATCCCGATGTTGAGCTTGAGCGCGCAGGTGAGACGCGTGGTGACGTGGTGCTTGAGCTTGGGAGCGTAAACCTTGTAGTCGCTCTCGATCAGCGTCTTCGCGAAGCGCAGGCTCTTATGGAACCCGCCCTTCTTCAGCTCGACCTCCTTGAGCTTGTCCTCGTCGAAAAAGCACAGCTCGACCTTGGGCTTCTTTTTCAGGAACGCGTAGGGCGCCTGCTTGAAATGATAGCGGGTGGGGACATAGACGCCGGTCCGCTCGCCCAGGATCACCTTCTCGACCTCCGGCCGCGCCGCCAGCACGTCCACGATGGCCTCCAGCACGCGCGGATTGGTGTAGGGATGGAGGCCGAAGCGATGGTGCGCGAAGACCAGGTTGTACTTGACGAGGACCCTGCCGTGCGGCCGGGCGCCCAGCTCCTCCATGCCCTCCGCCACGATGCCCCGGATCCGGTCAAGGTCATCGTAGTCCGGACAGCGGCGGATGATTACCTGGTGCTTCTTGTCCATCTGCTTAAAGAAGTTGGAGACAGGATTAACAGGATTTACAGGATTTTCGGAATAAGCCTTTTCTTTTTCTCATCCTGTAAATCCTGTTAATCCTGTCTCCAAAAAGATTCCAAAATTTCCGGGCGCTCACGAAAATTATTTATCGCCGAACGGCGCACCGAACCGGTTCTTGTGGGTGAACTCCTTGATCTCCTTCCGGGGCGGGGCCTTGCCCTCCTTGGCCGGATGGCCCAGGGGAATGAGCTCGTAGAGCTTGACGTCATCGGGCAGGCCCAGGACCTTGCCGGCCTTTTCGTGGTCGAGGAGGCCCAGGTGGAGCGTGCCGAGACCCTCGGCCCAGGCCGCGAGGCAGATGTTCTGGCAGGCGATGCCGATGTCGAACATGACCCAGTCGCCGTGAACGGTGGCCGCCTTGGCGCCGTAAAAGCCGGACTTGCCCTGCCGTCCGCACACCGCCAGCACGAGCGGCGCGGAAAGCATGCCCTTCCTTCCCGGGTTGGCCTCGGGCACGCACTCGCCGAGCGCGGCCTTCACCGCCGGATCGTCCACCACCACGACCTCCCAGGTCTGCATGTTCACCCACGACGGCGCCCATTGGCAGGCCTCCAGGACCTTGTGCAACTGCTCCGCGGAGACCGGATCCTCCGTGTACTTCCTCATGCTCCGCCGCGTCCGGATACATTCATGCACGTCCATCACTATTACCTCCCTTAATGACCCCACGGCCCTTTATATCATCCCGCGCCAACAGAATCCAGCGCGGGTTTGCACCGTTGCCCTTCTCTGCTAGCATGGAATAACGCGGCCATGTCAATTTTCCAGATAGACCGGCGGTCCATCGCCAATTTTGACTGGTGGATGCTCGGGATGCTGGTCCTGCTCAACGCGGTGGGGATCGTCAACCTCTACAGCGCGGCGGTGGGCACCGGGTTGTGGAAGACCCAGGCCTACTGGTTCCTGATCGGGCTCGCGGTCACCGCGTTCGTCCTGGTCATTGATTATAAGACCCTGGAAGGGATGGCGCCGGCGATTTATGTTTTTTCCTTCCTGCTCCTCGCCGGCGTGCACGTGTTCGGGCGGCGGATCTCCGGGGCCAGGAGCTGGTACGACCTGGGCTTCGCCCACTTCCAGCCCTCCGAGCTCATGAAGATCGCCCTCATCCTGATGATCGCCCGCGTGTATCACTCCCATAGCACCATGAAGCCGCTCGGGCTCCGCGAGCTCTTATGGCCCTCTCTCCTCGCCGGCCTTCCCGTCATTGCCGTCATCATGGAGCCTGACCTGGGCACGGCCTTTACGGTCATGCTCCTTTTCGGCTCGATGATGCTCTTCGCGGGGATCAAAAAAAACCTGCTGATCATCGCCGCGGCATCCTGCGTCGTCCTGATCGTCTCCTACCCTTTGTGGAAGCAGGCGCTCAAGCCGCACCAGCAGGCCCGCATCGAGACTTTCCTCCACCCGGAGCAGGACCCCAAGGGCGCAGGCTACCACGTGCTCCAGGCCAAGATCGCGGTCGGGTCCGGCGGGCTATTGGGCCAGGGCTTCATGAAGGGCAACCAGAGCATGCTCCGCTTCCTGCCCGACCAGCAGACGGACTTTGCCTTCGGGGTGTGGGCCGAGGAGATGGGCTTTATCCGGGTATTCGGGGTACTGGCGCTCTATTGCTGGATGGTGTTGCATGGCATCAGCATCGCGCAGGACGCCAAGGACAAGTTCGGGGTCATGCTGGCGGTGGGCTGCTCCGCGCTGCTCTTCTGGCACATCTTCATCAACGTCGCCATGGTGGTCGGCATCTTCCCCGTGATCGGAGTGCCGCTCCCCTTCATGTCCTACGGCGGCTCCAACCTCATGACCTTCATGATCGCCGTCGCGCTCATCATTAACGTCAGGATGAGGAAGTACTTCTTTTAATAAGAGAGTGGATCAAGCGCAAAGGCGCAAAGAACGCAGAGATTAAAAAAAGAAAATTTTTCTCAGCGTTCTTTGCGCCTTTGCGCTTAAAAAATATTATTCCAGGTACCGGTAAATCGCCTCCGCCACGCACGCCGGCTTGTCCTGGCCCGAGACCTCGAAGGTGAGCGTCCACGTGCTCTGCACCCCGCCCTTGATGTCCTCCACGCCGGTAAGGAGCGCCCGCATCCGCACCTCTTCCCCCACCGGCAGCGGCGCCGGGAACCGCAGCTTGTTGAGCCCGTAATTGATCGTCATCCGCTTCTTTTCCACGTCCACGATCTGGGCCCGCAGCATCGGCGCCAGGCTCAAAGTAAAATAACCGTGCGCGATCGTCCTCTTATAAGGCGACTCCGTGGCCGCCCGCTCCGGGTCCGTATGGATCCACTGCATGTCCCCCGTCGCCTTCGCGAACAGGTCAACCTCCTCCTGCGTCACCCGCTTCCACTCGCTCACCCCCACTTCCTTGCCCACCCAATCCTTCAACGCCCCCACCGTGGGGATCATCACTTTTGCCATCTTCCCGACCTCCCGATTTTTTTCCCGGTCTCAAGCGTTAAGTTGTGCGAGCGTCCTTGGCCGCGACCTTGCACGCAAGCCTCAAGCCTCACGCCTCAAGCCTCACTCCTTCTTCACCCCCTCGATCCGGTCCGACTTTTCCGTGGCGGTGAGCAGGATGACGCCCGCGATGATGACGGCGATGGCGGCGTACTGGACGGGTTTCAGGGACTGGCCGAAGGTGAAGTATTCGATGACGACGGGGGCGAGGATGATGAAGGAGTTGATGGTGGGCACGACGACCATGGCCTTGGCGCGCCAGAAGGCGAACTGGGTGAAGACGGTGGCCATGACTCCGCAGATGAAGCCGAAGATGGCCAGCGGGTTGGTGACGAGTCCGATGATGCTGTTGCCGGTATCAACCAGTCCCATGTCGGCGAGGATCATGGCGGAGCCGATGAGGATGCCGGGCAGCGAGCCCACGGAGAAGCCGTAGAAGCGGTTGGTCTTCCAGGAGTACAGCGCGAGCAGGCCGAAGCCGCCGAAGATGGCGCCGAAGGACATGAGGAAGCTCGTGAGCGAGAAGGACTTCTGCTCGACCGGCGCGTCGAAGTATTTCATGAGGGCGGTTCCGGCGAGCACGAGGCCGGCGCCGCCGAGCTCCCGCCACCCGATCTTTTCGTGGAGCACGAGCCAGGCGAAGATGACGAGCCCGATCATGCCGACGCCGTTGAAGGAGCTGACCATGGAGGTGCGTTCGGTGTACTTGAGGGCGAGGGGGAGGATCACCACGGCGGAGGCGGTGAGGGCGAGCCCGACGAACCAGATGAGCGTGTCGGGCAGGTTCTCCTTGTTGAACATCTGCCCTTTCTTGCCCCAGATGTGGACCTTCCATTTCTGGACGCCCTTGCCCACGTTGATGTTGGTGGAGGCCAGGATGGCGAGTCCGATGCCCAGCGCCAGCGATCCTTCCATTAACTCTTTCCTCCGCTCTTGGCCGCGGCCTCTTGTTCGAGCCGGCCGGCCCATTGTTTGACCCGGTCCTGGAATTTCCCGATGGCCTTGGTGTCGTGGGTGGCGAGCGAATAGGCGTAATCCGAGAGATCGAGCTCCATGAACTCGACCAGCTCGCTCATCAATTTTTCGCGGGCCGTTTTCGGCTTGTCCGGCGGCTGGAAATCGGCCGTCACCTCGCGGAGCACCCCGTCGAGCTCGGAGGGCGTGATTCCGCCCTGGCTCGCCTCGCGGAAGGCTTCCAGCGCGACGAGAAGGCCCGCTTCGCAAACTCTATTATTGTCCGCCTCGTTTGTCTTCATGAAATCCCTCGATAATGCATTAAAAATTTTCTCAATCGGCGTGCTCCAATTTCAGATAATACATATCAAAATTTCCCGGGCTTCCTGGCGTCAATCTGATCTCCCTGACTTCCCGCGCCAGCACCCACCGGGGAAGGCCGGAAAGCCCGATGTAGTGCGTCTCTTCCCTGGGCCGGGAATCGAGGGGTATTTTCATATCGCATGCTATTGTTTTACCTGAATAGTCCAAATATATCCATTCAATCCCCAAAAAGCTCCGGGCATCAATATTTTTCCCGAGCTTCAGGGCAAGACGATCAAACGCCAGCGGATTGATTTGAACCGGGCCGGTGGTAATAAACGCAATCCCGGTTTCAATTGAATATTGCGCGGTTTGGCCCACCCGGGTCAGCTTGGCGCCAGGACCGGGATCGAGCACCTCCACTTTTTCCGCGTCGGCCAGTATTAATGGCTCGACCTTGCCTTGGCGCTGCTCCGCATACCTGGCGCGGTTATCCAGGCCTTGCCTGATGGCCCCGCTGATGTCGGCGCCGCCGGCATCCAGGTCAAGGAAGAAAGTGAACCGGTCAAGGGCAAGCTGGGTCAGCTCATGGCTCTTTCCTTCCTCCGATTCGAACATCCCGCTTTTCAGGAGCCCGCGCAGCGGCGGGTTGCCGGGTCCGGGCCGGAGCCGCGCCATGAACACGCCCTGCCGGAGGTCGGCCGATGCGAAATAACGGGCCAGGCATTTCCCCAGGTCGGAAAGCCTCTCCACATACACGGTGCGAAGCAGTCCCGCGGCCTCGGCCGACTCGCCGTAATCCGCGGCCACCAGGGCCTCCAGGACAACCGGCAGCGGATCGGCCGGGTCTTTTTCCGCGGCCCGGCTAAGCCGTTCCCGCGTGGCGCGAGAATGGCCGGGCAGGTCCTTTTCCAGCCCCAGATATATTCCCAGACGCAGGAAAACATTATGAAGGAAATGGTCGTCAACCTCGTGCGAGGCCAGGAAGGCTTGCTCGTCCCATGGCGAAGGCTCGGCCCATGGGAGCTTGCTCCAGACCCCGCCCAGCACGGCTTCGGGGCCCGCGCCGCCCGGTTCTTCGGCGCTCTCCCGGATGAGATCGTAGAACGCCTCGGCAATCACCTGCTGGCCCCACAAATTCGGATGGCAGTGGTCGTCGAACCAGTCGAAGCCCGGCGCCAGGTATGACGACTCCTCGATCAGCTTCTCGGTGTCGAGCAGCAAGACGTTGTCCGACCTCGCCACCTCCCGCACGATCTCGTTGATCGCGGAAGGCGCGCGGTTGGACATGACCACCCTGGCCTCCTCGTCACGCGCGCGCTTGAAATCCGAGAGGGCCTCGGCCCGGAGCTTTTCCTGATACGCGGGATCGAGGACCGGGAGGTCCGAAGCCAGCCCCATGACCTTCTCCGGCTCGCCGCCCTCCTCCGGCCGCGCTGAATCGCCATCCAACACGAGGCGGTCTTCATCACGGTCCGGCCTCTTCATGCCCATTTCCACCAGGGCGGTCTTGATGCGGCCAAGCTCGAACGAGATCGCGGCATAGCCCGGATAGCGCTCCCTGGCCTGCGCCAGGATCTTGAGGGCTTCTTCATAATTCATCATCGTGTCGTCTATCGGCGGCATCGGGGCGCCGTGGTGCAGCCCCGGAACAGGCTGCCCAGCGGCCGCCTCACTTGTTTCAGTCATTTCCCGGGCCTTGAGAATCGCTTCCAGCGCGTCCCTCCGGTACATTTCCGGGAAAGCGGGCGGAACCGACCGGAGATCGGGCGGCCAGTCGCGGAGGTTCGAGGCCATGGTGGAGAGGATGACGGGCACGCCGCGGGCGCGGCAATCGCGCGCGATTTTTTCCATGGACCGGCGGTAATCGTCCAGCACCTTTTGATAGACGGCGGCGGACAGCGGCGCGGGCGGGGGCAGCGTAAGGCCCACGTCCGCGTTTTCATCAACCGACTTCATCGTGGTGAGCATGGCGCCGCCCGCCAACAGGTCCGCGGCCCGGCCGATCATCCTCGCCACCCGGATCCGGCCCAGACCGGACCCGCGTTTAATTCCCTCCAACGCCTTGAGCACCGGAGTCGCGCGAAGCTGAGAGATGAACTCGTTCTGGCCCGAATAAACGATGACCAGGTCCGGCCCGTACCCGAGCGCCTCCCTCACCACCGCCTCAACCTCCGCCGAGTCCATGCCCATGCGCCCCAGGTTGATGACCTCGACCCGGCCCTCCGGCAGCGAGTCCTCCAAAAGTGCGGCCAGCCGCGCTCCGATGCTCGAACGCGGATGATACGGAAAACCGAGCGCCGTGCTCCCTCCCGCGATCATGATCCGGAGCGCGCCCTTCTCCTTTTCCGGGCTGAACTCCGGCTTCAGGCCGTTAAGCTCATAGCGCACCCGCGGCCGGCCGTCCGCGCCGGTGAAAACGGTGAAGGTCTTTTCCGGGGCGAACAGACCGAACCCGCGCAATACGATTTCCAATAAGACCAGGAAAATGAGCAGTACCGGGAGCGCGAACAACGCCTTGTGTTTCCCGGGCAGGGTCCGATTATTCTGATCGTGCGCCATGCTCATTTATTAGTAACGCATGCGAGGCCCGCTGTAAAGCACCATGGCCCCGCTGCCCACTTGATATGGGCTCCAAGATGGGAGAATATGGACTCCGCGATGGAAACATTGAACAAAAGCCTGCTCGCCAGTCGCGGCGTTGGCTCCATGGCGTTAATGGTTGCTTCCGTCCTCTTTCTCGTCTTGCCGCCGGGCCGCGCCATTTCCTCCGAACCGCCCGCCACCCGCGACGGCGACACTTCGGAGGCCGGAGTGGTCCAGGTATATAGCGAGCCGGCCGGCGCCGTGGTCTATGTTGACGGCGTCCCCGCCCGTGACCGGACCCCGTTGGAACTGAGGCTTACGCCCGGGACCCATGAAATCAGGATCGAGATGGACGGCTATAACGCCGAGACCCGCTCCCTCGAGATCGGCAGGGGCGGGAAGAGGCGGGTGGCGGCCCTGCTCCGACCCAAGCCCGAACAGGCCGCCCAGGACCGCAAGGCGTCGTTCGAGGGAGGGTACATCAACGCCGGAGCGGTCATGATGCGGGTCATCACCTCGGACGTGATGCTGGGCGCCACGGTGGCGCAGGTGGAGGTCGGTTTCCGCGACGAGTTCGCCACGGCGCCGGGCCTGGCCATCCAGCTCCGTTACATCCAACCCCTCCGGGACCGGGCGTTCCTGATCGTGGACACCAGTTACCTGGACGCCCGGCTCCATGCCTCGAACGTCAAGTTCCCGGACCCCGTGAACAACGTGGACAAAATCAGCCTGCTCCTTTTCCGCGGCTCGCTCGAATTGAGCGTGGGCCCCAACTATATTGACTACCTCCTGCCCTATGTCGGCGGCGGGTTCAGTTACACGGTGATCGAGGACACGGACAAGGCGGGCTGGCTGGGCGGCGACAACCAGGTGCAGTTCACCGGTTACTCCGTGAAGGCCGGCATGATCTGGAACAGCCGCCACCACCTGGTCCTTAACCTCGAAGGCCAATACCACTGGGCTTACGATCTGGAGGACTACATGATCGTGGCGACGCTGGGGTACAAGCTGTAGCGGATGATCGGACATCATTGACCTGGCGCGGTCTCAGGTTGCGCCGGGTGAAGATGCCCGGCGAATCAAGGCGATAGGGGGAAGAATGGAATTCAAGCCAAAACGGGTATTGGGAAAGACCGGCCTCGCGGTCGGACGGCTGGGCGTGGCCGCGGGATATGGCGCGCCCACCGAGTCATTCCTCAAGGCCTTTGACCGCGGCTGCAACTATTTTTACTGGGGCTCGTTCCGGCGCGACAACATGGGCCGCGCCATCCGCCAGCTCTGCGGCCAGGGCAAGCGCGGCGAGCTCGTGATCGTGGTCCAGGTCTATAACCGCGTGGCCTCGATGATGGCCGCGAGCGTCGAGCGCGCGCTCAAGAAGGCCAAGCTCGATTATGCCGACGTGCTGCTCTTGGGCTGGCACAACTCCATGCCCGCGCCTCGGATCGTCGAGGCCGCGCAAAGGCTTAAAGCCAGCGGCAAGGTCAAGTTCCTGGCCGTGAGCGGCCATCACCGGCCGGCTTTTCCGAAGATGGCGGAAACGGGCGCGTTCGACGTCCTGCACATCCGCTACAACGCCGCGCACCGCGGGGCCGAGGAACAGGTGTTCCCGAAGCTGCCGGAAAAGGGCCGGCCCGGAATCGTGACCTACACCGCCACCCGGTGGGGCAAGCTCCTGAAGCCCGGAAAAATGCCGCCGGGCGAAAAAACGCCCCGCGCCTCCGACTGCTACCGCTTCGCCCTCACCCACCCGGCGGTGGACGTGGTCATGACCGGTCCTAAAAACGCCGCGGAGATGGACGAGGCCCTGGCCACCCTCGACCGCGGACCGCTCTCCGAAGACGAGATGAAGTGGATGAGAAAGGTCGGCGACTACGTGCATGGATGAGGGAAGATGGAGCGCCAAGGTCCCCGCACCCCGCAAGGGGTGCAATATGAGTAGCCGTAGGTGCAACCTACGGAACAGCGCCCCCACAAGGTATCAACCCTGAAGGGGTTGAACCAAAAGCGGCGGGGAGGTGCGGCCCCTTCAGGGTCGGAACGGCGTCGCTCGATGTTCCGGGGGTTTCACCACCCGGCTACTCACATTATTCCCCTTCGGGGAAATGCATGGGACAGGAATGATGAGAACATGAAAAAATTCTCGGCCGCCATCGTATTTGTACTCATGCTTGCCCTGGCGGCGCCGGCGGGGGCGCGGGACAGGAGTGTCCCGCCCACCAAACCGGCCAAACACTCCGAGCTGGACACGCCCGAGCTCGCGAGCTTCAGCCGAGGCGACGTCCCCTTCACCGGCGAGTTCCAGGTGGTCGCATTCAACCTGGAGCGCGGCGTCCATTTTGACGACGAGCTCGCCTACTTCCGCGAGCTGCAACGCCGCAACCCCGCCACCGTGCTCCTGCTCTCCGAGTGCGACAAGTATCACCGCCGCAGCGGCGACCGCTTCATCGCCCGCGACCTGGCTGAGAACCTCAACATGGACATGGCCTTCGTGGTCGAGTACGTCGAGCTTAACGACCAGACGCCCGCCACCCCCGCCACCCACGGCAACGCCATCCTGAGCCCGTTCCCCTTGACCGACGTCACCGTTCTCCGCCACCGCGTATTTTTTTCCTGGGAGCGGTGGGGCTGGATCTACGGCCAGCCCCGGCGCGGCGGAGTGGTGGCCCTGGCCGCCACCGTGAATTTCCCGGACGGCCGCCAGGCCCGCGTCTTCTGCCTGCACCTGGAGAGCAACACCATCCATCCGCTCCGCGCCGTGCAGCTCGAAGAGGTCTTCCCGGACGCGGCGGCGTTCACCGGCCCGGTGGTGATGGGCGGCGACTTCAACTCCATCCCCCACTCCGCCGCCCTGCGCGTGCCGAAAAAGATCGGCCTGCAAAACGCCTTCGCCCACGACTGGACCCCCACCGGCTGGTGCTTCTTCCCCGACGACTCGCTCCATTGCATCGTCAAAATTGACTGGGTCCTCTTTCGCGGCCTCGACCTTGTAAGCCGCGACGTCACCACCCTCATGACCGCCGACCATCACCGCGTCTCCGACCACGCCGCCGTGAGCGCGGTGTTCTCAATGAAGTGAACGGGGCCAAAGTGAACGGGGGCAGGGAGGTAATACTTTGAAGAGAAGAGAGTTCATCGCCACGGTGGCGGCGGGCGCTTTGCCGTCGTTTGCTTTCAATTCCGCCAGAGCATTGTCACATCCAGGGGATTCGAGCGTTGATAACACCGTCATTCCTGATCCAGGGATGATGGAACAAAGGCTTTGCGAAGAGGCCAAGAGGATTTTTCTCGGCAACGAGGTGGTTTCGAAGCTGGGCCGTTTCCATCTGCCTTCTTTTGCGAACTACAAGCGCTTCTATGCGTGGGACTCCGGCTGGAACGTCATCTCGCAGGCGATTTTCGACCCGGAGTCGGCGCTGGCCGAGCTCGATGCCATTTTCAACTTCCAGGTCGAGTCCGGCCGCGTGCCCCATGAGGCGGTGCCGCCGGAGATGCCACTTGCGGAGGACGGGACTTATAAGAGGTTCGGGCGGGAGATGTTTGACGAGGACGCAAGGTCATATATGCTCGATCCCCCATCGTTCCTGGTGGCCGCCGAAGAGCTCTATAACCGCACGGGCGATGCCCGCGTGCTCGCGCTGTTGCCCAAAATGGAGAAGTGCCTCGAGTACCTGACGGGTTCCCGAGACTTTTTCGGCGATGGCCTGGTCTGCGCAGTTCATCGGTGGGAGCCGGGCACCGACATGGCGCCCTCTTATGACGAGGTGTTGGGCATCAATCCCTGGGACCCCATGGCATTCGCCAAGATCGAGCAGCGAAGTGACCAGATGATACGGCTTTATTCCAGCTTCAACTGGGACCTCGACCAGATCAAAAAGGCCAATGTCTTTGTGCTGGAAGACCCCGGTTTGAATGCGCTCACGGCCGCGGGCGCGCTGTCGGTTTCCAGGCTGTACCGAAAATCCGGCGACGTTGCGCGCGCCGACCGCTGGCAAAGTAAAGCGCAAAACATCGTGCAAGCCATGGAGGAACATCTGTGGAACGAGCGGACCGGATTTTTCTACCCCAGATATGACGTCAAAAGCCCCAAGCTCTGTCACCGCGCCAGCCTTACCGGTCTGGTGGTCCTGATGACGGGTCTGGTGAGCGCAAACAAGGCGGAGCGGGTGATCGCCGAATATCTGGTTTCGCCCCGTCACTTTTGGGCGCCGTGGCTGGTGCCTTTCAACTCGGTTTCCGAGATGAGGAAGGACCCGCCCGGCCTGTTGCGGGGCCAGCTTTGGCGCGGCTCCTGCATCTGGATCAATATGAACTGGATGGCCGCGCGCGCGGCTAAAACCCTGGGCCGCGAGGACATTGCCCAAGAGATCACCAGACGGACGGCGCTGATGATTGACCGCCACGGCTTCCGCGAGTTTTACCGCCCGCAAACGGGAGCGGGAAGGGGCGCCAAGAGCTTCACCTGGCCGGCCCTGGTCCTGCACATGATCCCTGAACATGGCCTCTAAACAGGGCCGAAAATTGGGGATGCGATTTTTATGTAACCCAAAATGAGAATCCTGATTTTTCATGCCGGCGCTCTCGGCGACCTGGCCAATACCTTGCCCGCGATCGGGGCGATGCGGGAAAAATTCGAGGGCGCGGAGGTCACGGCGGTCGGGAACCTTTCCTGGCTCGCGCTCCTCAAGGCGGCGGGGGTGGTTGATGAGGCGCTCTCGCTCGACGGCCCCGGCTTTCACGCGCTGTTCAATGACGCTCCCCTGCCCCCGGAGCTCCACGAATTCCTCGCCCGCTTCGACCTCGCCGTGTCCTGGATGAGATCGCCGGCGTTGCTGGGTCATCTGCGGGGCGCGGGTCTTAAAGTAGCGGCACTCCGGGAGGAGTTTCCGCCGGGGCCGGGATCGGGTCACGTCACCGGCGTGATGGCGCGGCCGCTCAAGGAGCTTGGCATCGGCAAGGTCCCGGAGTATCCGCGGCTCGATCTTCCGGAAGATGCTCTGGCGGCGGGCCCTGAATTTCCCGGCATCCTGGTCCATCCCGGCAGCGGGTCGGCGCGGAAGAACTGGCCGGCGGGAAATTTCGCGGAGGCGGCCGCGAGGCTGAGCGACTTGAGCGGCCTCCCCATCGCCTCCCTCGCCGGGCCCGCCGACCAGGAAGCCGAGGTCTCGCTCGCCCGCGCGCTGGGCCCGCGCCTGGCCGCGCGCTTTGCAAACTTAACCAGCATCGAGCTGGCCTCCCTGCTCAAAAGCGCGCGCCTGGTCCTCGGCAACGACTCCGGCGTCTCCCATCTCGCCGGGGCGCTGGGCTCGCCGGTGGCGGCCGTTTTCGGCCCGACCGATCCCGCGATCTGGGGCGTCAAGCAGGCGCGCGCGATCAACTTAAGCCCGCTCCCTGACCGGGAGGGACTTGAGGGCGTTTCCGTGGAGAGGGTGGTGGAGGCGGGAATGGAGCTGTTGAGAATGGAAAAGATTGGGGCATAAGATAAACGCCAAGACGCCAAGAACGCCAGGCAATAAATATTAATTCTTATCTTGGCGGTCTTGGCGTCTTGGCGTTCATCTTCTATTTTTCGGATACGGTCGGCTCGGTCAGTTCGCCTTCTTTTGGTTCGCGGGCCGGGGGCGCGGAGATGTCCCACTTGTTGAAAATCCTGGCGGCCTGCTCGCGCCAGCGCTTGAACCCTGCGTGGTCGTACTCCTCCGGATAGGAGTTGTACACATCGAGGACGCGCAGCGAGTCGCGGGACAGGCGCCAGAGGCGGCTAAGCAGCCCGGGCCGGCCGAGCAGCCCCAGCGCGGCGGTGAAGACGGCGGCGCGGGGCAGCTCCAGCGCCATGCCGTCGAGCGAGCCGACGATCGCTTCCTCCGTGATCAGCCCGCGCGAGAACAGCGCGGAGAGCTCGTCCGTGGTAAGCCCGATCAGGAAGCGCCGGAACAGGTCGGAGTTGGCCTGCGCCGCGCCGCGCGCCTGCATGTACCTTGCGTTGTACGGCCACAGCGCGTCGCGGGAGGTGTCGCCGCGCTCGAGGGCGGCGTCGGCCACGCCGGCCAGGATCTTGCCGCCGATGAGGGCGGAGGTCACGCCGCTCGCGTGCTGGGGAATGGCCTGGCACGCGGCGTCGCCGACGCAGGCGAACCCGTGCGCGATGAACGAGTCGAGCGGCCGCCGCACCGGGATGAGCCCGCCCGCCGCCGCGATGGGCTCGCCGATCCAGTGGTGCGAGCTCCCGTAGCGCTCCGCGAGCTCGCGGGCGGTGGGGTAGGCCTCGTCGTGCAAAAGACCCACGGTCACTTCCACCCGGTCGTTGTCCATGTCCACGTACACCCCGAACATCGAGTACGGGCCCATGATCCCGACCCGCAGCACCGCGATCTGCGGGCGGATGCGGTTCTTGGACAGGAGCTCCATCACCGCCTCGCGGTCAATCTCCCGCGACTCCTGCCAGGCGTTCGCCACGTCGCGCGGCGAGATCTCGATCTCCACCCCCATGCTCTCGTCCAGCCGGTGGCGGAGCGCGCCGAAAATTCCGCTCGCGTCAATCGAGAGCGGCGCGGTGAGCTCGAGCAGCCGGCCCTGGGCGTCCGAGCCGACCACTCCGGTCACCCGGCCGGCCGTGAGCACCGGCCCCGTGATGTTGGTCTCGAACATCAGCTCCGCGCCCGCGGCCTCGGCCTCCGCGGCCAGACGCGACAGGAACGCGCGCAGGTCAACGGTGACCAGCGGCAGCTCGCGCAGCCGGAGCTTGAAGTTGCGGTCCGGGGAGAGGAGCTCGCGCGCGAGCGGCGGCGCGATCAGCTCCGGCGGCTCGGGCGGAGCCAGGCCGACCTCGCTGAATACGCGCTTTTCGAGGGAGACGCGGATGGGCTTGCCGATCAAGTCGCGGGATTTTTTTTCGAAAACGACGACCCTGCGGCCGGCGGCGGCAAGGCTCATCGCGGTCATCAGCCCGGCCGGGCCCGCGCCGGTAATTATGACATCAGCGTCCACCATCATCGTCCCCGCTTCCGCATCAGATCATTTGATTGTATCACGCTGCCTCTGCTATTTAAAGTCACTCTTGTCCAAAATAGGAGCTAAGAAAACCGCCAAGGCGCCAAGAACGCCAAGAAAGAATCATTTGGCCGGAAGCTGGACTGAGATTGAAATAAAATCGTGATTCTTGGCGTTCTTGGCGCCTTGGCGGTTTTCCGGTCCGTTTGTTTTTAACAGCACTGAAATAAATTCTTCGTTTCCTTGGTGTCTTGGTGGTTCAATTATCTTTCTTCTTCTGATTCAATTCTCTTTCTTGCTCCACTTCTCCAGCCATTCCTCCGCCACCGCTAACGCCGCCGGGTCCATGCGCAGGCGGTGTTTGCCGCCCGCGATGATCTTGAGCTCCCTGGGTTCGCGCGCCCGCTCATACAGCTCGCGCGCCTGCGCGACCGGGATCAGCTCGTCCTCCGCTCCGTGCATGATGAGGAGCGGCCGCGGCGACACCCTGTCCACCCACTTCAGCGGCTCGATCATCTGGAACTCCGCCTCCCACGCCTCGAGGTCTGCCGGAAAGCCCTCCGACCGGATCAGACCGATCTCCCGGAAAAGCTTCACCCAATGCTCCGACGGCATGGCCTGCTGTAAAAAAGAAAAGCGCGCCGGCGAGCTCCCGCTCACCACCGCCCCGACCCCCGCATCGTGCGCCGCATGGTAAATCGCCACCGCGCCCCCCGCCGAAAATCCCAGCAGCGCCACCCGCGACGCGTCCGCACCCGGCAATCCCCGCGCGAACTCCGCCACCGCCGCCAGGTCCCGCGTCCAACCCGCCATGCTGATGTCGCCCTCCGAGCTCCCCGCGCCCCGGAAATTGAAAATCAGCGACAGGAAGCCGCGCTCCGCGAAGCGCATCGCGATCTCCCGGTACGACCGGTCGCCCGCTTGCGGCTTGGCCCGCGGGATGCCATGAAGGATCAGCACCACCGGCGCCCGCGCCCGCGCCGGGTTAATGTACCACGCTCCCCGCAGCCTGATCCCCTCCAGCCCCGCCTCGAACGCCGTCTCCCGAATCTTCTCCGCTTTCCGGACTCTCATCAGCTCTCCAACTCCACTCTTGATTCCACCCGTGAAAAGGGGAACGCCAAAGCTCGGAAATTTTCAGTCATGGCCCCGGAACCGCCCCGGGATATTGCAGCCGCCAGATTTCGGACGAATGCTTTTCGAGTTTGCCGGCGAGCCGTTGGTCCTGGCCCCGGTCCGTTGCCTCGGCCCCGGAAATGACCACGGGCCGGCCGGAGGCGTCTCGGGACGGGATGAGCGCTATCCGCTGGTAGGCCTTCTTGAACCACGGCGCGTCGAGCAGCGGGCCTTCCGAACCCTGCCACCATTTGCGGTACGGATGCAGCACGATCAGCTCCGGCCGGTAGGCCCGGACCCACCAGGTCATGTCGCCCGCCGCCATGTGCTCGGCCGCGCCGGGGGTCGGGATGCCGCACTGGTCAATGATCGTTCGGTCCGGCAAAAAATACCCCAGCACCCCGATCTCGTGCGCGCCCACCGTCTTGGCCGCGGGCTCATTCGCGCTGATCCAGTCCGCGGCGGCCTTGTAATAAAAGTACTGCGCGGTGGGCGCCTGGGTGAGCTGGAGCAGCCCCACCCAATTGCGGGGCAGGAAAGCCGCGATACAGAGCGCGAGCGCGGCCGCGGTCCGGGCCCATCTCCGCCCTCGCAACCGCGCGGCGGCGAGAACCGATGCGGCGATGGCGAGCGCGAGGTAGCCGAGCGCGTGCGCGCCGTGGACCGGGTTGAACCAGCGCCGGAGCGTCTCCGCGGTCCCGCTCATCTCGCAAACGGCCCAGATCAGTAGTCCCGCGCCGAACAGCAGCGCGAACGGCGCATAAGGCCTCTTCAGTTTTGTTGCCGCCCCCATCACTTCGGCCGCGCCCTGCGCGAGCACCAGGCAATACGCCAGGACCACGGGCGCGAAATACCAGGTATAGGCCGGGACCCGCAGCACAACTCCATACGCTGCCGCATGAAGAACGGCCCACGCCAGCACGACCCGCAGCCACGGGTCCTTCCCGCAGATGGCCGCCGTTACTCCGGCCACGGCCAGGATGAGCGCGATAATGCCGGTGAGGTCCGGCGGGAATAAGGCCCTCTCCATGATGCTCCCGAGCGTTTGCAGGTAAACCCAGCGGCTCTGCCAGATTGCCGGCACCGCGCCCTGCGCGCTCTTCACGGTCAGGGTGTGCGGCAACAATTCGTGGAAACGGAACCATGAAAAAATCAGCCACGGCGCGATCACCAGCGCGAACGCGATGGCCGCCGTTAACCCGGGCGCTTTTTTCCGGGACCACGAATAATATATGAGCGCAACGCCGGCCAGGACCACGGCGTCCGGCCTGGTCAGCACGGCGAGCCCGAACAGCGCGGACCCAAGCGTCCATCTCTCCCGCGCGCACGCCAGCACCGCCCCGAGCGAGAGCGCGAGCAGCAGCCCGGTCTCCATGCCCATGCAGCCAACGAGCAGCGGATGGATAATGACGAGCAGACCGGCCAGCCGGCCGGCGGGAGCGAGGCCGCTCCCGTCAATGAGCCGCGCCAGAAAAACCGCGGCCAGGAAAAGACCCGCCATGGTGACGGCAGCGCCGAGCGTCGGGAAATCAACGCTGGTGATTAAATGCAGCCCGGCCAGGAGCAGGGTATAGAGCGGGTTGGTGACCGCGTTGATGCGCTCGCCCAGGTTGTAAACCCAGCCCTGCCCCTCCGCGATGTTGCGCGCCACCCGGTAAGTGATGAACGGATCGTCAAAGGCAAAACCACGGAACCTGAGTCCCGTCAGCAGGGCGAGCAGCGCGTAGGCCGCGTACCATGCGGCGCGTGCGGCGCGCGAATCAGGCGGCGCGGACGCGGGACCATCCATGCTTCATACTATAACCGAATCCGCGGGGAATTAGAACCGGACCGGCGCCTACCACTTGATCTCCTCCGGAGACCGCTCCCGAAAACACACGAACGGATTCAGACCCAGGTCGCGCGCCAGCTTGAGCGCTGTCGGCACACCCGCGCCCAGGTCCTTCAAGCAGTGAGCGTCCGAGCCGATCATCACCTTTTCACCGCCGACCTCACGATACAACTGCAACAGCTCGCGCGGCGGATACGTCGCCTGAGGACCCTGACGGAGACCCGAGGTGTTGACCTCGATCGCCATCTCCCGCTTGATCACGCCCTCGAAGATCCGCCGGAGCGTCCCGTAAAACCGGCCCCACTCCAGACGCTCCGGAAGATAGTTCACCCCGTAGCGGTTGACCAGGTCCAGGTGCCCCACCGCGTCGAACTGGCCGCCCACCACCATCTGCCGCACCGCCTCGAAGTATTCCTCGTACGCCTCCATCAGCTCCATCCGCGCGAACGTCTCCAGCGCCTCGTACTCGTCCGATACCCCCGACGCCCCGTCGCCGATCGCGTGCACCGACCCGATCACGAAATCGTATGGATGCTCCTGCAGAAATCCCCGGATCTCGTCGTGAATGCGCGGAACATATCCGACCTCCGCGCCCATCCTGATGATCAGCCGATCGCCCCACTTCTGCCGCGCCTCCGTTACCGCCGCCCGGTACGCCTCGTAATCGTGCCGGCCCGACACGAAGTCGCGCGGGTCCAGGTCAACGTGCTCGCAAAATCCCACCGCCTTGAGGTGCTGCAACGCCGCCCGCTCGCAATACTCCTCCACCGTGCCCTCCCCGTCATGCGAGAACGAAGTGTGCACGTGAAAATCGAACGGAGCAATCGCGGAAACGTCACTCACCTTACTCTCCACATCTCATAATTCCCCGGCGCGGTTCAAGGCCGCAACCAAGGAATTTATTAACAAGGATATTCAGGATGTTTAGGATAAGATTTTTTATCCTGAATCACTCTTGTCCAAAATAGGCCGTACGAAAACCGCCAAGACGCCAAGAGCGCCAAGGATCGCCAAGTAAAACCTGATGTTTCTTGGCGGCCCGGCAAAGAACAGCTCCGGAGCGTTGGCTCCAACCGGCTTGGCGAACCGGCCGACGGCAGCGCCAAGCCAGAAACATTCGCACTCAAGCCTTCTTAAAATCGTGTTAAAAAATAATCCTTGGCGCTCTTGGCGTCTTGGCGGTTCTCCGGTCCGTTTATTTTGGACAGCACTGATCCTGAATATCCTTTAGATCCTTGTTCATTGACTCTTTCAGCCGGTTGCGCATGATCTCGCAAAAAGTGCAAAGAAATTTATGCGTCTTGCATGTTAGTAGCACAAAGGGCCGGATGCCATCACCCGCGCCATCTTCCGGTCACCCGATACGGCCGCTTCTTCCGCGCCCGCACCCGGATGTAAAGGTAACCCGCCGCGAATCCACCGACGTGCGCCAGGTAAGCAACTCCCCCCGTCTGCGACCCGCCCAGCGACGGCAAAGAGCTGACCGCCTGCAGCACGAACCAGAAACCCAGAAGCACCCACGCCGGGATCAGCACCGTCGTCACGAAGAAAAAAATGAACACCAGCGCGTGCACCCGCGCCCAAGGATACAACACCAGGTATGCTCCCAACACCCCCGCGATCGCCCCCGAAGCGCCCACCATCGGCACCGTGGAACCCAGGTTGAAGAAAATGAAAGCAAAGGCCGCGATCAACCCGCACCCCAGATAAAAAATCAAAAACCGCACGTGCCCCAGGTAGTCCTCGATGTTGTTCCCGAAAATCCACAGGTACAGCATGTTCCCGGAGAGGTGCAAAAGTCCCCCGTGCATGAACATCGAGGTCAGGATCGAAAGCGGCGGACTGAGGCCCGTGCTCCCCGGCAGGTTCCCCGACCACAGCTCGCGCGGCACCAGCCCGAACTCGAACACCGCCGCCTGGAACGCCCGGCCCCCTTGCAGCCGGAAAAATAAATACACCAGCACGTTGGCCGCGATCAGCCCCACCGTCACCACCGGCGCCGTCCGCGTCGGATTATCGTCCTTGTAAGGTATCATGGGGACAGTATACGAGTTTTACGGCAGCTTCCGAGGCCGGCCGCCCTTGCCCGGCAAAAGACGCCGCCCGAGCGATGACTCCAGACCATTCACAAAATCACGGCTCCCCAGCGGCCTCCCCGTCCGCTCGTGCCTGCGCAAAAGCTCCGCCTCCGAACCGCCAACCGAAAGCGTCAAAAACTCCCTCCAACCATACAAAACCTTGTCCAGCAACGGCCGCGCCTTTACCAGAGAGTCATCCCTCCCCGAAAGGTGCGCCCGCGCGCTCGACCATTCCCAGTCCTCCGCCCGCTCCGCCAGGCCAGCCCGCACCGGGTTAAGCTCAATATAACGCGCGCAGGTGAAAAGGTAAACCTCGTCCAGAACATACGACCCGAAACGGCTCTGCCACAAATGGCCGCGCCACCCCTCCCGGAAGTTGACCATCCGAGTGTAACGCCGATGCGCCTCCCCAACCGCCAGCGCCAGAGCCTCCGCGCTCGAGGGCACCGCGATAAGATGGACGTGGTTGGGCATGAGGCAATAGGCCCAGACCTCGACCCCGCGCTTGCCGCACCACTGCGCCATCAGGTCCTTATATACCTCGTAATCCCCTTCCGAAAAAAAGGTCTTCTGACGGCGGTTTCCCCGCTGTATAACATGGTGCGGAACGCCCGCAACCACCGCTCTTGACATCCTGGGCATGATGGGCAGTAAAAATAACATGCCCTTGACAATCTGTCAATAAACCTGTATACTGTCCCCAGAATTAGTGAAGAAATTCATGCAGAGAATTACGCTGAGCGCGGCCGCGCTCATTATCTCCCTGCTTGTCGCGGAGGCGACGTTGCGAGTCGCCGGAGTGGAGCCCCGCGTGGCGCATGGCGTCAAGTACGGCCTGGACTACAAGCCCGCTCTCGTCACCTCCCCGCCCCCGGGAGTACCCTATCTTATCAAGCCCTATACGGAACTGCGTGAAAGCTGGGCCGAAAGCCCAGCGGGATACTCAGCGGCACCCGGCAACAGCCTGGTTTATAGTTTCAATAATTTCGGGTTCCGCGGACCAGATTTCTCCTTGGAGCGCACGGACAAAGTCCGGATCGCCTTTATCGGCGACTCCTTCTGCTTTGGCCAGGGGGTCAGGACGGAAGACATCATAACTGTGCGATTGGAAGAATATTTGTCCCGAGCGCCCTTGTTCCTGGGCCGCTTCGAGGTTTACAACTTCGGCCTGCCCGGTTACGATTCCTCCGCCGAGCTGGCCCTGTTCAAGGAGTACGTGCTCAATTTCAAGCCCGACGTGTGCGTGGTATGGTATTTATTAAATGACGTGCAAATGGACGTGAAGTACATGTCCATGCTTTACCTGGGAGGAAACAAGCTGCTCAAACGCTATCGCTCCTATAGCCGGCTCCTGGACTTCACGGTCGCGCCCATTGACTGGTGGATCGGAGAGAAGCGGCTCACCCAAACCTATCTCGCCGCTTACCAGGACGGGTCCCCCGATTTCCAGAGGGTGAAAAAGAATCTCGCCGAGTTCGCAAGATGCTGCCGCGAAAACCACGTGCTCCCCGTATTGGCTATCCATCCGGTATTAATGGAACTAAACGAGAACCACCCTTTTCTCATCATCCACGAGAAAATAGGGGCCGCGGCTCGGTCCCAGGGCATTGAGGTCGTGGACCTGTTTCCATGCTTCCGCGGACTCGACGAGAATTCGCTGTGGGTGGCCCCGACCGACTGCCACCCAAATCACCTCGCCCATCGCATGATCGCGGAAAAATTCGGCCGGGAACTCCTTGCAATCATGGCCGGCAAAAAGGATTACATCGCCGAGTCCCGCCGCCGGAAAAGCGCGATCAACGGCGCGGCGCCTGATTGACGGCATTTGACCTGGGTTTGGCCTCCCGTGCTAAGATTGATGCGTCTGATTTCGGGCGGATCAAGGAGGCCGGCGATGGCGGACACGAATTATAATGAGCTCCTGGAGCAAAAGGCGGCGGCGCTCAAGGACAAGGTCTTCCTGCGCTACGAGGACGAGCGGGTTACGTATCAGAAGTAATATGGGGACAGTATACGAGTTTTGGGGACAATTCCGAGGCCGACCACCCTTGGCCGGCAAAAGCCGCGGCCGGGGCGATTGACCGATGAGGGGCGAGTTGCCTGCCGGCACCTGAGGGAGGGCCGGATCCCGTGTTGCCGCCGCCGCTATTCAAGGGATGATCTTGCATTGATTTATGCCGTTGCCGATACTTTGGCGCTTTACCATTGATTTGTAAACAAGTCGCATTCCATAAACACGTATACTGTCCCCAGATTTGCGTATACTGTCCCCAGATTTGAAGGAGTTGCCGGAAAGAGGGGTCAGTGCCTGACACTAACTTAACCGCGGTCTATAAAGGAATCAAGGGCTTTGAAAAGATGATGAAGGAGTTAAATTTATTAAGTTGGTGCTATTAAGTTGGTGCCAGGCACCGTCTCCGAAAAAAAGTCTTCTGACGGCGGTTCCCCCGTTGTATAACATGGTGCGGAACGCCCGCAACCACCGCTCTTGACATCCTGGGCATGATGGCCAACAAATATAACATGCCTTGGACAATCTGTCAATAAACCTGTATACTGTCCCGAATGGCACTAACTTAAGCCTTCTTGTATCGATTCCGATGCATGATTTCCTTGAACTCTCCGCGTGGTTTATTCAAGAGCTGATAGTTTTTCGGCCGGCGTTTTCGCGCGCGCGGCTCAACTCTGCCGGGTCGG